>JBBQDK010000016.1:0-27526 GCA_038319625.1 Gammaproteobacteria bacterium
TACGGCCATCGGCGCCGGCCGGCTGGCGGACTTCGTGGCCGATTTCCATGCCCGACAGGCGCAAAACGGCGAGGCTATGGCATAATGCCCGCAATAACCGGGGGCCGAAGCGCGGCGTACCCGACAATCCGGGCCGGAAAGCTTCGCCCGCTCACTTTGTAAGGACCGAATCATGAGTTTTTTTATTACCGATGCCTGGGCCGCCGGGCCTGCCGCGGGTCCAACCGACCCTATCATGAGCTTTTTGCCGCTGATTCTGATCTTCGCGGTGTTCTATTTTCTGCTGATCCGGCCGCAGTCCAAACGTGCCAAGGAACTCAAGCAGGTAATCAGCGGGCTCGCCAAGGGCGACGAGGTGGTCACCACGGGCGGTTTGCTGGGCAAGGTCGCCGATGTCGGTGAGACCTTCATTACGGTGGAGATCGCCGACGGCGTGCAAGTCAAGATACAGAAGAATGCGGTGGCGGGGCTAATGCCCAAGGGCACCATCAAAGCCTTGTAGCGCGAACGCGGCACCTGCTGCGTCAGAAATCCGAACATTCAATGGCCAATTCATGATTAACCAATACCCTTTATGGAAGTACCTGCTGATCGGTGCTGCGCTGCTGTTCGGCGTGTTGTACGCACTGCCCAATCTATATGGCGAAGACCCGGCGGTACAGGTCAATGGCACGCATGGCATCAAGGCCGATGCCGCGCTGCGCGACAATGTGGAGCAGGCGCTGAAAAAGGCCAATATCGCCTACAAGTCCGTCACTCTCGACAACGGCGAGCTGCTGGCGCGTTTCCCGGATACCGAGACTCAGCTCAAGGCAGTCGATACGATCGAAGCTACGGCCGGTGACAAGTATGTCGTGGCCTTGAATCTGGCCGCCACCACGCCGGCGTGGCTGCAGGCCATCAATGCCCAGCCCATGTACCTCGGTCTCGACCTGCGTGGCGGCGTACATTTCTTGTTGCAGGTCGACATGGATGCGGCGGCGCGCCTGTCGGCGGAACGCTATGTCGGTGATATCCGCACCCTGTTGCGCAAGGACCGGGTGCGGTACCTGACGCTGGCGCGTAGCGGCGACGCGGTGCGCGGTGATTTCAAGGATGCTGCGGAGCGCGAGAAGGCCCGCGCCAAAATTTACACCGAATACCCCAACATGGTCATCACCGATAAGGATGCCGACGGCCATTATTATCTGAGCATCACCATGAGCGAGCAGGAACAGCGTGAGATGCGCAAGTTCGCCATCGAACAGAACATCACCACCCTGCGCAACCGCGTCAACGAGCTGGGTGTGGCCGAACCCATCATCCAACAGCAGGGCGCGGACCGTATCGTGGTGCAGTTGCCCGGCGTGCAGGACACGGCTCGTGCCAAGAAGATTCTCGGTGCCACGGCGACGCTGGAATACCGGCTGGTGGATGTCGAACACAGCGTGCAGGACGCGGTGGCCGGCCACGTGCCGCCGGGCTCCAAACTCTATCACATGCGTGACGGCAGCCCGGTGCTACTGGAGAAGCGCGTCATCGTCACTGGCGACCAGATCACGCATGCCGCTTCCGGCATGGACCAGAATAGCGGCCAGCCGGCGGTATTCGTCGATCTCGATAGCAAAGGCGCCAAGAAGATGGGTGACATCACCCGCGAAAACATCGGCAAGCCCATGGCGGTGGTGTACATCGAGAACAAGGTCACCACCACCATGGTCAACGGCAAGCCGGTGAGGGTCAGCAAACCAGTCGAGGAAGTGATCAACGTCGCTACCATCCGCGATTCCTTCAGCAATCGCTTCCAGACCACCGGCCTGGACAGTACCGAGGAGGCACGCGATCTGTCGCTGTTGCTGCGTGCCGGTTCACTGGCGGTGCCCAGCGAGATCATCGAGGAGCGCACTGTCGGCCCGAGCCTGGGCGCTGACAACATCCGTACCGGCTTCAATTCGACGCTGTACGGTTTCGCGGCCATCGCGGTGTTCATGATTTTTTACTACCATTTGTTCGGTGTGATTTCGACCATCGCACTGTTCGTCAACATGATCTTGCTGGTGGCGGTGCTGTCGACGCTGCAGGCCACATTGACCTTGCCCGGCATCGCCGGCATCGCGCTGACCATCGGTATGGCGATTGATGCCAACGTGCTGATCTTTGAACGTATCCGTGAGGAGTTGCGCAATGGCAATTCGCCACAGGCCAGTATTCATTCGGGTTATGACCGCGCACTCGATACCATCGTCGATTCCAACATCACCACGCTGATTGCCGGTTTTGCACTGTTCATGCTCGGCTCCGGCCCGATTCGCGGTTTCGCGGTGACCTTGTGCCTGGGTATTATCACCTCCATGTTCAGCGCCGTGATGGTTTCACGCGCCATGGTCAACCTGCTCTTCGGACAGCGCAAGCTGTCCTCTTTGCCGATTTAAGGGACGCTGCATGGAAATCTTCCACATCAAGCACGACGTTCCGTTTATGCGCTATGCCGGCATCACCTCGGTGATCTCGGCCCTGGCCTTCGTCCTGGCCCTTGTCGCCCTAGGGTATTACGGCCTGAACTTCAGTGTCGATTTTACCGGCGGCACCGTCATGGAGCTGCACTACCCTCAATCGGTGGATACTTCCACGTTGCGCGACACTCTAACGCAGAACGGTTATAAAGACGCGAGTGTGCAGAAGTTCGGTAGCTCCCATGCGCTACTGATACAGCTGCCACTCAAGAAGGGGGAGTCGTCGGCGCAGCTCAGTGACAAAGTCATGGTAGTGCTGCGTGCCCAGGACAAGACGGTCGAGTTGCGGCGTGTCGAATTCGTCGGGCCACAGGTCGGCGCGGAACTGATCAACGGTGGTGGCTTGGCATTGTTGCTGGTGTCGTTCGGTATCATGGCCTATCTGGCGCTGCGCTTCGAATGGCGCTTCTCGGTCGGTGCCATCATCGCGACCCTGCACGACGTGGTCATCATCCTCGGCTGTTTCGCTTTCTTCCATTGGGAATTTTCATTGTCGGTGCTGGCCGCCGTATTGGCCATTCTGGGTTACTCGGTGAATGATACGGTGGTGGTGTTCGACCGGATCCGTGAAAACTTCCGCACCATGCGCGTCGGTACCGTGCCCGAGATCATCGACAACGCCATCACCCGCACGTTGTCGCGCACCATCATCACCCACGTGACCACGCAGTTGATGGTGTTCTCGATGCTGTTCTTCGGTGGACAGGTGCTATTTTACTTCTCCCTTGCGCTCACGCTCGGTATAGTTATCGGCACTTATTCATCGGTGCTGGTGGCCAGCCCGATCGTGATGTGGCTCGGGGTCTCGAAGCAGAATCTCATTCCGGTGAAGAAGGAAGGCGCGGAGTTGGACTCCATGCCGTAAGACGCACCCAAGGTGCTACGCAAAGGGCGCGGCATATTGCCGCGCCCTTTGCGTTTCAGGAATACCTTCAGGATATTTTTTTGCGCAACGCTTTGCGCCGCACCGCCACTTCGCGTGGTGGAAAGGCGAGCACCACGGCGGAGTTATTTGCGGCCGGGTTGTCCGTTACCACAGGAGCGGGATCAATGGACAGTATCTCGATCCGGTAAGGTGTCACATCGTAGCCGAGTCGTGTTGCCAGGTCCTCCATGCCGCACAACACATCTCGCATCACCAGTTCCAGTGCCTTGTCGCCCAGAACCTTTTTGTCAACTGATTGATCTGCCATACCGTTCGCTCGTGTCTAAGTGATCCGTCACAGAGAATACGTCCCCCCTGTCATGGTTTCGGTTATAGGAGGGAAAACTTGAATGGTGAGCGGGGATATATGGCGGGTTTCAGGTGGCGACGCTGTCATGCGCCGCCAGCTTCATGCGCAGACGCAGATTACTGACCGAATCCGCGTATTCAAGAGCGGTGTCGGCGCTGATACTGCCGCGTTCGTAGAGGCTGAACAGGCACTGATCGAAGGTATTCATGCCATGCGCCTGGCCTTTTTCCATGGTCTCCTTGAGCTTCTCAAACTCGCCACGGCGTACCAGTTCGCCGACTCTCGGCGAGCCGGTGAGCAGTTCATAGGCGAGGGCGCGCTCGCCTTTCCGGCTCGGCAGCAGGCGTTGCGATATCACGGCGCGCAGATTCTGTCCCAGGCTGATCAGTATCTGTGCGCGTTCCTCTTCCCTAAAGAAATTAATGATGCGATCAAAGCTCTGATTGGCGTTGTTGGCGTGCAAGGTGCTGAGACACAGATGGCCGGTATCGGCAAATTCCAGCGCCCGTTCCAGGGTGTCGCGGTCGCGGATCTCGCCGATCATCAGCACGTCCGGTGATTGGCGCAAGGCATTCATCAGTGCACCGCTGTAGGAGCGTGTATCGACCCCGATCTCGCGCTGGTTGACCATACTGCGGCGATGCGGCAGCAGGAATTCGACGGGATCTTCGATAGTGATGATATGGCCGTCTTCGTTGCGGCTGCGGTAGTCGATCATCGAGGCCAGCGAGGTCGACTTGCCAGAGCCGCAGGCGCCGACGAACAGCACCAGGCCACGCTTCTGCATGGCGATGTCTTTGAGAGTATCCGGTAGGCCTAGGGCTTTGAAATCGGGAGTCTGGGTGGGAACGGCGCGAATCGCCAGGGCGACACTGCCGCGCTGGCGGAAGCCGTTGACGCGGAACCGGCCGAGCTCGGGAAAGCTCACGCCGACATTGCATTCCAACGTCGTGGCAAAGCTTTTCTGCTGGGATTCGTCGAAGAAAGTTTTGGCGATGGCCTCGATCTGCGCCGGGTTCAAAACCTCGTCGAGCACCGCGCCAAGTTTGCCGTTGATGCGCAAGGCGGGCGGCATGCCGTTGCTGAGCAGCAGATCCGAGGCGTTGACTGTACGCATCTGTTTCAGCAGTTTGAAGATCAGATCCATGAATTTCCGTCCTGCAATGTCAGAAGTCGTGTGTTGTTAGCGGCACACGGCCAGTGGTCCGTTATCTTTATGCAACATCACGGCGGCTGGGACCGCAGAAAGAATTCAGCGTGCCAGCTCCGGTGTGAGATGCGGCTGGATGGTCTTGAGGATGGCCTTGAATAGCTTGGGGTTGCCGGCCACCACATTACCGCTCACCAGGTGATTGTGCCCGCCTTTGAAGTCGCCTACCAGCCCGCCGGCTTCCTGAACCAGCAGCACGCCGGCTGCGATGTCCCATTCCTGCAGGCCGATTTCCCAGAAGCCGTCGACCCGGCCGGCCGCGACATAGGCCAGATCCAGGCAGGCCGCGCCGGCCCGGCGGATGCCGGCCGTGACACTGAACAGATCCTTGAGCATGCCCAGATAAGGATCGATGTGTGCGTGGATCTTGAACGGAAAACCGGTGCCGAGCAGAGCACCTTCCAGCGCCTTCTGCTTGCTGACGCGGATACGCCGGTCATTGAGGTGCGCGCCGGCGCCGCGGCTGGCGGTAAACAGTTCCTGACGCAGCGGATCGTAGACCACGGCCTGTTCCAGCCGGCCTTTGTGTTTGACGGCGATGGACACGCCGAACTGCGGGAAACCGTGCAAAAAATTAGTGGTGCCGTCGAGCGGATCGATGACCCACAGGTAGTCGTCACCGGCGTGGGCACCACTTTCCTCGGCCAGGATGCCATGACTGGGGAAGGCCTTGCGAATCACTTTGATGATCTCCTGCTCGGCCATCTGGTCGACCTCGGAGACGAAATCATTGCGCTGTTTGACGTTGACAGTGAGCGAGTCGAGTCGATCGACATGACGGACGATAACGTTGCCGGCGGCGCGTGCGGCACGCACCGCGATGTTGAGCATGGGTTGCATAAGGACTGTAGCGAGTGGCGAGTGGCAAGTAGAGAGGTGGGGAGAATAGCAGAAAATGCTAGCCAGTGGTGCAGGTGCCCAGGCGCTGACCCATGCGCACGGGGTTGTCGGCCTGCCATTGCGTAGCCCATTGAGCATGGCCCCGCCCGAACAGCACGATCACCGTCGAACCCATATTGAAACGCCCGAGTTCCGCGCCACGCGTCAATGCAAGCGACGCATCGCGGTAATCCCAGGTCCGGATTTCCCGGCGCCGCGGCGGGGTGACCACCCCGGCCCAGACCGTTTCGATGCTCGCCACGAACAGCGCCCCGACCAGAATCACCGCCATCGGTCCGGCCTCGGTGTCGAAGATCGACACCACGCGCTCGTTGCGCGCGAACAGTCGCGGGATGGCGCGCGTGGTGTGTGGCGCGACGCTGAACAGGCGACCCGGCACGTGGATCATTTCGCGCAGCCGACCTGCGATCGGCATGTGTACGCGGTGATAGTCGCGTGGCGACAGATACACGGTGACGAAGCGGCCGTTCTCGAAGGGCGCGGCGCGGGCGATAGAACCGCCGAGCAGCTCCACGGTAGTGAAATCGCGTCCCTTGGCCTGAAAGATACGACCCTCGCGGATCGCGCCGAGCTGGCTTATGGCGCCGTCCGCCGGGCAAAGAATGTCATCGGTGCCAGCGGCCAATGGCCGTACACCGCCGCGCAACGCGCGCGTGAAGAAGCTGTTGAAATGTGGATAATGCGTTGGTTCAGGCTCCAGCGCTTCGTTCATGTCGACGCCGTAACGACGGATCACCCACTTGATCTGCCAGTTCTTCCACGGCCGCCAGCGCAGCCGTGTGGCGACCTGCATGAGCCAGGACAATAGATGATGCGGCAACAGGTATTGCGGCAGGCTTTTCAGTGTATCGCCCGCCGCGGTGGTCGCGCGTGGCGCGTTATCCGGCATGATCTTGGCTATCCTGCAATCAGTCGTGATGGTGATGCTGCATCATGGTGTCGGCGGGCTCGGCAGCGGCGCGCACCGGCGCGTGTATCTGCTGTACGGGCTGGCCGTCGAACTGCAAGTGCAGTTCGACGTGATCGCCGGCGTGCAGAGCGGTGCGCGGCCCGATCAGCATCAGATGATAACCGTTCGGTGCGAAGCTCAAACGGCCGTGCGCGGGAATGGCGACGCGTGGTTGGGCGCTCATGCTGGCGACACCGTTCCGGATCTCGGTGCGGTGGATCTCGACGCTCGCGAACTGTGGGCTGCTGACGCCGCTCAGCGTCTGCGTGCCGGCACTGTGATTGTCGATGTTCAGATAGGCCGCCAGCACGGTGGCGCCGGGCGGTGCGGCGGGCACCCAGGCATCATGCACGACGATGTCGGTGGCGGCCTGCGTCAGTCCGGGGGCGGTGCACAGCAAAGCAAATAAAGCGAGCCAGGGTTTCATTGCAGATCCTTGTAGTAGTCGCGCAGGGTCAGGAATTCTTTCGCAAGGGTGCTTGCGACATGCGGTGCCGAGAAGACCGCGTTGAAGCGCGCTTCCGGATCGATCAGCAGCAGCGAAGCGGTATGGTCCACAGTATACCCGCCGTCCGCCGTCGTTTCGCCGCGCATATGCAGAATATGGAGTTGGGCCGTGAAGGCATCAATTTGCGCGGGCGTGCCGGTGACGCCGAGAAAATCCTTGTTGAAATAGGGTACGTATTCAGCCAGGCGCTGCACCGTATCGCGTGCCGGGTCGACGCTGACGAAGACCACGTGCAACGGCTCGCGCTGCGAGCCCGCGGCGGCGACCCGCTTTACCACACTGTTCAATGTTGCGAGTGTGGTCGGACAGACATCCGGGCAATGCGTGTAGCCGAAGAACAGCAGGGTCCATGCGCCCTTGAGACGTGCCAGGTCGAAGGTCCGGCCGTGATCGTCCGTGAGCGTGAACGGTGCCAGTGGGCGCGGCGCGGGCAGGGCGGTACCGGAGCTGAGTGTGGGCAGGGCGGCGGGCGGATGCAGCAAGTGCCAGCCTGACCACAGGCCGAGCAGCAGAGCCATGACGCCGACTAGTGTCAGCAGTTGCTTGGCAATGGGTCTGGTGGTGGAAGTTTCAGTCATGGCGGCATTATTCCATACCGCGCACGGCAGGCATATCTTGTATTATGGCATCCATCACGCGGCTCAGGACGGGTTTCCCACTCCCGCTGCCGATTGCCTGGACATTCCGGACGGGTTGCAAGCCCGGCCCATCACGCAAGATTGCTGCTATGGACGAATTCGAAGAGGCCCGCGCGCAGTTGCAAACGCTGCGCGATTTCATCCGTTTTGGTGCCAGCCGTTTCAACGCGGCCGGTCTGTGCTTCGGTCACGGCACCGAGAATGCCATCGACGAAGCCGCGGCACTGGTGCTGAGTGCGCTGCACCTGCCGCCCGATCTGCCCACCGTGTTTCATGAGGCTGCCCTGACTGCCACGGAGATACAGACAGTGACCGAACTGTTGGCGCGGCGGGTGCGAGAGCATCTGCCGGTGCCGTATCTGACTCATGAGGCTTGGTTCGCGGGCCTGCCTTTTTTTGTTGATGAGCGCGTGCTGGTGCCGCGCTCGCCGATCGCAGAACTGATCGAGCACGGTTTCGCGCCCTGGATCGACGCTGGCCGCGTCCGGCACGTGCTCGATCTGTGTACCGGCAGCGGTTGCATCGGCATTGCCTGTGCCCACGAATTCACCGCGGCGCAGGTTGATCTCGGCGACATCTCGGTGCCGGCGCTGGAGGTCGCGCAGATCAACATTGAACGACATGGACTGAGCGAGCGGGTGCAGGTGCTGCAATCCGATCTGTTCGCGGTGCTGGGCACGCGCCGTTACGACATCATCGTCAGCAATCCACCGTATGTGTCGTATGCCGAAATGGCCGAGCTGCCGGCGGAATACCGGTGTGAACCGGCCCTGGGTCTTGCGGCGGGCAGTGATGGCCTGGATTTTGCGCGGCGGATTCTGCGCGATGCCGCCGCCCACCTGGAAACACATGGCATTTTGGTGGTGGAGGTCGGCGACAGCGATGCAGCACTGGTGGATGCCTTTCCGAGCGTGCCATTCACCTGGCTGGAATTCGAGCGCGGCGGCGGCGGTGTATTTTTGCTGACTGCGGATCAATTGGTTGCGTATCAGGCGCTGTTCGATAAACAGCAGTAGATACAAGTTTCAAGATACAAGGTACAAGGGTAAGGAAACCCTGATTTATTACTCGAACCGCCAAGGACGCCAAGAAATTCTGTTTTGAAATTCAAGAGGAAATATCTTGGCGCTCTTGGCGCTTGATGGGTTTTTCAGTCCTTTCTTAAGAATCTTATATGGCGGGAGGCAGTAATGATGTTCCCTTGAAACTTATATCTTCCAAAATTTATATAGGTTGATATGCAACGCCCACGTTCCCCCGAAGGATACGCTGAATTGGTCAGACAGTCCTTATTGGAGACCGAGGAGCTCCGCAAGCTGTACGAGGCAATGCAAGAGGGTAGCTATGATTTCGCCGACGCGGACCTGCCATTCATGACGATAGTGGATAGGCAGAACGAACGGGTACTGCCCTTCAAGCGCATGCTGAGCCTGATCAACCTGACGCATCGTCAGGGTCTGGATAGTGGAGAGAAATAACGCCTCACGGCGTGCTGTAAAGTCCGCTCCATGGCCTTTACAGTGTGGCTTGGTATTGTTTGTTGTTAACCTTGCTGCCGGTAGATAAGCCCCGGTGACATCATGACCTCGTTTTTCCCAAGCTGATCCAGGGGGCAGCCCTCTTCATCGCAGTGTGCGATGCGATCGAAGACCAGGGTTCCATCCGGTCCTTTGATGGACTGAAAGATCGGTTTGCCCATGTACTGGCCGATGCTGGGTCCATAGTGCTGATTACGCTTGTTCACTTGACAATCACCTCCCTCTGTCTGGTTCACGTTGTGTAGGGTGTAACGGCAACCACCGTCTCAAGCTTTAGACAGTCCGGGGCGCGACGTGGTTGCGAGAACCCGCTACAATGGCGCCATGTCTGGAAATACCCTGGGAAAACTGTTCACTGTCACCACAGCCGGCGAGAGTCATGGCGGTGGCTATGTTGCCATCGTCGACGGCTGTCCGCCCGGTCTGGCGCTGTCCGGCGAGGACATCCAGACCGATCTGGACCGCCGCAAGCCCGGCAAGAGCCGTCACACCACACAGCGCCGCGAGGCTGACGAGGTGAAGATCCTGTCCGGTGTGTTCGAAGGCAAAACCACCGGCACGCCGATCGGTCTGCTGATCGAGAATACCGACCAGCGTTCCAAGGATTACTCCAATATTCTGGACCGCTTCCGGCCAGGCCATGCCGATTACACCTACCAGCAGAAATACGGTGTGCGCGACTACCGTGGCGGTGGCCGCTCCTCGGCGCGTGAAACCGTGCTGCGCGTCGCCGCCGGCGCCATTGCCAAGAAATATCTGCGGGAGCGTTACGACGTGGCGATCCACGGCTATCTCGCCCAGCTCGGTCCGATCAAGCCCGAGGCCTTCGACTGGAATGAGGTCGAAAATAATCCGTTTTTCTGTCCCGACGCCGGTAAGGTCGCGGAACTGGAGGCCTACATGGATGCCCTGCGCAAGGAAGGCAATTCCATCGGCGCGCGCATCAACGTCATCGCCACCGGCATGCCGCCGGGCTGGGGCGAGCCAGTGTTCGACCGTCTCGACGCCGACATCGCCTACGCCATGATGAGCATTAACGCGGTGAAGGGCGTGGAAATCGGTGCGGGCTTCGCCTGTATTGAACAGAAGGGTACCGAGCACCGTGACGAAATCACGCCGCAGGGTTTCCTCTCCAACAACGCCGGCGGTGTACTCGGCGGTATTTCCTCAGGTCAGGATATCGTCGCCAGCATCGCGCTCAAGGCAACCTCGAGTATCCGTCTGCCCGGTCGCACCGTAACCGTCACGGGTGAACCTATCGATGTCATCACCACCGGCCGCCACGATCCTTGCGTCGGCATCCGCGCCACACCCATCGCCGAAGCCATGCTGGCTATCGTGCTCATGGATCATGCCTTGCGGCACCGGGCGCAGAACCTGGACGTGCGCTCCGTGACACCGATCATTCCGCCTTCTGCATGAGTCAAGTCGGGTAGTGGGCATGCCGTTGCCCGCCTGGCTCGGATCCATAAACCTGTTACCCGTCACACGTTACCAGCTACTGTAGTCATGCCCTACTGGCGCCTCTCCGGTTTTTATTTCTTCTACTTCGCCACCCTCGGCGCACTGGTGCCGTATTGGGGGCTGTATCTGCAATCCATCGGCTTCACCCCGGTCGATATCGGGGTGCTGATGGCACTGTTGATGCTCTCGCGCATCGTCGCGCCGGTGGTCTGGGCATGGATTGCCGATCATCGTGCGCAACGCATGCGCGTGGTGCGTATCGCCGCGCTGATAACCGTGATCGCCTTCACCGGTGTGTTCTTCGGCACCTCATTCTGGTGGCTGGCCGGGGTGATGATGGTGTTCAGCTTTTTCTGGAACGCTTCGCTGCCCTTGCTGGAAGTCATCACCATGAACCACAGCGGCGGTCACGCCGGCATCTATGGCCGTGTGCGTCTGTGGGGCTCGTTGGGTTTTATCGCCAGCGTGCTGGCGCTGGGGCCGATAATCGATGCGTATGGACCGTGGTGGGTACTGCCCAGCCTGTTGACGCTGATGGGGGGCATCTGGCTGTACAGCCAGATGCTACCGGAATCCGAGCTACAGGCGCCGAGCCTGCACGTCGGGCGTTTGCGCGATGTGCTGCGTCGTCCCGAAGTGGTAGCGTTTCTGCTGGCCTGCTTTCTCATGCAGGCCAGTCACGGGCCGTACTACACTTTTTATTCCATCTATCTGGAAGCGTACGGCTACAGCACAACGCTGATCGGCATGCTCTGGGCCTTCGCCGTGGTGTGCGAAATCGGCGTGTTTCTGGTGATGCGGCGCCTGCTGCATTACTTGAAGCTGCGCACCGTGTTGCTGGCCAGCTTCGCCCTGGCGGCGCTGCGCTGGTTGTTGATCGGACATTTTCCGGAATCGCTCGCTGTGTTGATCGTTGCGCAGGCGCTGCATGCCGCGACCTTCGGCAGCTTTCATGCCTCGGCGATCCAGATGGTGTACCGCTTCTTTACCGGCCGGCATCAGCATCGCGGCCAGGCGATCTACGGTAGCGCCAGTTTCGGATTGGGTGGCGCCGTCGGCAGTTTTTACAGCGGTCACACCTGGGCCACGCTCGGTCCGACCCTCAGTTTCGATATTGCCGCGGCATTGGCGGGGCTGGCGTTCACGGTGGCGTTGCTATCGCCACGCGAACGTACGTGAGATAAATCGTCGGATGGCGGTAATTTCTGCTTCGATCCAAAATCGGGCCTGAAACCCGTACCTGCGCTAGCTTGTCCGGTCCGGGTGCCCAAGTGTATATCTTTACGGCTGTGGTCTTATCGCAATGCGTGCAGTGCGCTGCGCAGCGGCAGACGATACTGCGGGCCATGGACCGCCAGCCAATCGGCCAGTGCCTCCGCCGGCATCGGCTTGGCGTAGTAATAGCCCTGCAGTTGATCGCAACCGAGGATTTCCAGGATGTCGTGCACGTCGCGATTCTCGACGCCTTCGGCGACCACGGTCATGCCCAGGTTGTGGGCCAGGTCGATGATCGAACGCACGATTACGGCGTCGTTCTCGTCGTGGGTCATTTCCGTCACGAAGGATCGGTCTATCTTTACATGTCGCGCTGACAGGTTCTTGAGGTAGCCGAGCGAAGTATAGCCGGTGCCGAAGTCGTCGATGGCGATGGTCACGCAGGCGCGGGTCAGCACCGTCAGTGTGTCGAGGGCACGCACCGGATCGGTGACGATGGCACTCTCGGTAATTTCCAGGGTCAGATGTTCCGTGCTGGTGCCGTGACGTTGACAGATCGCCAGTATCTGTTCGGGCAGTTCGCTGTCCTGTAAGTTGCGCGCCGAAATGTTGACCGCGATCTTGAGTTCGATGCCCTCGCGAAGCCAAGCCTTGCATTGTGACATTGCCGTGTCGAGCACCCACAGTGTCATGGGCTTGATAAGTTCGCTGCGCTCGGCCTGCGCGATGAAATCGCCGGGTGGCAGCAGGCCGCGCTGTGGATGCCGCCAGCGCAGTAGCGCTTCCACCGAACCGATGGCGCCGCCGTGTGTGGTAATGATCGGCTGGTAGTGCAGGACCAACTGGTTGTTGCGCAGCGCATCGCCGAGTTCCGTCAGCAAGGCGAGCCGTTGTGGACTGTGCGAATCGTGCGCCGGGTCATAGATTGCGTAGCCCTGCACGGTGTTTTTGGCCACGTACATGGCGATGTCGGCATGACGCATGAGCGTGCTGACATCGCCGCCGTGCTCGGGAAACAGGGCTACGCCGATGCTGGCGCCGATGCGCAGCTTCAGTCCTTCCATATCGAAGGGCTGTCTGAAGACCGCGAGGATCGCCTCAATGTCATGAATGATCTGTTCGACACTGTTCGAAGAGCATATCAGCAGCGCGAATTCATCGCCGCCGAGCCGGGCCACGCAATCATCCAATTTGAGTATCGCTTGCAGGCGCGGGCCGATCATGCGCAGCAGTTGATCGCCGCTGTGATGCCCGAGCGTGTCATTGATGTCCCTGAAGCCGTTGAGATCGATGAGCAGCACTGCCAGCAGTCGGCTGCGCTTGTTGTCGACGTGCAGCTGGCGACCCAGTTCCCGGTAGATGTAATACCGGTTCGGCAGACCGGTTAGGGAATCATGCGCGGCCTGATGCTCGAGTATGATGTTCTGTCGGCGTCGCAGGGCGTAGTTGTATGCCTGTGTCCAGGTCAGACTGAACAACAGCAGGCTGATCACCAGGCCGGTGCCGGCGATATAAGGCGACGCATCGATGTCGCCGAGATGCTGTGGACCGGCATAAGCCTGCACGGTAAGCCGCCAATGGCGATCGGCGACATCCAGGGTACGCGTGTCCGCCAGATCGCTGCCGCTGAGCTTGCCGCTGAGCGGGCTACTGTGAATCAGCAGCGGGCGACCGGCATCGCCCATATCTTCGATCAGGATATGGGCCAATTTTTCCGTGCTGCCGTTGACGAGATTGTCAAACAGATCCGCCGTGGCGAGTCGCGCGAATACCACGCCGCTGAAAGCTGCCCGTCGCGCCGCCTGGGTATCGATTGCCTGTCCGTTGCGGTAGATTGGCAGAACGATCAATACGCCCGGGGCTTCCGCAGCAGTGTTTCCCCAGAGTTTGATAGGCGGTGTGGCGCATGCCTGGCCCGTATCGCGAGCGCGCAGCAACGTGGCCTGGCGTTGCGGATCATACCCCATGTCCTGGCCGAAAGTGGCGCTGTTGGTCTCGAAAGGTTCGATGTAGTCGATGATCAGGTGCGTGTCATCACCGGTCAGGGCCTGCACGGTGAATTGCGGATTTCCACCGGGATGCAGGCTGTGGTCATCGCGGACCTGTGCCACGAAGCGGTCCATATCCGCGTTCGATACGAGACGTGCAAAGCCGATACCCCGGATGCCGGGGAGCCGCTCGGTGAGCTCCGTCGCCAGCAGATACGAGTGGAACTCGCTGCGTTCCACGCTGATGCTGGCACGGTACAGGCCGGCAACCCCGTCCAGTACATTGATATACGAGTCGATGCGCCGCTGCATGGCGTAATCGATGTTGTCGGCGATGTCGCCGAGTTGTTCAGACTCCGAGTTGATATGACTCAGGCGGCTGAAATACCAAGCCCCTGCCGTCAGGCACAGCGCCAGCAACAGGACCAGATACGCCTTGCCGAGGTAGCGCAGGTGCTCGCGTAGTGCTACCAGCCAGTCAGTATTCACGTGCTTGGCTGGCCGAGCCGATGACGACGATCATCGCGGATCTGGTTGGGCACACTATTGCGGCTTCGGCAGTAACAGGCTGGTGGGGTCGATTGCGGCTACCGTAAAACATGACGAGCGCAGCTGTGCAAGACATGATGAGCGATGGGCTCGGATACTGATCATCGTGGTGGGGCTCTCGCATTCGATTTGGTCCTGAACCGTACCGATTCATTGTCGGACTGTCAATGCAAGAGGGGTGGAATTGTGTCTTGATCGTGTCGGCCTGATTAAATACGGCGTATCGGCGCTGAGCGATTTGGGGAAATCACCGCGTTGTCTGTCAAGTCGTGGCTGCAGTTGTTTTCCAATTGCCGTGGCGGTGAACCGCGCAGCGCGTAAGCACCGCTTCTGCAAGTCGCGGTCCCTCGGGCTTTGTATTGCCATGCCGAACAATAGACTATCGGAACAGATGCGGCCCGGTCACCGGAGCAGTCCGCGCCGGCCCGACAGAATCGTTGGTAATAGCAAGGTATTTGACGCCGCACGCGGCGCTTGCGCCCGCACCCTAAATCCGTTCAAATAACGCCATGAACAGCGACACGCAGTACAACATCAAAGTCGATGTCGAGACTCTGTATATAGAGTCGCAGTCGGTGCCGGACCAAAACCGTTTCGTATTCGCCTATACGGTCACCATTCGCAATGTTGGCGAGATCCCCGCCAAGCTGCTGACGCGGCATTGGGTCATCACCGATGCCGACGGCAAGGTGCAGGAAGTGCGCGGTGAAGGCGTGGTCGGCGAGCAGCCCTATCTGCGCCCGGGCGAGGGTTTCCAGTACACCAGTGGCACCATGTTGGATACCGCGGTCGGCAGCATGCGCGGCAGTTACCAGATGGTCGCCGACGACGGCGTACACTTCGACGCCGAAATTCCTCCGTTCAGTCTTTCTGTGCCGCGCGTTTTGCATTAACAACAGAGACCAGGTGCAAGATACAAGTTACAAGGATCAATGCTTGTTGTTACCTTGTATCTTGTATCTTGCAACTGGTCTCTGATTTCCATGCCTACCTATGCCATCGGCGATATCCAGGGCTGCTATGACGAGCTAAGACGCCTGCTCGACAGACTGCGCTTTGATCCGCACGTCGACACGGTGTGGTTCACCGGTGACCTGGTCAATCGCGGCCCGGATTCGCTGGGCACCTTGCGCTTTGTAAAGGACCTCGGTACGCACGCCGTCACCGTGCTCGGCAATCACGACCTGCACCTGCTGGCTGTCGCGCATGGCCATTTGCGCTATCACCGCAAAGACAGCTTCCACGATGTGCTAGATGCGCCCGATCGCGACGAGCTGCTCGACTGGTTGCGGCATCAACCGCTGCTGCATCACGACGCCGGCCTCGGCTATACGATGTGCCATGCCGGTCTGCCGCCACAATGGGACCTCGTCACCGCGCAGCGTTGCGCGCGTGAACTCGAAACGACATTGGAAGGCAAAGACTACGCGGCCTATCTCGGTCAGATGTATGGCAACGAGCCGGATCGCTGGTCGGAAACGCTGGCGGGCTGGGAACGGCTGCGCTTTATCACCAATTGTTTCACACGTCTGCGCTATTGCGATGACATGGGGCGACTGGCGCTGGAGGAAAAAGGCGCGCCGGGGAGTCAGCCCGCGCCATATCGTCCCTGGTTCACGGTGCCGGGTCGCGCCAGCGCCGAATTGAAACTGGTGTTCGGCCACTGGTCCACGCTCGGGCCGTGCGCCGAACCAAATGTCTTTCCGCTAGACACCGGTTGTTTATGGGGTGGTAAGCTGACTGCGTTGCGTCTCGACGACCCGCCGCAATGGACCGCCATCGATTGCCCCGGTGCACGCCGGCCGGGTAGCGAGTAGCAAGCCCTGTTAGCGTTCCAGTATCAGAAAGCTGTAGGAATAATGATTGTTCTCGTCCGGTGCATGATCCTCGCGCGCCGTTTCCCGCCAGTCGGCCGGGTTGTAGACGGGGAAGTGCGCATCGCCATCGACGTCGACATGGATGAGCGTGAGATACAGGCGTTGTGTCCTCGGCAAGGCCTCCGCATACAGCTGTGCACCACCGATCAGCATAATCTCCGGCGCGGCCTGCGCATTCGCGAGGGCCGCATCCAACGAGTGGACGACGGCAATACCGGCGGTGTGGAATTGCGGATTGCGAGTCACCACGATGTTGTCGCGCCCGGGCAGCGGCTTGCCGATCGAGTCGAAGGTCTTGCGGCCCATGATCACCGGTTTTCCCAGCGTCACCGCCTTGAAGTGTTTCAGATCGGCCGGCAGCCGCCAGGGTAGTTGATTGTTTCTGCCGATGACGCGATTGCGGGACAGGGCGGCGATGATAGAGAGCATGGTCAAGACAGGCCGGCATTAACCACGGAGGACACGGAAAATCCCGTTTTGGCAGGAACAATATAAAGGATACTCTGATTTATTACTTGAACCGCCAAGGACGCCAATAAAATCTGTTTTGAAATTCAAGAGGAAATATCTTGGCGCTGTTGGCGTCCTTGACGGTTGATGGTTTTTTTCAGGCCTTCCTAAATACTCTCCGTGGTCAGTGCTTGTTCTCATACCGCCACTTTACCCTTGATCCCCGGGTGGCACTGGTAATCCAGCAATTCGAAATCCTCGTAGCGAAAACCGAAGATGTCGTCGACCGCCGGATTGAGGCGCATGCGCGGCAAGGGGAAGGGCGCGCGTGACAATTGCGTGTCCACCTGCTCCATATGGTTGGAGTACAGGTGCGCATCGCCGAGTGTGTGAATGAATTCGCCGGGCGTCAGGCCGGTGACCTGCGCGATCATCAGGGTCAGTAGGGCATAGGAGGCGATGTTGAAGGGCACGCCGAGAAAAATATCGGCGCTGCGCTGGTAGAGTTGGCAGGACAATCTGCCGTCGGCGACATAGAACTGAAAGAAGGCATGACAGGGCGGCAGCGCCATGTGCGGAATTTCGGCGACATTCCAGGCGCTGACGATCAGGCGTCGCGAGTCCGGGTTGGTCCTGATCTGTTCGACGACATCGCGGATCTGGTCGATATGGCCGCCGTCCGGTGTTGGCCAGGAGCGCCATTGACAGCCGTACACGGGGCCAAGTTCACCGTTGGCATCGGCCCACTCGTCCCAGATGCTGACGCCGTTGTCGCGCAGATATCGGATATTGGTGTCGCCGCGCAGGAACCACAGCAGCTCGTGAATGATGGATTTGAAGTGCAGCTTCTTGGTGGTGACGGCGGGAAAGCCCTGCGCCAGATCGAAACGCATCTGGTAACCGAACACCGATCGCGTGCCAGTGCCGGTGCGGTCGTCTTTGTGTACGCCGTGGTCTTTGACATGGCGCATTAAATCCAGATATTGCTGCATATCAATTACCGGCCTGAAGATACAGGTTGCAATATGCAAGGCTCAAGCACATGGCAGCGGGCTCATTTGGATCTTGCAACAGGAGTCTTGTAACCGACGCGTTTATACGCATATACGAGTAACGCCACGCCCGCAATGATCATCGGTGTCGACAGTACCTGGCCCATGGTCAGCCAGCCGAACGCCAGATAGCCAAGTTGTGGATCGGGCTGGCGGACGAATTCGACCAGAAAACGGAAACAACCGTAGCCGATCAGGAACACTCCGGACACCGCCATGGTCGGGCGTGGACGGCTCGAATACAGCCAGAGCAGGGTGAACAGTACCGGACCTTCCAGCAAGGCTTCGTAAAGCATCGAGGGATGTCGCGGCAGATTGTCGACGTAAGGGAACACCATGCCCCAGGGCAAATCGGTGGGTCGGCCCCACAGTTCGCCATTAATGAAGTTGCCGATGCGCCCGGCGAACAGGCCGATCGGTACCAGTGGCGCGATGAAATCGGTGACCGTGAAGAAGCCTTTGTTGATTTGCCGGCCGTAGAGCCACATGGCGAAGAACACGCCGAGCATGCCGCCATGGAATGACATGCCGCCTTGCCAGATCTTCAGCAACAGCACCGGGTCGTGCAGGAAATTGGGCAGATCGTAGAACAGCATGTAACCGATGCGTCCGCCCAGCACCACGCCCATGGCGCCGTAAAACAGCACATCACTGATCTGCAGCACAGTGAAAGGAGAGCCCGGCCGTGTCGCCCGCACCCGTCCCAGCCACCAGGCGCCGAGAAAGCCGGCAAGGTACATCAGACCGTACCAGTGCACTTGGAGCGGGCCGATTTTGACGGCGACAGGATCGATGGAGGGGTACATGAGCATGGCGGCAATCTTAACACGATCATGCCGCCCCGATGTAGCGCGCGCCACCTGCATTACACGCGTACCTGTCGGGTCGACTCAGTGTGGCAGCGCGCCTCTGACTGTACGCAAGGCTTTACTGAACTGGGCGGGCCGGTAGTGATCGTCGTGTTGAACGGCATCGTAGAGCGGCGCGAAGGCCTGGTTGATGAATTGCCGTTGCGCGTGGCTGAGAACGCCGGCCGTTTCGAGTGCGGTGGTGAGTGTTGCGATGGCCATGGTGGCCTGTTCCGCGGCGACATAATCCTGATCTTCGCCACGCTCGCCTTCGCTGATGATGGCGTCGAGCATGCCGCGCAGGTCCGGGATGCTGAAGGCATGCGCCGCAATGCGCGGACTCAGGTCATCCACCAGGGTGCGCAAGGCCTGCGCCTGCGAGCGAGTCGCCTGATAACTTTCAGCTGTAGCCTTGTGCAGTGCGCGTATCCGGCTTGACAGTTGTGCACCCAGCGCCGGATCAACGCGCAGGACGATATGGCGCAGCATCAGGAAATGCGCATCGTTGAGGCGCACCCTGCCGGGACCCAGGCCAACCAGTGGTTGCGGTTGCCAGTGCTGGTCGCGCATCGGGTGGTGACAGGCGTAACAATCGAAGAACACCAGTTCGGGGAACAGCGCGTTGCGGTCATCGAGTGAATGGATGAAGCTGTCGAGGAAGCGGCTGACAGCGACGGTCTGACCCAGGGCCCAGACCTGCACACCATTGGAGCCGGACTTGCTGCGCCGGTAATCCGCGTCGACGCGAAAATGCGCCGGTTGCAGCGCGGTGAAGGTGTCGAGTTCGAAGCTCATGCGTGGATGGCCCGCGCCCATGAGGCGGTGGGTGACGAATTTGTTGTCGTTGCCGAAATGGCAGGACAGGCAGAGCTGCGCCCGTGCCACCGGTGCGTCGGTGGGGTACATGCCGGCCTTGATATTATCGGCATGCGTGGCCTTGTCCGTGGTATGCGAGGCGAGCCAGGGACCGGCGCCGCCATGACAGGCCTCGCAACCGACGCCGTCACTGAGTTGAAAGCGCGCGCCGCGTTGTGCGGCGGGGACGTTGTCGGTGTGACAATCCAGGCAGATCTTTGCGGTTACTGCCGATGGCAGGCCGAGTTTGCGAGCGACGCGCTGAGATTGCTCGCTTCGCAGTGTGGCGTAAGCGCGTGCATGGGCATCGCGACGCATCCAGGTGACGTATTCATTGCCGAGGATGTGGCCATCGTGAGCCGCTTCGATTGCGCCGTGACAGGTGCTCGATGCGCAACTGGCCACTCCCTCGTGGAGCGGCGGGGCGAGTGTTTCAGACGCACTGTTTTCGATCGACAGGCCGGACAGCAGGCACAGCAAGGCAAGTCGGAGCCAAGCGGGCTGTAAGACATGTGCAGCGATCATCGGGCGCGCCCCAGTCGGAAATTGTCGGTAATGGTAGCCCAGATAAACACCGACCCGAAACTTTTCTGTCGGGAATGGCCCGCTGTCAGCATGATGCATGAATTTCTTGTGCGGAATCTTCCATCACTGGCACGCTTGCCTGCGCCTTTTCAGCTGTGATCCGGTTAACGGCTTGCACCTCGCGCAAGGCGCCACTACCATTGCGCCATAAATAAGTGTGGCATGAAGCAAGGATACGGTATGGCGGAACAATATAAAATTGCCATAGTAGGTTCCGGGCCGGCCGGTCTGAGCGCGGCCGCCCATGCTGCGGAACTCGGCGTTTCACATGTGCTGCTCGAAGCCTCTGAACAGATATCCAACACTATCTTCCGCTATCAGAAGGGTAAGTTCGTGATGGCGGAACCATCGGTGCTGCCGCTGCGTGCGCCGCTCGAGTTCACGGCCGCCAATCGCGAGACGGTGCTGGAGTTATGGAACAAGGGTATCAAGTTCCACAACGTCGGTATCCGCTATCAGGCCGAAGTTACCGGCATTGAGGCCCGCACGGACGGATTTGATCTGCGCCTGAAAAACGGTGAGACGGTGCAGGCCGAGGCTGTGGTGCTCGGCATCGGCCTGCAGGGCAACATCCGCAAACTTGGTGTGTCGGGTGAAGATCTGCCGCAGGTGCAGTACCAGCTAGACGACCCCAGGGAATACGATGGCGAAACCATCATCGTGGTGGGAGCGGGCGATGCCGGCATCGAGAACGCCGTGGCGCTCGCCGAACAGAACACGGTTATCATCATCAATCGCAAGGATGAGTTCGACCGTGTCAAGGAAGGCAATCTCAATCTGATCCTGCAGCACATCAAGGACGGCAAGATCGAGTGCTATTACAGCACGCAGGTTGGCCGCATGGAGGCAACGCCGGACGCCGAGAAGCCGATGGTCGCTGTTCTGAATACCGCCAATGGCGAGGCGCATGTGCCCTGCGATCGCCTCATCGCCCGTCTCGGCGCCATACCACCACGCCGGTTCGTCGAGGCCTGCAGTATCGAGTTTCCCAACAACGATCCCGCCGCCGTTCCCTCTGTCAGCGCCACCTACGAATCGAACGTCAAGGGACTGTACATCGTCGGCGCCCTGGCCGGCTATCCACTCATCAAACAGGCGCTCAATCAGGGCTACGAGGTCGTCGAGTTCATCCTTGGCCACGATCTGGAGCCTGCCGACGAGCCCTTGCTGCGCGAGAAGTTCAAGAATCTGAAGCAGCGTCCCAGCGTCACCGAAGCACTGGCCATGATTCAGGGCAACTGTCCTTTGCTCGCCGGGATCACCACGCTGCAGTTACGCGAATTCATGCTCGACAGCGAGGTGCGCACGCCGCGCGAGGGCGAGACGATCTTCGCCATCGACGACTACACTGACACCTTCTATACCATTCTCGATGGCGAGGTACAGGTACAAGTGCATCGTGACGATCACAGGCAGCGGATCACGCTGCGTCGCGGCCAGTTCTTCGGCGAGATGAGCCTGATCTCTGGCCGGCGCCGTTCCGCCACGGTGCTGGCGGGCCCGGGCTGCGTGCTGATCGAGACGCCGCGCCGTTCCATGACCAAGTTGATCAAATCGGCCGAACCGGTCAAGCGCGTCATCGACGAGGTGTTCCTGTTGCGCGCCGTGCAGTCGCAACTCGCGCCGAACACGCCTGTCGAACATCTCACCGAACTGGTGAAGAGTGCGCGCGTGGAACGTTTCGCCGCGGGCGCTGTGCTGTTCCAGGAAGGCGACGACGCCGATTGCCTGCAGTTGGTGCGCAGCGGTTCACTGACCGCGGCACGCACACTGGGCGGGCGCGAGGTGGTGCTGAGTTATATACCCGCCGGCAATTACGTGGGCGAGATGGCGCTGCTCGGCGAGAGCAAGCGCAACGCTACGGTGCGCGCCGCCGTCGCGACGGAAACCATCCGTCTCGATGGCGAGGCCTTCAAGACCTTGCTGGAGCGCGATGCCACGCTGCGCGAGCAGGTCGAGGCGAAATACCAGCAGCGTCTGGCGCAGAATGTGCGCATGGAGGACAGTCCGGAGACTGGCAACGTGATCTCCTTCCTGGTACAGCAGGGTCTGGGCGAGGCCTCCGACGTACTGCTCATCGACGAAGCCCTGTGCGTGCGCTGCAACAACTGCGAGAGCGCCTGCGCCGAAACTCACGACGGTACATCGCGTCTGAATCGCGAGGCCGGGCCGACTTATGCGAGCGTCCATGTGCCGACCTCGTGCCGGCACTGCGAACACCCGCATTGCATGAAGGACTGCCCGCCCGATGCCATCCATCGCGCCGGCAACGGCGAGGTCTACATCGCCGATAACTGTATCGGCTGCGGCAACTGCCAGCGCAACTGCCCCTATGGCGTGATTCAGATGGCCGCCAAGCCCGACAGCAAACCGGGCCTGCTGGCGTGGCTGTTGTTCGGCGCGGGGCCGGGTCCCGGTCAGGCAAAAAAGCAGCAAGGCAAGAAAGCGGATGGTGGGGCGCTGCAGAAACATGCCGTGAAATGCGACATGTGCCGCGACCTGCCCGGCGGTCCGTCCTGCGTGCGTGCCTGTCCGACCGGCGCCGCGATCCGAGTCAGCCCGGAAGACTTCATGTCGTTCACGAATCTGGCCGGATAAAAATGCAATGAGGAATGATGAATGATGAAGTATGAACGATGAAAATATGCCGGCGCATCGTTCATACTTCATCGCTCATGATCAATAGAGTGGTTGCATGCACCAGGCTTTCCTAGTCTATAACCGCTTCCGTTACCTGAAGCTTGCGCTGCTGATGGTGATCGCGGCCGTGACCGCTTATGTCTGGCACAAGCCTGCGGGCCTGCCGAACGGCGGCACCTGGCTCGGCTATACACTGGGTACGGTCGGTGCGCTGTTGATACTCTGGCTGATGTGGCTGGGTGTGCGCAAGCGCCGTTACCGCTCGACGCTTGGTACGGTGGAAGGCTGGACCTCGGCGCATGTGTATCTTGGCCTGGCGCTGCTGGTGATCGCCACACTGCACACCGGCTTTCGTTTTGGTCTCAATATCCACACGCTCGCTTATGCGCTGATGGTCGCGGTGATCCTCAGCGGCATCTACGGCGTTTACGCCTATATGCGTTACCCGGGCCTGATGACCGAGAACCGGCGTGCCAAGGCGCTCGACGCCTTGCTCGGCGAGATCGCCGAACTTGACCGCGAGTGCCGCGATGCAGCACTGACGCTCAATGACGAGATCAATCGCGCGGTGCTGCATTCCAGCGAGGACACACAGCTCGGCGGTTCGATGTGGCGGCAACTTTCAGGCCACGACCCGCATTGCGCCACCGCCGAAGCGCTGCAGCGCGTGCAGGAATCCGCCAAACACACGCCGCCGGCACTCGCCGCACCGACGCGCCGGCTGGTGGTGCTGCTGAACCGCAAGAGCGAACTGCTGGCGAGAGCACGCAAGGACATTCAGTACAAGGCCTATATGGACATCTGGCTGTATGTACATGTGCCCTTGTCGTTCGCGCTGCTGGCGGCGTTGATCGCACACATCGTCTCCGAATTCATCTACTGGTAGCCCGATGCGCTGTCTGCTCCGTCAACTCACGCGCCGTCCCAAGGGCGTTACCCAGAAAGACAGCGATCTGGTCGGTGATACCATCCGCATCGGCCGCAGCACCGAGAACGAACTGTACCTCGCTGATTTCCGCGTCGCGCTGCATCACGCCACACTGTATAACCGTCCCGGCGGTGCCTACATCGAGTCCGGCGTCGACGCACGCGTCAGCGTCAACGGCGCGCTGATCAGTACGGCACGTATCGTCGCCGGCGACAGTATCTGGCTTGGGCCGTACGACCTGAAGGTGATTGATGCGCCGGACGGATATGACCTCGCACTCAGCGTAGAACTGGTGCGGCCGCTCAGCGACGACCTGAACAAGCTCAAGTCGCGCACCGTCAAGAGTCTGGCCGCCACGGGCATGAGTAAGCGACGCTGGGCCTGGATCGGTTTCGTCGCCGTGCTGCTGCTGTTCCTGGTGCTGCCCTTGTTGGGCACCTGGAATGAAGCGCTGCGACAGACGCTCACAACGGTGCCCGCGTTCAGTGAGCGCGCCTGGCTGTCCGGTGATTTCGCCGCACCGCACCGTTTCTTCGCCGCGGACTGCAAGACCTGTCATCAGGTGCCGTTCGTGCGGGTGCAGGACGCTGCCTGTCTGAACTGCCACAAAGCTGTCAAGGCGCATGCCGATCCCAATCGCTTCCATTTCGCCGCCTTCGATGCCACCCGTTGCGCCTCTTGCCATACTGAGCATCAGGGCCAGGCGCAACTGGTGCGCAGCGATCAGCGCTTCTGCGCCAACTGTCATGCGGATCTTGCCCAAAAGACACGTAACACGCGACTGCTCGATGTCAGTGATTTTGGTCGCGGTCATCCGCAGTTCCGCCCCAGCTTGTTGCGCTGGCGCGAGGGGCGGGAAGTCGTGCAACGCGTCAGCCTCAGCGATCACCCGCAGGAGCAGTCCGGGCTGACGTTTTCACATGCCAAACACCTCGACCCCCGGGGCGTGAAGAGCCCCAAAGGCAAGGTCGTGCTGGATTGCGCGCGCTGCCATACGCTGGATCCCGGTAGCGAGCGCCTGCGTCCGATCCGCATGACCGAGGTGTGCGCCGGTTGTCATTTGCTGAATTTCGATCCCGACAATCCGCGACGCGTCGTGCCGCACGGTGACGTTGCGAAAGTACTATCCTCGCTCGACGAGTACTACAGCGCGCTGGCTCTGAAAGGCGGTTACGACAAACACGACGCGCCGCCCGCGGTGCGGCGTCTGCCGGGCAAGCCCCTCAACGAGGCCCAGCGCCAGGAGGCCTTGCGCTGGGCGCAGCAGATGACGGCGCGCACCGCCAGTGAGTTGATTGACAAGCGTAGCTGCAAGGTCTGTCATGCGGTGACGCGCACACCGGGGCAGTCGCCCAGCTGGCGCATCGCGCCGGTTCGACTTGCCAACCACTGGCTGCCCAATGCCCGCTTCAGTCATGCCAAACATGCCAACACGGCCTGTACCGATTGCCATGCTGCGCGCAGCTCGAAACAGAGCAGCGATGTGTTGTTGCCGGGCATCGGCAAATGCCGTGAATGTCACGGCAGCGGCACCGAGCCCACGCGCCTGCCATCGACCTGTCTGACCTGTCATGGATTCCATGTCGGGAAGCAGGCGCTGCGAGCATCGGCGATGGACACACGCATTGAGTCGAACGTACTGCGAAGATGATTACAATTACCGTTCTTGTCTCGCAATTATTCGCGGCGCCATGGCTCCCTCTCCCTCAGGGAGAGGGTTGGGGTGAGGGAGGTAATGGTCGATTGAAACCCCTCATCCTGTCCTTCTCCCTGAGGGAGAAGGGACTCGGAAAAATGTTCCGTAGTGCACTGGTATTTGGCCTGCGTCAGTCGATAAAGTTTTTCGCCGTGGCCCTGATACTGCTGCTCGCGGCCTGTGGCGGAGGCAGTGGCGGCAGTGGCCCGGCCGGTTGCGATGGTTCCTGCGCCACGGCTTCGACCTTCCTTTCTGCCGGCGATGTGCAGCAGGTGATTGCGCAGGCGGTTGCCGAGGCCAAGGCACGCGGTGCTTCCGGCACGATCGCCGTGGTCGACCGGGTCGGCAATGTTCTGGCGGTGTTTCGTATGAATGGCGCGGCAACCGGAGTGTTGATCGATTCCGGTCGCGGTGTGAGCGGCGGCCTGGAGGGCGCGAGCGTTCCGGATTCCCTGGCGGCCATCGCCAAGGCGATCACCGCTGCATATCTGTCCTCGGAAGGCAATGCCTTCTCGACGCGTACGGCCAGTCAGATCATCCAGCAGCATTTCAATCCCGGTGAAAGCAATCAGCCGGGCGGTCCCTTGTTCGGTGTGCAGTTCAGTCAGTTGCCCTGTTCGGACCTGACCACCCGTTTCAGCACCGGTGCCGATGCCGGACCGAAACGTTCGCCGCTGGGTCTGTCCGCCGATCCGGGCGGTCTGCCTTTATATAAGAGTGGCACGCCGGTGGGCGCCGTGGGGGTGATAGCCGATGGAGTGTATGGCCTGGATCCGGTTATCACCGATACCGACAGTGATATCGATGAACTGATCGCCGTTGCGGGTACCTATAATTATGCCGCGCCGGTGGATCGGCGCGCCGACCGCATCAGCGTCGATGCCAAGACTTTGCGCTTCGCCGATGTCGATTTCGGCAATCTCAACAGTAACCCGGCCGGTGCGCCGGCGTTCGCCGCTATCGACGGTGTCGAGGGCGGTCTGGTCGATGTAACCGGCTATTACAACAGTGCCGGCGGTGCGCTCACCGGTACGGCCTTCGGTCAACCCGCTTCGGGCATCCGCGCCGACAGCGGAAACTATCCCGGACTCGATGCCTTCGTGCTGGTCGACGATGCCAATGTCGAACGCTACCCGCCGATCGCCGGCACGGATGGTCTGCTGAGCGCCGTCGAAGTGCGTGAGATCCTGCGTCAGGCGCTCGCTGTGGCTAATCGCGCGCGTGCTCAGATCCGCCGGCCACTAGGCAGTCAGGCGCGCGTCAGTATCGCGGTGGTCGATACCAATGGGGTGGCGCTTGGCGTGGTGCGTAGCCGGGATGCGCCACTGTTCGGCACCGATGTCGCCTTGCAGAAGGCGCGCACGGCGGCGTTCTTTTCCAGTACTTCGGCCGCGAGCGACCTGTTGGCCGTGAGTCCGACCATCGGTGCCTACGTGACAGCGGTGCGCTCGTTTCTCGGCAAGCCCGCTGCGCTGGCGGATGGCACGGCCTTTTCCGATCGTGCCGGCGGCAATATGTCGCGGCCGTTTTTTCCTGACGGCATCGACGGCAATGCCAACGGGCCGTTCGGCAAACCGTTGGCGAGCTGGAGCCCGTTCGCCGATGGCCTGCAGCTCGACCTGGTCACGGCGGCAATCGTGCAGCATTTGACCTATGTGAGCGGCGGCGGTGGCGATGTCGGCAGCAACTGCACCACGATTCCGCGCCTCGCCAATGGCACGCAGATCTTTCCCGGCAGTGTGCCGGTGTATCGCGGCAATGTGCTGATCGGCGGTGTCGGTGTGTCCGGCGACGGTGTGGACCAGGACGATATGATCGCCTTTCTCGGTGTGCATAATGCCGGTCAGGTGGCGGGCATGAATCTGGGCAATGCGCCAGCCGCGATCCGCGCTGACACTATCAGTGTACC
>JBBQDK010000017.1:0-27433 GCA_038319625.1 Gammaproteobacteria bacterium
GCCCGATTCTCGGTCCGACACTGGGCGGCTGGCTGACCGATGCGCTGTCCTGGCGTTGGACATTTTTTATCAACCTGCCGGTCGGCATCATTTCGGTTCTGCTGGTACTGCGCTACATACCGCAGACCGATCGCCGTGAACGCGGCATGGACTGGATGGGACTCACGCTGCTGACACTGGCCATCGGCGCCCTGCAGTTCGTGCTCGATCGCGGCTCGCAGGACGACTGGTTCTCTTCGGCGATCATCCAATTCGCCTGTTATCTCAGCGTGGTCGGGTTCGTCGGCTTCATGCTGCACGCCCGTAATTATCAGGGCCACACCGTATTCAATCCGGTGATCTTCGCCGACCGCAATTTCGCCACCGCAAGTTTGCTGATGGCCTTTCTCGGCCTCGGCCTGTACGGCTCGATGCTGCTGCAACCGCTGATGATGGAAGGCCTGATGGACTATCCCACCATCACCACCGGTCTTGCGCTCGCACCGCGCGGCTTCGCCAGCATGTTCAGTATGATGCTGGTCGGCAAGCTGATCACGCGTATCGACTCGCGTTATCTGATCGCCGTGGGCGTGGTGATATTTTCCATCGGGTCGTATCAGACCACTCAATACACGCAGGTGATGGGCCTCGCCCAGATCATTATTCCAATGCTCTTGCAGGGCATGGGGCTCGGCATGGTGTTTGTCCCGTTGTCGACACTGGCCTTTTCGACACTGCCCGCACAATATTCCGCCGAAGCCGCCGGCGTCTACAGCCTGCTGCGTACCATCGGCTCGGGCATAGGGATATCAGTCGTCGCAACGGTGCTTACCAGTCACACGCAGATCGCCTGGCACAATATCGGTGGCGAGATCCAGGCATTCAATCCGGCGCTCGCCCCCTATCTCGGCAAGCTCGGGCTGAGCCTGTCCTCGCCCCAGGCGCCCGCCATTCTGGGTTATGAACTGAGCCGGCAATCGCAAATGATCGGTTTCCTCGACGCCTACATCTTCGTCGCCGTTGCTTTCGCCGTCATGCTGCCGCTGGTATTCGTCATGAAGGGCAAGAGTGCCGGCAAAGACGTGGAGGTCGTATCACCGGGTGAATGACCATAATCAGAATGAACTGACCATAGCGAAGCGCATACTGGAGCTGAGGCTGAAATCCCTATCGTGCAGCACCGGAACCCATAAGACGAAGCAGACGAGATAATAGAGTAGCCGATCAACCGTCGGCCAACAATGCACGGATTTACACTCGACAGCCTCATAGTTGCCTGCACCGGTTTGCACAACGACTGTAGCTACTGTTTGAAGAGATCTCTCAATTCTCGCGGCTGCGAGCGCCAATATTGCCTGGGCGCATTAACCTGGGCATTCAACTGTGCCGCCGCGTGCCACGGCCAGCGCGGGTCGTACAACATGCCACGGGCCAGTGCCACCATGTCCGCCTCCCCGGAGGCGATAATCGTTTCCGCTTGCTCGGGCTCCGTGATCAGTCCCACAGCAATCACGGGCATATCGGTTTCGCGGCGGATGCGCGCGGCGAACGGGACCTGAAAACCCGGCTGTACCGGAATTTGCTGCAAGGGCGACAGCCCGCCGCTGGAAACGTCGATAAACGCACAACCATGCTGCTGCAGTTCCTGCGCGAATACCACGCTCTGCTCAATGTCCCATCCGCCGGGCACCCAGTCCGTCGCGGATAGGCGGACGCCTACCGGGACGGCTTCGGGTACTGCACCTCGCATCGCCGCGAATACCTCGAGCGGAAAGCGCATGCGGTTCTCCAGGCTACCACCATACTTGTCGCTGCGGGCATTCGTCAGCGGCGACAGGAATTGATGCAACAGGTAACCATGCGCCGCGTGCAGTTCGATGAGTTGCACGCCCAATCGGTGGGCCCGCTGCGCGGCGGACACGAAGGCGTCGCGCAGCCGCTGCAGGCCGGCCTCATCCAACGCCAGCGGCGGACTGTCGTCCGCATCGTAAGGCAAGGCAGAGGGCGCAACGTTCTGCCATCCACCGTGTTGCGGTGCAATCGGGCGACCACCCGCCCACGGCATGGCGGTGGAGCCTTTGCGACCGGCGTGCGCCAGCTGTATGGCGATGGGTATCGACGAGTACGGCCGAATCGATTGGAGAACACCTGCCAGTGCCGCCTCCGTCGCGTCCGACCAGAGGCCAAGGTCATCCGGTGAGATCCGGCCTTCCGGTGCAACCGCCGTCGCCTCGATGAACATCAGTCCGGCGCCGGACAGGGCCAGATGGCCGAGATGAATCCGGTGCCAGTCGGTCGCCTGTCCCTGCGCCGCGGAGTATTGACACATGGGCGAAATGACGATGCGGTTATCGAGCACCAGTTTGCCAAGTGTTATCGGCGAGAACAGTTTACTCACAGTGATGGACTCCGGTTGCAAGGCTTGTTCATATTTCATTGCGTGGTCCTGTCAGGGTGATGTCCTGTCGTGAATCGACTGGTCCAGACACGACTCGCCTGGTTCAGACTTGATTAAGGGATGAGCGCCGCATCCTTGGCTGCGAGGCTGCCGATGGCCGACCAGTCGAGACGATCCCCGCCATGTGCCGCCAGTTCGAGGAAGCGATCGCGTAGCACACTGGCGAACGGCAACGGTACCTTCAATGCTTCCGCCGCCGCCAGGGTCAGGCGCATGTCTTTCTGCCCCAGATGCGCGGCGAAACCGGCGGGATCGAAACGACGATCGGCGATCATGGCACCGTAGTTCTTGTACAAAGGGGCGTTGAAAAGCGTCGCGGTCAGCAGATCGAGATACTGATGTCTGTCCACACCACCCTTCTCCACCAGCGCCATGGCCTCGCCCAGCGACTCGATCACCGTGGCAATCAGAAAATTGCCGCTCAATTTCACCAGATTGGCCTTCTCCGGATCGGCTGAGACGATGAAAGTCCGCTGTCCCAGCACATCGAATAGCGCTTGGACCTTGTCGACGCTGGCCTGGTTGCCCGCCGCGACCAGGAACAGCTTGCCGGAGGCGGCGGCATCCGGCCTGCCGAATACCGGAGCGGCAATATAGCCCTGCTGTTTTTGTTCGTGCACCTGGGAAAGCCGCGCCGATAGCGTGACACTCACGGTGCTGCACGAGACATGTATGGCGCCGGCTTTGAGCGAATCCGCAATCCCGCCGGCACCGAGCACCACGCTTTCGACGGCCGTATCATCCGACAACATGGTGAAAACAACGTCGGCAGTGCAAACCGCTGCAATATTTTCCGCCGCCTTGGCGCCTTGTGCGATCAGCGCGGCCAGACGTTCCACCGAACGGTTGTAAACGATGAGTTCATGACCTGCAGTACAAAGACGGGCGGCCATGCCGGCGCCCATGTGCCCGAGTCCGATAAATCCCAGTTTCATCTTCACCTCCCCCAATGTGTTACTTGAAGTTGGCCATATCGATTACGAAACGGTATTTCACATCGCCCTTGAGCATCCGCTCGTAGGCAGTGTTGATGTAACCCATGGGGATCATCTCGATATCCGAAACGATACCGTGCTCGGCACAGAAGTCGAGCATCTCCTGGGTCTCGTGGATACCGCCGATCAGTGAACCGGCCAGTTGGCGGCGCTTGAGGATAAGATTGAACACCGTCGGTGAGGGATGCGGCTCCGCCGGGGCGCCGACCAGTGTCATGGTGCCATCGTGCTTGAGGAGTTGCAGGTAGTTGTCCAGGTTATGCGGCGCGGCGACCGTGTTCAGGATGAAGTCGAAGCTGTTGGCATGGCTCGCCATCTGTTTCGGGTCCGTGGAAATGCATACCTCGTCCGCACCCAGGCGCTTGCCATCCGCGACCTTGCCGGGCGAGGTGGTGAACAGCACCACATGGGCGCCCATGGCGTGGGCGATCTTGACACCCATGTGTCCCAGACCACCGAGGCCAACGATGCCCACCTTCTTGCCGGGTCCCGTGCCCCAATGCCGCAATGGCGAGAAGGTAGTGATACCCGCACACAGCAGCGGAGCGACACTCGCCAGTTCCTTCTCGTCGTGGCGAATGTGCAAAACGAAGGATTCCTTGACGACGATGGTCTGCGAATATCCGCCATGGGTATTCTCGCCACCGAATAGCGGGCCGTTGTAGGTGCCCGTGAAACCGTTCTCGCAGTACTGTTCCTCGCCCTCGTTACAGGGGTGGCAATGCCCGCAACTGTCGACCATGCAACCCACGCCGACCAGCTCACCCACCTTGAAAGCCTGTACCTGCTTGCCCACTGCCACCACCCGGCCGACGATTTCATGTCCCGGCACGGAGGGATAGAGAGTGTTTTTCCATTCGTTGCGGGCCGTGTGCAGATCGGAATGGCACACCCCGCAATAGAGGATTTCGATCTGCACGTCTCCGGCGCCGGGATCGCGGCGTTCGATTTCGAATGCGCCCAGCGGACTCGTGGCGCTCTGCGCCGCGTAGGCTTTGCTTTTGATCATAAGGATTGACCTCTGGTAATGAATGAATGGTGGATGAAACCGGAAATGTATCTCGGGGTTACGGAGAGCAAGGCGTGTTACCGGCGCCTCGTGACAGCCGCCCTGTCCGTCCGTTCTGGATGGACAGCGATATGAATGCCGGGTTCCGGTACAGGGCCCGAAATGAAAGATTCATTCTGAGCGTGTCAGCGGATTTATTCAAATACCGCGTCAACTTCGGTCCGACGGTTCGACGGGGCATGGAATATACTGGCCCTGGAACCTTTGCTTCCAACGGAATCAACAAATGAACGAACCGCACGTGATCATAGGCTTGAGCAATCCAAAGAACCCGTCGAACGTGGGGGCGATCATGCGGGCTGCCGGCTGCTTTCGGGTCGACGCCGTGTTCTATACAGGGGAACGCTATGTCCGTGCGGCACGTTTCAATACGGACACCAAGAATGCCTGCGAACATATTCCTTTGACCGGGGTCGATTCCCTCATGGATGCGATCCCAGAAAACATGAAGATTGTATGTGTCGAGTTCGTCGACGGCGCAATCCCATTGCCCGGCTACCGGCACCCGGAACGCGCCTGTTATATTTTCGGACCGGAAGACGGCACCCTCAGCCAGGCGGTCATAGACAAGGCGGATGCCGTGGTCTACGTGCCAACCGTAGGCTGCATGAATCTGGCCGCGTCGGTATACGTGGTGCTCTACGACAGACTGGCGAAATCGGCTGTCACGATAGCGGGCAATGATCACATCATCCAGAACAGGGATACGAACAATAACGTCAAACTGGGCAAGCGCTGATGTTTTGCACCCGACATCAGTGGTATACCCGCTTCACCAGCCTGCCCAGCGTCATACCCTGTACGATGATCGAGAAGATAACGATAATATAAGTGATGGTCACCAGCGTATTGCGCTCGGTCCCGTTCGGCAGCGACAAGGCCAGGGCCACCGAGATGCCGCCGCGCAAGCCGCCCCAGGTGAGGATCTTCACCGCGCCGGGACTGAATGATCTGAATGCCCGCATCGACATGACCACGCCCATGACGCTGGCCCAACGCGCAAACAGGGCGATGACAATCGCCAGCAGACCGGCAATTATCAGTGCGGGAGTAAAAGGCATCAGCAGCATTTCCAGGCCGATCAGCATGAACAGCAGCGCATTGAGAATCTCATCCATCAGTTCCCAGAAATCGTCCAGGCGTTGGCGGGTCGTGTCCGACATGGCGTGCGCGCGACCCTGGTTACCGACGATCAGGCCCGCCACCACGATGGCAATCGGCCCGGAGGTGTGGATCCTGTCCGCCAGGGCATAGCCTCCCATGACCAGTGCCAGGGTGATAATCACTTCCACCTGGTAGTTGTTGACCCGCTTGAGCATCTGATAGGCCAGCACACCGATTGCCAGGCCCAGCACGGCTCCGCCCAGCGCCTCCTCGACGAACAGCAGGGTAACCCGGCTTGCGGTGATATCGCCGCCACCCAGGGCAAGTTCGAACAGAATCATGAAAACGACGACACCGATGCCGTCGTTGAAGAGCGACTCGCCGGCAATCTTGGTTTCCAGGTTCTTGGGAACGCCCGCAGTCTTGAGTATGCCGATGACCGCCACCGGATCGGTGGGTGATATCAGTGCACCGAACAGCAGACAGTAGATGAAAGATGTCGGTATCGCCAGAAAATCCAGTACCCACCAGGTCAAGCCGCCGACTATGAAGGTCGAGACCACGACGCCGACCGTGGCCAGCACGGAAATGGCCCATTTCTGGTCTTTCAGATCATCAAGGTTGATGTGCAAGGCGCCTGCAAAGAGCAGAAACGACAACATGCCATGCAGCAAGGCCTGATTGAAGTCGACCGTTTCCAGAATCCGCGCCACGCCGGATTGCCCGATGTCGATACCCAGCCAACCGAGCGCCACGATACCCAGAGAGACCAGCAGGGCGACGAACATCACACCGATGGTGGTCGGCATGCGCAGGATGCGGTAGTTGATGAAGCTGAACAGCGCCGTCAGCACCATCAGAACCGCCGTGATTTCGAATAGCTTCATGGATTGCTCATCAGGGCATTCCCGGAGTTCGACACTCGACAGACGATCGGCATCGGGACCGGCTCGGGGCGCACAATTCGCTCACGCCTTGAATATCGAGTCCGGTGCCGTATCGCTGTGATCAATCGCGAAAGTTCTGGTACTGCAGAGGTTGCTTGATGTCAGCCTTGCGCAGCAGGGCCATGGCTTCCTGCAGGTCGTCGCGTTTCTTGCCGGTGACGCGAACCTGTTCACCCTGCACAGCGGACTGTACCTTGAGCTTGCTCTCCTTGATCATGGTAGTGATCCGCTTAGCCAATTCGCGGTCGATGCCCTGCTTGAGAGTGATGGTCTGATAGGCGCGTTGACCGCGTTCTTCGGGCTTGCCCGCTTCGAGAAATCCCAGCTCCAGACCGCGCTTGGCCATCTTCTGGTAGAGCATATCGACCATCTGCTGCAATTGGAATTCGGTCTGCGCTTCCAGCATCACGGTATTTTCCGCGCGCTTGAACTGCGCATCCGAACCCTTGAAATCGTAGCGCGTGCCAACCTCGCGATTGGCCTGATCGAGCGCATTGGTCAGTTCGTGGTCATCGATCTCGGAGACGATATCGAAGGACGGCATGGTGCGACTCCCGGAAAAAGTGAACATGCCGATGATAACATCCCGTTGCCCGGGTTGAATCACGAGAAACGCAGGGTTGTCAGAGCGCAATGAACCCAGGTGTTGTTGCGCTCAGACCCGGCTACGTCATCTTCTCGGGTGCGGTGCTAGCGGTGTGCTCCGTAACTCTTGGAACTTATACCGCAGGCTCGCTAAGTACCGAGTTTTGTAAGCACGTCCCTGCACCCTTCGCGCTACGCGCTCTTCCCTCCGGGAGAAGGACAGGATGAGGGGATCATATACCCCCTCACCCCAACCCTCTCCCGGAGGGAGAGGGAGAAACTGCCACCGGGATACTTCATGATCTGGTGGATTGCGATTCTCGGTGCTTGAATTAAGTTCCAAGAATTACGGAGCACACCACTGATATGTATTGACCCTGTCAAGTCCACAAGTTCTTTGAATCATCGTACAACGTGTCGGTAGCAGAACGGACGGCGTACCGACGGTTGATCAGTCTGATATGCGCGGGTTGGTTACCGCATGACAACCGGTTCGTCGGGGAGCTGCCTCACTCTAGTATCGAGGATCACGCCGTTGCCGGGCGCCTCCTAGTGGAGACGAGGGTTCTCCCACCGTTGTCCGTTCCGCTACCGACACGCTGTACGCACATGATTACTCCTTAAACCTTTGCCACCGGCCGCGGCAGCGCTTGCCCAATTGCCCAGATAAAGCCGACTAGCTCGCGCGCGACCGCCGTGCAGACTTGTACCTTCTGTTTGCCTTTGCCTTCCAACAGTCGGTAACGTCCGCACAAGCGCTTCTGTGCATTCCAGGCGATATCCTGCACCGGTTGTGGCGCGCGTTCGGCGCGCCGCTGCAAGTGGGCGCTCTTGCGCGCCGGGAACCGATAGGTCCAGGCTGCCTCCACCAGCACCCGGCGCACGTGGCCGTTGCCGGTCTTGGTAATCCCGCCGCGCGATTTGCTGCTGCCGCTGGAGTGTTCGCTGGGAACCACACCCAGATACGCCATCAGTTGCGGTGCGCCGGCAAAGCGCTTCAAGTCGCCGATCTCGGCCACGATCGTCGTGGCGGTGAGCAAATCCACTCCACGCAACGCCATCAAGCCTTCGATCACCGGCCAGAACACCGACTCGGCTGCCGCACTTTCAATCTGTGTGTCGAGCGCCGTGACCCGACACGTCATCGCCTTGACCATGTCCACATACTCCTGAAACACGATCTGTTGCAGCGGTTGCTCGAACTTCACGGCCTCCATCCAGCGATAGTGCGCCTGCGTCCAATTACTCTTGCCGTCATAGCGTTTGCCATGCCGCAGCAAGAAGGCCGACAGCCGCTGCTTGCCTTGCCGCTGCAGATGCTTTATGTCCTCGCGCGCCCGCGTCAAATCGCGTAACGCCTCCTGCGCGCCATCCGGCACCCACACCGCCGTTAGTTCCCCCGCCCGGTGCAGCCTGGCCAACGACAGGCTGTCGCGCCGATCAGTCTTGACCCGGTCGCCCGCCTTCTTCGGAATCAGCGATGGCGCCACCACTTGGCAGTCTTGCTTAAGTTCTTGCAGTTGCCTATGGATGCCGTATCCGCACGGCCCGGCCTCATAGCAGAACGACAGCACTGCACTGTCTTTCCTTAGCTGCCTGACCAGCTTTACCATCGCCTCTGGCGTATTCCTGATCTCCCCAAAGTAGCGTACCTCCCCGCCAGCCGCTTCGGCTACCGACACCGCTATCGTTTCTTTATGCACATCCAAGCCAACGTATTTGCTAAACTCTTTCATGACCTACCCCCTCAATTTCGGCTCTGAGCCTTGGCTGTTTACACTCCAAGCTTAATCCGCGTCGCTTGAGGTGTGGTAGGTCAATACATAATGTCTAGCGGAGTCGACACACCTTGAAAAACCGCCCCTTGATTTTCCCTTCGGCGAGTTGCTGCAGGGCCTTATCGGCCAGGGCGCGTTCGATGGCCACGTAGGCCTGATGATCGAAGATGTCGATCTTGCCGACCTGATCGCCCGCAATGCCGGACTCGTTGGTCAATGCGCCGAGGATATCGCCGGGACGCAGCTTGCCCTTGCGTCCTCCATCGATGCGCAACGTGACCATGGCCGGCTTGAGATCATGTTTGACAGGGCTGTGCAGACTGCCGATGCCGGACACACTGACCGGACTGTTCTGGTAGTCCTCGATGGCTGTCACCCGATAGGACTCGGCCGCAATGAAAAGGCTCAAGGCCAGCCCGGACTTACCCGCCCGCCCGGTCCGTCCGATACGATGGACATACACTTCCGGATCGGGGCTGAGTTCCAGATTGATGACCGCTTCCAGATCCTTGATATCGAGACCCCGTGCCGCGACATCGGTCGCCACCAGCAGCGGACAACTCTTGTTGGCGAACCGTACCAGTACTTCGTCACGTTCGCGCTGCTCCAGGTCACCGTGCAGGGCAAGGACACTGTAGCCCTTGGCCTGCAACGCATCGGCAACATCCTGACATTGCTGTTTGGTGTTGCAAAAAATCACGCATGATGCCGGATTGTAATGTGCCAGCAGCGCCACCAGCATCGCGAGGCGCTCGCCGTGGTCGGGTACTTCGTAAAACACCTGCGTGATCTGGTTCTGTGTGTGAGTCGCCGCGACACTGACCCGGCGGGGATTTATCTGCATGGCGGCACTGATCGCGCCGATCGCCTCCGGATAGGTTGCGGAGAACAACAAGGTCTGTCGCTGACCCGGTATCGCGGCGACGATCTCGGCGATGTCATCGAAGAAACCCATATCCAGCATCCGGTCCGCTTCGTCCAGCACCAGGGTCTGTACTCGATCCAGTTTGAGCGAGCCTTTACGCAGATGCTTCAACACGCGACCAGGCGTACCCACGATGACATGCGGACTGTGTTCCAGAGAGCCCGTTTGCGTTCCACTCGGTACACCGCCACACAATGTGAGCAATTTGACATTGGGAATATAGCTGGCCAGGCGGCGTATCTCCTTACTGACCTGATCGGCAAGCTCGCGTGTAGGGCAGAGTACCAGGGCTTGCACGTTGTAATCCCGCGCATCCAAACGCGTCAGCAACCCGATGCAGAATACCGCCGTTTTGCCACTGCCCGTTTCCGCCTGGGCGATAAGGTCCCTGCCTTCCAGGACAACAGGCAGACACTGTGCCTGCACCGGCGTCATGGCCTGGTAACCCATGGAGTCAAGATTGGCAAGCAGCGCGGCGTCGAGATCGAGAACGGAAAAATCGGTGGCGGTCATGGCGCAGGTACCCGGGAAGTCGGTATTGAGGAAATATTCACAACAGAGTGTAACGGAGATCGGAAATGGAGAGGGGTTACCGCGAAGCAACAGTCTCGTGGGAGAGCCAAGCGACCCGCAGTCCGGGTTGCGCGCTGTGAAATCCGGGTTTTGCGTAACGCTGGCAACAACCTGGTAGAACGTTACCGGTGAGCTGGACCATCGCCTCGACCATCCGGCGTCTACGGTGCCTCGGATTGAACGCAGCGAAGCCCGAATTTTGCTGCGTTCGACCCTGACTGACTAATTTACCCAGTTCGAGGACGAAACGCCTTCTTCGGAGTGGCGCAGACCGCGCACCTGGAAAATGATGTCCTCGGTGAGCTGGACCAATTCTTCGCGCATCTGGGCCAGCGTGTTCAGGCCGGACAACAGCGTGGTGCTCTGTTTCAGATCGCCGCGACTCTCCGGGTTCTCCGGCAACATCGGATTGCCTGACAGGAAACTCTGCAGATGGCCGGAAAACGCCACCAGGAGTTCGACGTCGCTGTAGGTGATGCTCTTCACACCCTCGAGGGTGGCATGAAACTGTTCCATAACGGTAACCAGATTACCCGTCAGATGGCGGACCTGAGGGACCACGACCGACAGTGAATCAAGACCAGAGCGCAGTGCATGTTCGTTATTGATAAGGAAGTTACGAAGGACTTCTAGATTATTTCTTACGTCTAGGTAGACGGCTGAGTCCGTCATGTTGATGCACTCCTCGTTGTTTGGAATTATTGGTAATTACCCTGCGTGGTGGCCCACGCAGTAGCGACCGACACTTTACCAAACAGACCCGCGCGAAGCAATGTGAGCACACGACAACATGTCCCTTTCATTCCTAATCGCCAAGCTGGTACAGAGGAGCCAAACAGTCGCATTGGTGCTCATAATCCATTTTTATTACAGGGACACCAAATCGTCATGGCGCAATGCCACACCACGACATGACGTAGAAGAATGAGTCGTCCGATGCCAGCACAACGACAGTGGGTCAGCGCATGCATTCACTGTGTAGCAGGAATGATTGCGCTCTGACCCGAATGGCACATAGTCAGGAGGAATCTCCGCAGATGTAGGATGGGTAGAGGCGCGTTGTCTGCGTAGCAACCCATCAGCCATGTGGCCGCCACACCTTGAATAAATATCTTGTGTTGCTGCGCAACGCCTAGTGGGTTACGCAGCAACCGCTAACCCACCCAGTGAACTGACCGCGCTTTACCGAGAATTGGTGACGGGCTTCTATTTCTTTGCCGGTGGAGGAATGACCACCTGCATCTCAGCTGATTTCCAGGCCGCGATGCCGCCATTGATATTTTTAACGTTCTTAAAACCCATCTGCTGCATGACCGATGTAGCCATTGCAGATCGGCCGGACGTAGCGCACAACAGCAGCCATTTTTTGTCTCGATCCATCATTATTTTCATGCGTCCCACGTATTGGCGATCCGCTACCGCTTCCAATATACCGCGCGGCACATTAACCGCGCCATTGATAGTGCCGGAAAAGTATTCCGCCGGTTCGCGCACGTCCAGCACCTGATAGCCATCGTCCAGCAGGGCGACGACACTAGCCACTTCAACTTCGTTAATTTCCGATTTTGCCTGTTTGACAAAATCCATCAAGGTCTTTTCTGCACACATTTATAGAATCTCTCAATAAAAAATATTGCTGATAAAGGAAGGCCTGAAAAACTCATCAATCACCAAGGCCGCCAATGGCGCCAAGATATTTCCTCTTGAATTTCAAATTAGTCTTTCAGTTCCGTCACCAGCTTATTATATTCCTTATCTTCATGAAGTATTTGCCGACCCTCCGCGCGGATCCGATCGACGGTTGTGCGTGGCAGTTCGAAGGTCGTGGGAAGGTTTTTGGACCAATTACGGTCACCTTCCGACTGGATATAATCGAATGCCACTTCGATCGGAAAAAACTCGATCTGATGTGGCGTCTGTATATCCAGATGGCACCGGGAACCTTTTTCGAGCACCAGCTGCTTGCATCCGGCAATCAAACGCATCTCCTCGTTGAACGAGTTCACCGTGGCACGCAGCAACTCCAGTGTTTCGATGGAATAATTGTCGAGCGGAATAGTCGCGACCTTGGAGACCGTACTGAGCAAACCCGGCACCTTGGGCGTCTGGTCCAGGGCAGTATCGGGGTTGGTGGCTGCATTCACCACGATGACAACCAGCTTGTCCACCTGCTTCAAGTCTATCCTCGACAGCACACTCCAGGAGTTGTTCTTGTTGAAGATGGCGTTCAAAGGCGCACGCAGGCCGATGTTGTCGGCAACGCCGCCGTCGGTCAGGTGAATATAGGGCAGTGCCGGACGGACTTGATGGCTCTGCGGATCGATCACCGTCTTTGCGTAGGCAAGCCGCTGTGCCGCACACGCGGTGCGCTGTGCATTGATGCGCGAGCTGTGATCCTTGCTGGCGTTGGCAACCCATTGCGGCTGCCGGTAGTCACAACTGCCGGCGTAATTTTTGAACGTCAGCGGCGTCAAACCGCCCGGGAAGGCCGAGGAAGCCGCCACCGCCCTCGCCAGCCTGACACCCGCCAGATCGGAACAGAGCATATCGAACTGGTCCTGGATGAAGGAAAATTGCGTCCCGGACATCAGATCGGTGGCATTCAGAATCACGAACGGGCGGCGCTGCCCGGCGATCAACTGGCCGTAGGTCGCGCCGTCGAATATCTCCTTATCGTAAAAATCCGCCACCAGATCACTGCGCCCGTAACTCGAGCCCGCGAGCTTCGGCCAGCTCGCGGGATTCAGCGCACGCTTGATCAGATCGGACTGCACCGGCCGGTAGAGAAACTTGTCGGGGAATTCCTTGAAGGTGTCCTGCCCGCGCAGTGCGTAGTACGCCGCCGGGAAGCTGCCGCCGGAGATCGCCGAAATCACATCCACTTCGTCGAGCAGTGATTCGTCCCGACCCTGCCAGTGAATCGGTGTATCGCGCAGCGCCTCCAAGACGCCATAGGACAACGCAGCGGCGCGAGTGCCCCCACCGGAAAACACCAGGATGACGAACATCTGGTCGCGCTTGTCCGCCGTGTCCGGAATCGGATCGAAACGGTATCCGGTTGCAGGATCGTATTTGTCGAGCGGCGGATTGACCGGAAAAGATCCACACGCCGAAATCAGCAACATACCGGTAACGAGCAGGACAAAGGCATTGAGCCAACAGCCCACCGTCATGGGTCCTTCTGAGAAAACACGATCACCAGCGGCTGTAATACCGTGGTCTCCTCCACCTCGACTTCCTGCACGGCGGGTGTGTAGTTTTTCAGATTACCCAGATCGAATTCATGCGTGCCAGCCTCGATACGCAGCTTGTCATTGGTCCTGCCGCCCTTCTCGCCGTCGATGTAGACAAATCGCTTGGTCGGAAAGCTTACTATGATGTATTCCATACCCTCCCCCTCCGTAACTGCCGTGCCATCCGGGAGCAGCTTCTGCCAGACATGTTTCTGATGTCAAGGACGCCGGCCGGCGCGTATGCACTTGCCACTGTCTCGAAATTGATGTTCCGGAATTGACGTCATACCCGGAAAGAAGAACGGGAACGGAGCCCGGTTTCCCTATCGGACTTCGTCCCCGTCATTTCAAGGCTGACCGCACATTGCTGAAAAGCCGGCGCCTGCGGGATGATGGCAGGTGAGGGTTGGATACCTCGACCTGATTCAAGTTTTCAGGTGTTTTACAGCTATACGTCTACTCGCTATCTGGATGCTATCCAGGACGGTATCTGCGTCGCCGGGTCCAGGTCATTGAGTCGTTTGTCCAGCCTGCCGTCGCCGTCGGTATCGACCAGATAATAGAATCTGCCGTTATTGGGCATGACCTTGATCATATAGAGTTGATTGTGGAGACGGTATTCCTCGACCGTTTCCCTGGAATGCTGGACAACCTGCACCTGTGGGATCATGGATGCGTCTGCCGCACTGGCCGACTGAGATGTCCCCGCGGCCAGGGCCGAACCACACAGCAGCACCGACAGAATAATGAATTTACGCATTACGATCCTCCATTCCAGGTTTCAGGCAATAGATGGCAGTGGCAGGTGTACTCAGGCACAAGTCCCAAAGCCGCGATGTTTGGAAGATAGCACTATCCCGATCCGCAGTTCGAGAAATAGTTCGCGTTTCCGGAAATATTGATACAGACCTGAGCGGCACATAGTCAGGTGGATTCTCCGCAGATGCAGGATGAGTGGAGGCGCGTTGTCTGCGCCGCAACCCATCCGCCGTGTGGCCGCCACACCTTACACAAAGGTCTTGAGTTGCTTCGCAACGCCTGGTGGGTTATGCGAACAACGCTGACCCACCCTATATTGAACTTTCAGAACCTCCTTACTTCTTGCCTCGCTCAGTCTCAGCAAGACGGCTCTCGCGAACCGCGGCGATGTGCTTGTACCAGGCCGTCACCGTCGTGAACTTGTCAAGCAGGGACGGCGGTATCCCATCGAGGCTTCCGTTGGTGAGAAAGTCACAGACCCAATAGAGCTTGAGGTCGGCAATGCTCAGACGGTCACCTACCACGAAACCTGTGCGGCCATTGGCAACGAGCAGACGCTCGAAGTAACCAGCCCATTCCGGCAGCGTCTGTTCCGCCAGAATCTTGCGCATGGCCATCTTCCGCTCGGAGTCCTGCTCGTGCAGACTCGGCCCAAGCAAACCGTTGATGTCCTCCCCCAGACCCAGCGCCTCATCCACCTTCAGGGCAAGCAGGGGGTCATCCACCGGGTAAAGCCCGGCCAGGCGCCCGGCAAAGCGCAGAATGGCGTTGCTTTGCGCTGCGCACACCTTGCCGGTCGCGGTCTCGACGTCGAGCACGGGCAGCGCTCCGAACGGCAGTTTACACGCGGCTTTGAGGTCGCGAAATTGTTCCGACTGCACATTCACATCCTCGAAATGCACCCCGCCTATATGCAGTGCATCTCGAATGGCGCCGGCGCGGCCAGGAAAGGGGAAGTAATGTAGACGCAGATTGACGATGTTGTTCATTTATTACTTTCTCCTGTGTTGCAAAAAAAGGCCTGAATGTAGGATGGGTTAGGTGCGTTGTTTGCGCCGTAACCCAGTGGCTGCACCATCAGGCGCGTAAATCCTTCCCTTTCACAACTAGAAAATTTCGGCTCCGCTCCCAGTGGAGTACTTCATTCTGTTTGGAACTTATGCCGCATGCTCGCTAAATACCGGAGTTTGAAAGTATGTCCCCTCTCCCTTCGGGAGAGAGAGAAACTGCCACGAGCGAGACAAAAAGCTTCAAGTCAAGCATGCGAATCGACTGCGTCTTACCCTGTCGATGCTGCATGCGACGATGAACCCATGCCAGACATTTGCAGCAATTTACGATAAATAATTCAGTCCCGATATTTCTTCAGCCAATCAAATGCGCGTTCTTCGCCTCGCTCGGAACCTCGTCGTCGACAGGATCAGGCAACACCGCTTCCAGCGCATCCTCTTCCTCGTCCACCGCGGGCGCGACCTCCTCCGCAAGGAAGCCGCCGGACTGATGTTGCCAGAGTTTGTCGTAGTGACCGCGCAAGGCGAGTAGTTGCGCGTGCGTGCCCTGTTCGACGATCCTGCCCGCATCGAGCACGATGAGCCGATCCATGCGGGCGATGGTCGACAGGCGGTGCGCGATGGCGATCACGGTCTTGCCTTCCATCAGGCTTACCAGTTGCTCCTGGATGGCGGCTTCGACTTCGCTGTCCAGTGACGAGGTCGCTTCGTCGAGCACCAGGATGGGGGCATCCTTCAGGATCACACGCGCCAGCGCGATACGCTGGCGTTGTCCGCCGGAGAGTTTCACACCGCGCTCACCGACATGGGCGTCATAACCGCTGCGCTCGTTCCAGTCGCACAAGCCGAGGATGAAATCGTGGGCGTGTGCCCGACGTGCCGCCGCGATGATCTGCTCGTCACTGGCTGTCGGGCGGCCGTAGCTGATGTTCTCCGCGATCGAGCGATGCAGCAGCGAGGTATCCTGGGTCACCATGCCGATGGCCGCACGCAAGGATTCCGCCGTGACCTGCGCGATGTCCTGACCGTCGATGAGGATCCTGCCCTGCTCCGGATCGTAGAAGCGCAGTAACAAGTTGACGAAGGTCGACTTGCCCGTGCCGGAGCGACCGACCAGGCCGACGCGCTCGCCGGGGCGGATGGTCAGATCCAGGCCAGTGAGTACGGGCGGCGCGTCGGTCCTGCCATAACCAAAGCTGACATGGTCGATACGGATCTCACCACGCGTCACCGCGAGCGGGCGCGCCTGCGGCAGGTCACCGCCGGTGTGCGGCACGGCAATCGATTGCATACCTTCCTGCACCGTGCCGACATTCTCGAATATGCCGGTCGCTTCCCAGCTGACCCAACCGGCGGCGTTGGCGGTCTGCCACGCGAACGGCAGCGCCATGGCTACCACACCCGCGCTAATCGTACCCTGTGCCCAGAGTGTTATCCCGATCGCTGACGTGCCGACCAGGAGTAGTGCGTTCATCATGGCGAGCACGAACATGAAACGCGTGATCATCTGCATGTGCGCGGCCATGGCATCCTGGTGCTGATCGAGCGATTCGCGCACATGGGCGTCTTCGTCGGCGAGCCGCGCGAACAACTTCACCGTGAGAATATTGGTATAGCTGTCCACCACGCGCGCCATAACCAGTGAGCGGCATTCCGAACTGGCCTTGGCAAGGTCTCTGAGCTTCGGCACGAAGTGGCGCAGGAATAGCACGTACGCGGCGAACCAGCCGAGTGTCGGCAGGCCCAGGCGCCAGTCCGCCAGTGCCATCAGCGTGAAAGCGCTCGTTCCGTAGACCACGATGTACCAGATCGCGCGGATACTTGACATGGTGCTCTCGCGCAGCGCATTAGCGGTCTGCATGACACGGTTGGCGATGCGGCCGGCGAAATCATTCTGGAAGAACGGCCAACTCTGGCGGATCACCTGCCAGTGACTCTGCCAGCGGATCAGCGTGGTTACGCCGGGTATCAGTGCCATTTGGCGTATCGCCATGTCGGCCAGGATCATGAGCGGGCGGATTAGCAACACCAGCACGATCATCCCGGCCAGCATCGGCCACTGCCGGGCGAGCGCGGCCTGGCGGTCGGTCGCTGCCATTAGCGTCACCAGCTTGCCGATGAACAGCGGGATCACCGCATCCAGCAAGGCTACTGCCAGACTCGCGGCGAACATCGCTGCATACCAGCCCTTCGACTGGCTGATGAAATGCCAGTAGAAAGCCCGCAGTCCCTGCGGCGGTTCGCCGGGACCAGGGCTGGCCGTACCACGGATGTTGTTCGGGAAGAGTGTCATTGGGAACGGATCACAATCGATCACAGCTGATTTGGAATTGACCGGGACTAGCTTCGCACATCATACAATTCCGGACACCCACAAATCAGCAGACTTCTCAAAACCTACATACCGTTTTCCCAGATCTGAAATCCGGGTGTCAGAGAGCTATCAGTCCTGAGGAATATCTGATTTATTCACTGTAAGCCGCTGAGGCGCAGAGGGCACAGAGGAAAATTAATGATATCCAACAAGGACAAATCTCGGCGTTCTTAGCGCCTCTGCGGCAAATACAATTAATCAGGACATCACTAATTTTAACGAAAATTGCTCTTTGACCCCGATTCCTCAGGAAAACAAAGTCCCCATGTCGACCTCAGGCGCGTAACTCTTTCCCTGCCATCGAGCTCGCCGCGCAGCAGCTCCCAGCGTGCCAGATCGAATGATTCCCGGTACAGGTGAGCCACCCAATCCGCCAGCAACACGGCTGCATGTGCCTCCACATCGACAGATTCGCCGGTAGAAAGTCCGGCGCTGTACCGATAACCGGCCACCACGGTGGCATCGTCGTAACCCCAGCACTGCAGTGCCACCGCCGTCGTGCCCGCCAGGTAGGTCGTGTCCTCGGGCAGATTCGCTTCGGCGTCTGCGGCGACGGGATTAAGTACCGCCGGCAACTCGGCGAATGTCAGCTTGGCGAACAAGGCCTGCACATGCGCCGCCAGTTCTGGCGTATTCGCGGCGTGCCAGAAGTTGAAGACGACCGTGCGACGCGGTGCGGCCACCTCGGTAACGCCATGGTGTGAATCGGCGTGCAGCACAAAGCCAAAGGCTTCGTTGGTAACCAGGATTCACCCGGGCAAGCGCTGCGCCATCCGGCTGCGCGAACAGTTCCAGGACGCCACCGTGGTCAGGCTGCCAGTTCTTGTTGAGCTGAACGACCAAGCGTGCGATCTCATAGCCCAGCAGTGGCCGGTCACTGTGCACGCCAACCTGATCGCCGGGCAACATCCGCTGGGCCGTGACGACAACCCGATCGACCAGTGGCAGCCCGGTAATCTCGCGCATCCGCTCGACCACGGCGTCGCGGAACTCAGCAGGAATCTCCTCGGTCACGTCGCGCAGCGCACATTGATAAAACGTTTCATCCCGATGTGGCCACTCGTCGGCCTGTGCAAATGTTCGCTCAAGCACTGCGCATTGCTGCTCAGAAAAAGTGGACGTCACACGGAAGAACGGGAACGGCGTGGTGCTGTGTGTGGGTTGCGCGAGCAACGGGAGAACTCCTAGTGGATAATGCGCAGACGTGCCGGGATAGATCGCAGTTCAATGCTGCCAGGCGACTGCCCATCTGACACCAAATAAATATTTTCTCTTTGGCTGTCGTCTCCTTTGGCTTGCCGCCCTTTGGCTTGTCTAATCCTTCGTTCCTCTTGCCTCAGTAATCCACGGTTCAAGGCGGTTACCATAAACTACGGAGACCTCGAATGGCGATACGGCAACACCGTACGCATTTGCCTGCGTACTTTTCTGCAAGGATTCAAATATCCCCCGGTATCGGGCCGGCACATTGATCTGAGTAATACTCAGACCACTGACGTATCCCGCCAGCTTTGGTTTATGATTTGTTTCGATAATGTGTGGTTGTATCTGTCCGTGCACGATCGCATAGTGACTGCGGTCGGGGTACTTGGTGCGCAGGCTCGTCATATCCAGGCCCGCGTCAATAACGAATAAGCGGCTGTATTGATGTTCTTCCTGATGCAGTCTGCGTTTAGTGTTTTTCACGCGTTCTTCAAATTCTTTCTGCCCGGGATTCGCCTTCAACAGTGCTTCTTCTTTTTGCAAATCTTCCTGTGCCTGCCCCAGCGCGGTGCGATAGGTGGGACCGTCCAGCTCCAGCACCAACAGTACTTCTTTCGGCAATATCTTGCTGTAGCGCATGCGACCAAGACGCGTGTCTTCCGGTTCCAATACATCAAAACCCAATGTGGCGAGCTTGGTCTTATCCAGCCAATTCGGTGCTCCACCAAAACCGGCATAGTTTCCTGCCATCCCGTATCGACCTTTTGGTACTTCAGCCAGTACGCGCCAACGCAATGCCAGAGAGATGCCGCTGTTCTCTTTCCGCAAACCCCATTCATAGGGAAGCTGAAGTTCGCGCTGTGTGAGTTTAAGCGCGCTTTCTGGCTCACCCGAGCGATTGTAGGCAACACCGATGAGCGCTACGGCGTTGGTGGCGAGAATCAATGCCAGACCGGCAACCAGCGTACGCGTGCGCGACCATTTCATGGCGCGGCTCCCAGCAGTCTGTAATTCGTCGTCCGTAAGCGCCGCAGCACCAACAGCAACAGGATCGCGGCGAGACCCAGCACCAGGAAGAAGAGATACTTCGGCATGATCTCCCACCACCAGTCAAAAAACTTGGTATAGAGAAATATCACGAATAAAACCATGCCGGTATTCACCACTTCGGACCAGCGCCGACGTGCGCCCAGCCAGACCGTGCCCGCACTGCCCGCGAAACCGATCATTTGATACAGACCTTCGACAATACCCGAGTCAAGTTCGAGATAGCTTCCCGCTCCCCAGTTCGCGAGGAGCAATACGGGCAGAAATAATGTCAACAGTCCGAACACGCGATAGATCACGGCAAAACCCGTAAAACGTGCGTGATCGATGAACTGCGGGAACAAAAACAGAACCACGGCCGCGGGGATGAAATTTTCCGGGCGACGACCGAAGTCAATCCAGTACAACCCGCTCCACGTTCCCACGCGCGCCGAAATGTAGGCGATCATGCACAGAATTCCCATGGCCAGCAGCAAGCGCAGATCGCAGGTATAAGCCAGAAGAAATGCGAGCCCGGCCCAGGGTATTAGTGCCTTGTCGGACGGCGTGATATTGAATATCTGCCCCAGCATGGAAATGTTCAGCACGAAACAGGCGAAGGTCACCATCGCCGCCAACTTGGCGAAATAGCCCGAATCGTCGCGATGCTGAATCCAGACGGTTACTACGAAGGTAGCCAGCGCCGACATCTGCAGGGTCGCCACTTGCCATGGTGTAGCGAGCAAGCCCCAGAACTGGTAGAAGAGGAAGAAGACGCTGGCCGCCAGCGCCAACGCACCAAGGAATGAGGCAATCCGCATGCCCAGTGACAATTGCTTTGCCTGAACATCACGGTCGATATCATAGGCTTGGATAAATTGAGAAAGCAGGTGCTCGTGATGTTCCGTCAGCACCCCTCTTTGTTGCATGGTCAGTGACATAACCCGGTCGTCCTCCAGGCGCTCGAGCTCGCGCCGGAAAACCCGAATATCATCTGCCCGCTTTTGTGCATCGGTACGTGTTAGGTTGTCCATTGTTGTAATTAGCACTTAGTACAGACATGGCGATAATGCCATAGAACCACAGGAATTCAGATTTATTTGAAGCTGGGCCTACTCTTTGTCAAATAAATCCGTCCCCTTTGGCAGTCCCCTTTGGCAGCTTTTTTCAACCGCCCTTTATGCTCGGAGTGAAAGTCCATGTCCAACCGTTCTTCTTGACGATCATGGCGCTCTTGTCCGGCGTGACGCGCAGGTTGTCCGAATCCGGCAAGGCCATATCCAGCATCGTCGGCGAAGGCACAACCATCTCCTCGGACCTCTCATTGCGGGCCGCGGGAATGGTTTTCCAACCGCTCTTGCATAAATCAGCGACTTCTACCGCCGGGTAGCTAGTACGCACATTCAACTCCAATGTGCCGGCTAACCCTTGCTTGATTCCGAGAAGTTCGTAATGTTCGTACTCGCCCTTCAGCACTGGCGGTGAACAGGAAGGCTCCGGATTATGAGGATTTGTCACTACCGATTTCGTGTTTTGAATGCTCGGCGTTCCCACCAACTGTGATTCGGCAAGCTGCCAGTCCAGCCCGATTTCTACACGGTCGGTCACGTGCGCATAGCCCGATCCTTTGCCGCCGTCGCTGACAATCAGCGGGTCGCCTTTATAAACGCCGACGATATGGTAGTGGATAGACTTGGCGTCGGCCCAGGGACGCGTGGTATTAGCGGCATTGACAGCGTGTTCCACGCCTTGCATCGCTTCAGCGTCCATGCCGGTGCTTTTCAGCATTTTCTGGTATATCGCCGCTTCTTCCGGCGTCATTGCATCGCCTGCTTGTACTGATCCGTCCTGGAGCAGTAGCAGAAAGCAGATGGTGTACATCAATCGGCGTAATAGCATTTTCGTCCTCACCTAAATTGTTGATAAAATGGGGGCAGGCCGCACTTATCGTCCTGGCTCCGCTCTTAATTTGCAAATTTAATCACTCCACTCTCACAGGTATGGATATCCATCATGCCACGACGCATCGGCGTTGTTTTACATTCGACAATGCGGCCAACTATTTTTCGCCGATACGGCGCATTGAATCGACCAATGTTCATTACCGGGTATCCATGAAATCGGGGCTACATCGCATCCGGTGCAAGATCGACATCACCTAGCCAAGCCACCGCTCTATGATCCACAAACATTCGCGCGAAGAACGCACATTCCTTGAGTGGCGTGAAAACACCTGTCAAATGCGATGGTAAGAATCGAACACGCCCGGTCAGTCCGTCGGCGAAGCGCGCATCTAATTCGAGATTACCGATCGGCCTTACGTCGACGACATCCCAGTTGCAATCGCTGTATTCAGTACCCTCTCCCTGGCCCTCTCCCAAAGGGAGAGGGGACTTACTTTTTTTGGTGTGTATTAAATCGGGATGTCGATGACGACCTTGTGCTCTGTGTAGTCCACGTGAATTGGCTGTTTGATTATTATCACGTGGGGAGGTTCATTGGCAAGCAAGTGCGCCAGGGATAAGCGGTGGATAAACTATGTGGGTGTGCCACTTCTATTACCCTCTCCCTGGCCTCTCCCGCAGGCGGGAGAGGTGACTCATCTTTTGGAGTGTTTGGTTGAGACGTGGATTGCAGCTGTAATTTGTGCTTCTCTGACGACCACTCTCTTACGAACAAGCCCCAACCACTCCCCGCTCTTCCGGCAACGCAATCCCATGATCCACACTGAACTGGTAATCCTTGAACACATGCTCCGCCGTCAGTAACTGATAACTCCCATCCGCCAGCTTCCGCGTCGTGTCTTTCAAACGATACGTGTAATGCCCGCAGGTCCAGCAGTCGTAGTTGCGCATGTGCGTGCACAGACAGGTCTTGTCCTTGACCGAGAGCGTCTTGGCGTCGGGGTGGCGTTCCAGTTCGGCGTTGTAGGCGGTGATGTAGGCACAGTTGCCGTTGCCGTCGAGCAGGTAGCCGTAGGCTTCGCAGTTGGGACGGATGCCGGCGCCGATGGCGGGGCTGTTCTTCAGCATGCGCATAGGGTAGCCGGTCGGCGAGATGGTGTTGACCTCGATGTCGTCTTCGTTGGCCTTCAGATATTCCTGTTGCACCTTGGCCGGCAGGCCGCATTCTTCGGTGGCGGTGAAACGTGTCGCCACCTGCACGCCGGCCACACCCATTTCCATGTACTCGACGGCGTCGCTGCCGGTGAAGATGCCGCCGGCGGCGATCAGCGGGATGTTCAGTTCTTCCTGTTTCAGGTAGGCGAGGATTTCGGCGGTGATGGTCTTGAGATCGTACTTCGCCCAGTCCATGCCGAAACCGAGATGGCCACCGGCCAACGGACCTTCGACGATGATGTAATCGGGCAGCCGGTTGAGGCGGGCGTTCTTGCGCAGGAACAGTGCCAGCGCACGCACGGAGGACACGATGATGCCGAGTTTGACGTCGCGGAAGCGCGGGTGGTCCTGGATCAGGCCGAAGGAACCGAGGTGCAGACCGGCACTCAGCGTGACACCGTCGGCACCGCCGTCGAGGGCACCGGCGAGGCGCACGCGCAGGGTTTCCTTCGGACTGTTCATGGTGAGCTTTTCCATGCAGTTGACGAAGATCATGCCATCGCCCTGCTTCGCTTCCATGGCCTGGCCAACGTGATTGGCGGTGGCTTGCGCGAGCATCTTGAGGTCGAACTGCACCACGGCCTTGTCGTTGCTGGCCGCGTTGTATTTGAACTGCTTCATCTTGTCACTGACGAAGCGGGTCTTGAAGTGGGCGTCGGAGACGGCGGGGACCATGGCGTCGGAGATGTGGCCGATGCCGCCGAGCTTTGCGGCAACAAGTGCCAGCTTGGTGGTGGAGATGTCCACGCCCATGCCGCCGACAATGATCGGCACGACTTCCCGCGTGCCGAAGGTCAGTCGAAAATCGTCTACTCGCTTCATCAGTACCCTTTGAACCGTCAGGCCCTGATACCCGAGGCCTGCTCGTGATGCACTTGACCCGACACCCTAGCAAGAAACGGTGATTCAGTCACTCTTGGAATGACGTTTCGTGAGGCATCAATAGGCTGGCCGGGTGCGGTGGCGGGGTTCGGAAAGGGTGTGATGGCGCTGCGCGGTGAATTGTCTGCGCTGCGGTTGGGAGCGGACACGGGTGAGGGGGGTGAGTGTCTCTGCCACACTCTCCCCCTCTCCCCTGCCCCTCTCCCCGCTGGGGCGAGGGGATAGTTCGTTGGGCTCTTCCCGTTAGGGCGCTGGGAATGATTGTTACTCTCTCCTCTGGTGGTCAGAGCGGTCGTTCATATGGTGCCCGGGGCCGGAATCGAACCGGCACGGCATTGCTACCGAGGGATTTTAAGTCCCTTGCGTCTACCAATTTCGCCACCCGGGCCATGCGGCGGGGGAATTATAGACTTGATGGAAGAAGATTGGTGTGATGACTTGCAGTATGAATGGAGGCTAGGCCCGGAGTCGAACCGAGGTACGCGGCTTTGCAGGCCGCTGCATAACCACTCTGCCACCTAGCCGAATGTGTGAACCCGCGCTTTGGCAGGCTGCTGAAAATGGAAAACCCCGACGGGGCTGCCGGGGTTTCCAGATTGGGATGTTTGGAGCGGGAAACGAGGCTCGAACTCGCGACCTCAACCTTGGCAAGGTTGCGCTCTACCAACTGAGCTATTCCCGCGTACTACAGGCCGCCCATTTTAACGGCCAAAGCCTTAGTGTCAAGCGCCGTCGTGCGGCGCGCCGGCTGTTTTTGGCGGATTCAGCATCGGCCAGGCGGCACGCAGATAGACCACCATGGACCACAGGGTCAGGCCGGCGGCGATCAGCAGCAACGCCATGCCGACGGTGTGGGTGGGGAATGCCCCGATAGGACGTTCGTAGAGCAGTAGTAACACGGCGAGCATTTGTGCGCTGGTTTTGAATTTGCCGACCCGGGAAACGGCGACCGTGGCGCGCTTGCCCAGCTCGGCCATCCACTCGCGCAAGGCGGAGATGGCGATTTCACGTCCGATGATGATGGCGGCGGGGATCGCGACCCAGACGCTGGGATTGCTCTGCACCAGCAGTACCAGCGCTATGGCTACCATCAGCTTGTCGGCCACCGGATCAAGGAAGGCGCCGAAGGCCGACATCTGATTGAGCTTGCGCGCCAGATAGCCGTCCAGCCAGTCAGTAACGGCGGCGAGGGCGAACACGATGGCACAGGCGGAATGCTTCCAGTCGCCGGGCAGGTAGAACAGCAGCACGAATACCGGAATCAGCGCGATGCGCAGCAAGGTCAGACTATTGGGGAGATTGAGGTCCATTATTATCAACCGCGCTCGTTGTGCAGGGCATCGTAGATCAGTTGGGCCAGTTGTCTGCTGATGCCTTTGACCTTGGTGAGGTCCTCGACACCGGCGCGTGCCACTTCGCGCAGGCCACCGAATTGTTTGAGCAGTTGCTGGCGGCGCTTCGGGCCCATACCGGCGATGCCTTCCAGCACTGACGTGGTGCGCACCTTGCCGCGGCGCTGGCGATGGGCGGTGATGGCGAAGCGATGGGCTTCGTCGCGGATCTGCTGTATCAGGTGCAGCGCCGGTGAGTGCGCAGGCAGTATAAGTGGCGTGTCTCGACCCGGCAAGAACAGCCGCTCCAGACCGGGCTTGCGGCCTTCACCCTTGGCGATGCCGACCAGCGTGATATCACCGATCTGCAATTCATCCAGCACCTGCTGTGCGGTGCCGAGCTGGCCACGGCCGCCATCGATGAACAGGATGTCCGGCAACCGCGCCTCGCCCTGCTTGAGGCGCGTATAACGTCGCGACAGGGCCTGGCGCATGGCACCGTAATCGTCGCCAGGTTCGATGCCTTCGATATTGAAGCGCCGGTAATCGGATTTGCGCGAGCCTTCGCCGTCAAACACCACACACGAGGCCACGGTGGCTTCGCCCATCGTGTGACTGATATCGAAGCATTCCATGCGTCCCGGCGGCTCATCCTGGTCAAGCGCTTCCTGCAAGGCCTGCAGACGCTGCGACATGCCCGCCTTGCTGGCGAGCCGCGCATCCAGCGCCTGGTCGGCATTGGTCACGGCCAGCGCCAGCCAGCGCGCGCGTTCGCCGCGTACCTTGCTGGTAATGAGAATGCCGCGCTTGGCGTGTTCGGACAGGACTTGCGCCAGCAGGTCGGCATCCTCCGGCGGCTGGTTGACGAGGATCTCGGCGGGCACTTCGCGACTGAGGTAATACTGTGTCAGGAAGGCCGTCAGAGTCTCGGCCGTATCCATGTCGGCACCGGCGGGAAAATAGGTCTTGTTGCCGAGATTGCGGCCGGCACGGATGAAAAACACCTGCACGCAACCGACACCGTTGCGCGCCACGCAGGCGACGATGTCCAGATCACCGCGCTCGCCGCTTACGTACTGGCGTTCCTGCACCCGGCGCAGGTTCGCGATCTGGTCGCGGTACAGGGCCGCCTGCTCGTAGTCGAGCGCGGCGGCGGCCTGCTCCATGCGTGCCACCCAGTCATCGATAACCTGACTGCTGCGTCCTTCCAGGAACAGCTCCGCGTCGTGCACATCGCGCTGATAGGCAGCTTTGTCGATCAGCCCGACGCAGGGCGCGGTGCAACGCTTGATCTGGTATTGCAGGCAGGGCCGGCTTCGGCCACGGAAGAAGCTGTCTTCGCACTGACGCATCCGGAACAGCTTCTGCAGCAAGTTCAGACTGTCACGCACTGCCCATGCGCTGGGATAGGGTCCGAAGTACCGCCCTGCCCCGCGCTGGGCCCCGCGGTGCATGGTGAGCCGTGGAAAGTCTTCTTTTGAAAGAAACAGATAGGGATAACTCTTATCGTCACGTAGCAGGATGTTGTAACGTGGCTTGTGTTCCTGAATGAGGTGATATTCCAGGATCAGTGCCTCGGTCTCGGTGTGAGTGACCGTGTACTCCATGGCCCGCATCTGGTTCATGAGGGCCTGCGACTTGTCGGACAGACCGGCGGCCCGGAAATAGCTGCTGACGCGTTTTTTCAGATTGCGGGCCTTACCGACGTACAACACCTCGCCCGCGGCATTGAGCATCCGATAGACACCGGGCTTGCCCGGCAGTGATTTCAAAAAGGCCTTGGCGTCGAAGGGGACGGCCGCTGCTGGTTCTGTCATACCGGGCCCGCTCAGTCGCCGAGCAGTTCGATCGCGCGTTCGAACACCGCATCGAACATCGCCGGTGTGAGGCGACGGGTATTGGTGTTGTAGCGGCTGCAGTGATAGGAATCGAGCAGACGGCGACCACCGTCCAGGTGGTGGCACCGACCATGGGTAAACGGATAGGGTTTGATGCGCAGACCGAGGGCACGCAGCACGGCACCGTGCGCAATGGACCCTAGTGCCATAATTACAGTCTGTTGCGGTAATGTCTTTATCTCGTT
>JBBQDK010000018.1:0-27061 GCA_038319625.1 Gammaproteobacteria bacterium
GAACGGAGTTGTTGTTAACTTCGGTGGCGCATTGCGCAGTAGCTGTTCGGCAGCGGATTGTGCCAGATCGCGATCGGGAATGGTGTCGGCGTCGGCGAAATAACGCGCGCCTTCCTGCAGGCTGTAGAGTGTCGCGCCACGATTCAGGTAATTGGATCGCTGGTCCCAGACCGAGTTGCCGAAATGCATGTCCAGCGGCACGAGGATCTCGCTGGGCTTATACACCAGAGTCGCGCCGAACAGGATCAGGACAACGCAGGACAGATACGCGCTCCAGTGCCGCAAGGTGAAGTTGAACAGCAGCAATCCCGCCATAGCAGCCAGCGGCACGGCGACGGCAATGAAGCGCCAGCCTTCCAGGATCAGCAACAGCGTACGCAATGCGTAGACATCGTCGGGCATGATGGGTCCGCCGAAGAATGATATCTTCACGGCGTTGCCGACATATAGCACCGCCATCAGAAGCCCCTGCAACAGCACGAACACCCAGAGCCGTCGCGACAGCGCATACAGGAGGTAAGCGATCGCGAGCTGCAACAGGTAATCGTAGGGGATCGCCGCCGCCGAGATCTGCACATCGAATTTGATGGTGCTGATGAGGTAATACACAAGGTAGAAAAATGCCGTGGAAAAGACAGGCAGAAGTTTTCGCAGCAGGGTCTTGAGTTTTGGCATCACGTGGCTCGGGCTGGCAGGTCGGTGCCGCGTATCATAGCCGAGAATGTGACGAGACAGTGATTGTCAGCCTCCGGGCTGCCAAGCCGGGTGATGCGGATGACAGGCCGGCTTGGCTAGTTGAAACGCTCGTGCATGAATATGCGCCGCTCGGGCCCCTGATAGATGCCGAAGACGGCACGTGCGCTCGGGTTGATATAGGTATTGCCAGTCCAGTTGTATTTGAGCCAACCCAGACCGGCAGCGTCGAGATCGACCGTGAGGTCGACGCTGCCGGTGGTGCCCGGCTTGAGCAGACGGGTGTAGGTCCCGGTCGATTCGTCATGCCAGTTGCCGGCGGAGAACGGATTCGATGCCACGCTTGACAATGAGGTAAGCGTGGTTGGATTCAGGATAACGTTGCTGCTCGCTACGGTCGTGCAATTATCCGTGTCGCTGGTAACGAAGCCGACATTGGCACCCGCCCAGTATTCGGCCGTCAGGTTGATCGGGAGATCGAGCAGCTCCGAGCCGTAGGCATTCTGCAGGTTGAGTCGTCCGAAGCGGATTTCCACTCCGGCGGGTGCCAGCGTCTTACCCGTGATGGTCGTCGAGATACCATCGGCGCCGGAGGGCTCGGCGATACGTGCGATATCCAGCCGCACGGCGCTGGTAAAGGGTGCGACTTGCGAATTGCTCTCGTGAGTGTAGGTGAAGTCATCACTGCCCAGTACATAGGCAAGCGTGCCGTTGCCGTTGTCGGTAAGCGTTCCGGTGGTGATATTGGCGGCAAGATTCACCAATGTGGGAGGAGCGGGCGGTGTGACGGAACCGATGCCGATTTGGGTAGCGTCTTGTGTCGGCGGCGTTACGGTGATGCCACTCGCCGCGAGTTTGAGGAACGCGCCCGTGTAGTTGGCGGTAGTGGTGTTGGCAGCGCTTTGTGCGGTGATTGTAAATTGTGGCGCAGTGAGATAGCGGATCGCACCGCGACCACCGCTCTGCTGTCCGCTGTAGGTGAAGCTTCCGCAACCGTTCGCGAGACTGCCGTTAAAGAGTGATCCGATAGCAAAGTGATCGGGCGTGAAGCGACCCACCACCCCGCTGCTGGCACTGAGATTGACGCCGCTGCTATTGAGATAGTTGCTGGCATTGGCGGAGATTTTCATGCTGCCGACTTCGCTGTAGCTGAGATCGGTCTCCGTCGCGGCGCCACCGGAAAAGCTGCCCGGCGTGATCGACGTGGTGCCACCCAATATGCCCAGTGTGCCGGGGTTCGGCGTATTCAGCAGCGCTGTAAGCGTTACCGGCCAGGCGAAATGTGCCGTCACGCCGTTGTCGGTGAGATTCGCACCGTTGTCAGGTATGCCGTCGTTGTTGACATCATCAGCGGCCTGCCAGAGATAGCCGGCGACGGTGGCCTGAAATTGCTGGCCCGCGGCAGTGAACACGGCATCCGCGGGATTGGCGCCACCGGGGTTGCCGATGCTGCCGGTTTTGATGTTGGTGAAGCCCAGGCCGAAGGGCCGGGTGGTGATGCTGTTGGAGGCGCCGAGGATGTTGTAGCCGGTGGCGAAGCTGCCGGAGTCGTCGAGCAGATTCAGCGCGTACTTGCCGACATCGCTGGTCACCAGGCTGAATGTCGCCGTACCGCTGCTGAAACTGAGCGGCAGATTGGCGCTGCCGGGCTGCGCACTGGGCAGGCTGACGGCATTGATGCTCGGAGCGCCGCCGCCCGGGTCGGCCGCGTCGCGCGTCAGCCAGGATTTCAGCGTCTTGCTGCCGGTATAACCGGTGGCGATGCTGCACAGGCCGGTACCCGGGTCCTTACGCCAGAGCGCCGCGCTCATGGCCTGATTGCGGCCGGCGACCTGGATGGGGTCATTGGTAATGACGAAGACGTTGTCGAGAAAAGTGATGCCGGATGACCCCGCGCTGACCCCGGCGCTGGTGTCGCTGGCGCCGACGGTCAGCGCGGTGTCGGCATGGCTGTCGCTCAAGGCGAGCGTGACCGTACCATTGTCAGCCGTGGCGAAGGTATAACTGGCAAGGCCATCATCGGCGCTGCCATTGGTAAGGCTGCCGCCGGCGCTCACCTTGCTCCAGTCGCCGTGGCTGCTGGAGGTCGAAAGTCCAACCGTGCCGGTGTAGGTCGTCAAAGTGTTGTTGCTGGCGTCGCGCGCCGTGATCTGAATGTTTTTCGGTGTGCAGGTACTGGCCGATGCGGCACCGATGTTGATCAGGAAATTGTTGAGGCTGCTGCAGGGGTGACTGGCCAGCTTGTCGCGATTGACCACCGTGGCAGGTATCGCGTAGTTGTAGATGTTCAGCTCATCGATGAACCCGTAGGCGGAGTTGTCGGTGGGTGTATTGGAAACGGCCTTGCCCTGATTGTCGCCAATAAAGAGCGTGCCGCCCTTGTTGTTGAGTGCGCTGGCGGCACTGATACTCTGCGATCCTTCGACGGCGCCGTCGACGTAGATGATCATGGAGCCGCTGCTGCCCAGCGTCCAGGTGATTGCGATGTGATGCCAGGTATTGGCAGCGAAGCTGCGATTCTTGGTCGTCTGCAGGGCGAACACCGTGTTACTGCTGTCCTGCAAGACAAAGCGCAAATTGCCTGTGCCGATCTTCGACAGGAAGAAGGGGGCGGAATTGTTCGAGGTGCCGTCCAGCAGCATGCGGGAGTTACCGTCGTTCCAGGCGGTATTGCTTTGATACCAGAAGTCGACCGCGCCGGTGGCATTCAATGTACTGTCCATAACCAGCCCGGTATCAATGGCATCGACGGTACCTTTGCTGGTATTGAGCGGAATATTCGCACCGCCGCAGATATAGCCGTTGGGAGTCGGCGTCGCCGCGCCCTGGGGAGTGCCGAAATAACTGGCGCTGATGCCGTTGATGACACTGTTGGCGCCGCTCCAGCTGCCTTCGTCGAATTGATAGTTGGCGAGCATGGCCGGGATGAAGAAGCGGACCGCAGTATTGGCCAGCGAGCCTATGGTGGTATAGGTATACAGGCCGTAATCGGTGGTGGACGCTTCCCAACCGATATCCGCATGCCCGTTCTCCGGATTGTTGTTGGGGCCGTATTGATAAATGAAACTGCCGTCTTCGTTCAGGATAACCTGGAAGTTGTAATAACTGCCGGTAGCGCCCCAATCCGGCGTGTTGACCCAGGTAACGACAAACTGCCGATTGGGCGCGGTCCCCAGCGGCGTGACCGTATAGCGCACGGAACACGTGGCCGGCGGACAGGTCGTCGGGCCCGGCCCGCTGCCGGAGCCATTGGGTGTGGTATCGATATCGGCCCCATAGACCTTCATGGTGTTCACCAGGTTGGCGTTGGGAAGCGGTGATAAGGTATAGGTTCGCGGTGGGCCGATAATTTGTGTCCCGGCATAACAATAAACATTATTGAACTGCACACGGCCGTTCGACATGATGCGCAGCTGCGTATAATTCACACCGCCGAAATTAAAGGTGAAGCCGATATTGATAAGCGCCGTAATGCTGTCATCACCGGTCGTGTCACAGGTACCGCTGCTGCCTTGAGTCGGATTCGTCCAGGTAACCGCGGCCTGTGCTGTGGGATCTATCCAGGAAAAGGTCGTGGCAGCGCTGCTGTAAGTCGCGGCCTGGACCGCGCAGGCGCACAGCCACAGGCAACAGGCCAGCAGGATGTGTTGCAGGGAAAGGCAACGCTGATATATGGGAGCCTCAAGGTGGCGCATTGGAAACCGTCGCCTCCAGTTGTCGTGAAATGTAATCGGGTGAACCATAAGCACCGTATGCCGCCACTGCAACGAAATGGTAGACGGATACGGCAGTGCTCTTTTCGGTGTGCGTTGTGAAATCACAGGTGACAGTCACGGCAAAGCCTGACAGACCGGGCCCGCTCAGCGCGAATTGCGTCTGGGTCGAGCCGGGCGCCGCGCTGCACACAGTGCCGGGTGTGGTGAATGCCTGCTGTATGCCCCATTCGATGCCGCTGTGCGCACCTTCATAAGCACGTGCGCCTTGCAGCGCAAGTACCGAAGTGGCGCGTTGCGTGCCGCTGAGGCTGACCATGTAACCCACCAGTGTCGCCAGTATCACAATAATGAAGATGGCCGCCACCAGCGTAAAGCCGCGTTGTCGCTGCGGAGCTTGCTGGCGGCGCATCATGGCGTATTGTCCACGTGTACCTGATGCAGCAGTTGTACAGCTTCGGTGCCCCCGTCGGGCAGGGTTTGCGACAGCTTCAAGGCCAGCGACAGTAGGCCGGCGCGTTGGCTGGTGCCCGGCGCATAAGTGAACCTGCAAGTGTTCACCTGGTTGGCGACCAGTGCGCGGTTGGCGCCGGCGCCGGTTAGATCTGCATCCGTAACCTTTTGTCCTGGCGCGATGGGATAGCCGGTGTAACGGTACAGATTGACGCCGCTGCAGACATAACTGATCGGGGTGTCGACCAGATAGATGCGCTGGGTGGGCGACGGATAAGCGAACTTGTATCCGGGGCTGAGCGCGATGTGGTCTTCGGCACCGGCGGCCGGAAAAGTGCCGTCGGCGGCGATGCCGATGGAGGTGCCGCTGGGTGTCATGACGGTATTGCCGGCATCATAGACGCTGGCGCCTGGCACCCCGACGTTATAGATCACCAGGCGCTGAGTCGTTGAGACGAACGGGCGCGTAATGCTGGTGAACTGGCCGAGCAGGTTGAATCCGGTATCGTCCTTGTTGAATTCCAGGCGCTTGTCGGGGTCGCCGGGCGGCGGATCATCGCGGTAACGGCCACCGTCCACGACATTGACCATCTCCAGTGCGTTGCCGCTGACACGGATACTGTTCGGCAGGGCGCTATGGACATCGCGCGCCATGCGCTGCAAGGCGTTGTCTGCGGCGTTCACCAGCGTGGCGCGTCGTGCCAGGTCGGTGTAGCCCTGAATGGGCTGGACGATAAAGTTGCTCAGCCCCGTGGCGAGTATGCCGCTGATGACGATGACGATGATAAGCTCGACCAGGGTAAAGCCCTGCTGAGTGTGGCAGGCGGAGTGCCGAACGCGGAACGGAGTCGCGGCATACTTGGCCGCGTCGTCTCTGATCTGTATTCCGGCCATAGTGTTCATCAGTAGTTGGTCCGGTAACCACTCAGGGTAATATCCACCAGACTGCCGTCATCGTAGGCCACGTTCACATCGACGCGCAGCACCTGGCCACTGCCGGACAGATTATTGAGCGTGGCCGCCTGATTCACGGTCACCTTGACCTTATAGGTCGACAGATCCAGGCCGCTCGGTGCCGCGCCGCTCTGGTCCTTGGCGCCGTTATCGACCAGGCCATTGTAGTCGCAGATGTTGTCGAAGACGCTGCGGCCACCACCCGGCGGTGCCGGGCACACCGTGCCGGTTGCAGGATCGAGATAGGGTTTGAGCATGATCTCCTCAAGATAGGATTCCGCGACCGCCGTCGCCTGTGCCTCGATCATCGGATCGGCGCTGTGCGCCGTCATACTGCTCAGAGTGCCGAGTACCGCGGCGACGCTGATGCTGATGATGACGATGGTGATGACCAGTTCGATCAGGGTTGCGCCACGTTGCAGCGAGATAATGGCAGAGAATTTGTTCTCAGCCGTGCTGTCGCAGGCAGCGGCGCAATGCTGCGGTGAACTACTTGTGCGGCGCGGTCTGTTCATCAGTAGACGAAACCCGTCTCTGCTACCACTGTGATGGTGCGTGTGTCGGATGTGCCGGTGAGTGTGAGGGTAGTGACGGATGCGCCGCCGCTGGCTTGGCCGAGCCCGTTGAAGGTCAGCGTGACAGCGGGTGACAGCGTCAAACCCGAGGGCGCTGCCTTGGTGTAGGCATTACCCGGATTGCCGGGGTTGTAGACGTTGTTTGTAAACGCCCCGCTGGTGCAGGTCGCGCGCTGCTTCAGGGTGTAATCGACGGGCGTGATAGTGGCCTGGACCTGACAGCCAGTGGCCACTGCGAGCTTTTGCGCGTAGCGCAACGCGGCCAGGGTGTCCTCGTAATAGCCGCGTTCATCGAAGGCGTCACGCTCGAAAAAGCGAGGCGCCGCCACGGCGGCGAGTATGCCCATGATCACAATCGTGATAACCAGCTCCACCAGTGTGAAGCCGACCTGTTGATGAGTGTGCTTATGCGAGGGTAGCGCAGTCATGGGCGTTATCCCAGGCGATCAGACCACCAATCGCTGTGCCTGCAGGCGAATATAAAAACGGGGTGTCGGCTCAAGCGGACACCCCGTTGTTGGTGCGTTGCGCAGATGTGTTGTCAGCAGCCGGAGTCATCACCCACAACAACCGAGGCTGGTATCGGTCCGGCAGTTGCGGCCGTGTAGGTGAGGTAACATTTGGTCGCGTCCGGTGCATCCGTGATGTTGACATCAAGCTTGTCACCCAGTGCTGCGCCGCCGGTGTTGGTCGGTGTGCCTACACCGTAATCAGCGGTACCGATGCCTGCTGCTGCCTGTATACCGTTCGCATCAGCCGTTGGGTACTGCCCGATAGTGGTGATATTGACACCTTCAGCGGGGACGTTTCCGCCGGTGGCGGGGATGCTTCTGGCCAATGCCGTGGCGTGGACCAGATTGGACGCGCTCTTTATCGCTGCAACGGCGGCATTAAGCTTCGCTTTCCGCGCATCACTAGAAAGATCCACGAATCTCGGCAATGCGGTAGCCGCGAGAATACCGAGGATCACGATTACGATCACCAGTTCGATCAGGGTAAAACCCGCTTGCATACGTTTCATGATGTACTCTCCTTTATCCTCAATTAAGCACTGCCAAGTGACTGAAAACCACTACAACAAGTAAACTGCTGTTCACGGTGTGGTGCCGAATACACCCCACACCGCGAGGGCACCGACGCGGAACGGGGAGCGCCGCCAACTATAGTGGTCCAGCGCCGTGATTGAGAGCCCGTGAGCATCGTCCGTGTCGGGCACTAATCGTCCATCCTGGCTGGTATCGGCATTCTCGACACCGAGCTTGAATCTGATCCTTGCGGTACCGGGCAGTACGGTGTCGAAATACGCCGCGTGGTCCACCCGGTACACCAGCAAGTGCGAGTGGGTGTCAAAATACCACTGCCCACCAGGTATGTTTGCAGGATCCGGGCCAGCCAGCTCACCCAGATAATTTGGCGGTGGTCTGTCCAGCCAACGCATCGGGTTTTCACCTTGTAGATTAATGGCTTGTCCACGGTCGGCGGTGACCCTGCCGTGCAACACATGTTCCAGCACCGTCGCCCGCAATGCCTGAACCACGGCCTCCATCGCCACTCGTTCGGCCTCGACGCGGACGGTTACAAATCGGTCGAGTGCGACCAGTATCAGCGTCGCAATCAGTGCCAGCACCAGCATCGTTTCCAGGACGCTGCCGCCGCGACAGGCGTGAACGGCAGTGCGCCGAGAGAGCCGCACCCGCATCAATGGTGGCCACGCGCCGCGCCCGCCAGGTCCCACATGGGCAGAAATACGCCCAGTGCCAGTATCAGAACCAGTGCGCCGACGGCCAGCAACATGATCGGCTCGATCTTTTCACTGAGGCTCTTGAGGTCGAAGGCCACTTCGCGCTCGTAGAAACCGGCGACCTCGGACAGCATCTCGTCGACGGCGCCGGTTTCCTCGCCAACGCTCAGCATCTGCAGAACCAGCGGCGTGAACAGACCGCTGGCCGCCGCAGTGCGTGTCAGTGTGTCACCGCGCTCGATGCCGTTACGCATCATCAGAATCCGGTCAGCCACAAAATCGTTGTCGACCGCCTTGGCAACGACTGTCAGTGCCTGGATCAAGGGTACGCCGGAGCGCGTCGACATGGCGAAGGAGCGCGCATAGCGCGCCAGTGTGGCCCGCATGATGATGCTGCCGATGATCGGCAGGCGCAGTTTTGCCTTGCCCCAGCGGTAACGGCCGGTATCGGTTCTGACGTAGGCGCGTACGCCGAACACGATGAGTAGCAATGCGCCCAGGATGAGGTACCAGTAGGCCACCGTGAAGTTCGAGGTCGCAATCAGGATCTTGGTGGCCGTGGGCAGCTCGGCATGAAAGCCGGCAAAGACCTTGGCGAATACCGGAATCACCTTGAGATTGATTATTGCGATTGCGGCGGCGATGGCCACAATTACGATAGTCGGGTAGCGCAGCGCCGATTTGATGCTGTCGCGGGTGGTTTTTTCCAGCTCCAGGTACTCGGACAGTTGCAGAAACGATTCATCGAGGCGGCCGCTGTTCTCGCCGACCTGAATGATGCTGACGAACAGGGGTGTGAAGATTTCCGGATGTTGCGACAAGGAACTGGCCAGGTCGCGGCCGGCCTCCAGGCCGGTGACGACATCGCGCAGTATCCGCGCCAGCGTGACATTGCGCGAGGTATCGGCCAGCCCTGATATGGCGCGGATAATCGGCACGCCGGCGCGCATCAGGGTATGCATCTGACGTGCGAACAGTATCAGGTCGACCAGCGTCGGCCGGCCAATCAGCAAGCGTTTGCGCAGACCCTCAAGGATATCGGTCTGGGCTTCCTGCGCGACGATGGTGATGGGCGTAACGCCGGTATTGAACAGCTGCGTGGCGACCAAATCGGCGGAGGCGGCCTCGATGTCCGCTTCAATCGACTCGCCGCGGGCGTTGCGCGCCTTGTAGTGGAAGACAGGCATGGTTAGCCGCGTACCCCGCGTATTGAAAATACGGAACGATGAACGCTGAATGAGGCTGCGAAAATCCACGTGCTCAACGACCAGGTGCAGGCATCGTTGATCATTCCGAATTCCGTATTCAAACTCATATCTCTCCCGCCACCCGGAACACCTCTTCCAGGGTCGTCACACCCTGGCGTGCATAATCGAGCGCGCATTGCACCAGCGGTCGATAACCGGCGCTGGCCTTGGCGGCGGCGTTGAAGGCATTGGAATCATTGTTACGCAAACCGTCTGCCATGGCCTCGTCGAGTTCCAGCAATTCATAGACGCCGATGCGACCGCGGTAACCGGTATTGTTGCAGTGCGGACAGCCGGCGCCGCGCTGATAGCTGGCCGAGGCTCCCTCCGGACCGGCGATGGCAGAAAGCCAGGCATGTTCCTGGGTATCGGGTGTGTGAGGTTGTTTACAGGTGCCGCAGGTGCGCCGCACCAGGCGCTGCGCGATGATAGCGCGCAAGGCCGCCGCAACCAGATAGCCTTCGGCCCCCATGTCGATGAGGCGGTTGGCGGTAGCGATAGCATCGTTGGTATGCAGTGTCGACAGTACCAGATGGCCGGTCATGGCAGCGCGCAGACCGATCTCGGCGGTTTCCTGGTCGCGCATTTCGCCGACCAGCACGATGTCCGGGTCCTGGCGCAAGGCGGTGCGCAGTACGCTGGCGAAGCTCAGGCCGATCTTGGCGTGCACCTGTACCTGGCTGATGCGCGGCAGGCGATACTCGACCGGGTCCTCGACCGTGATGATCTTGATTTCAGGCTGATTGAGTTCAGTGAGCGCAGAATATAAGGTAGTGGTTTTACCGCTGCCGGTCGGTCCCGTGACCAGCACCATGCCGTGCGGATGATGGATCTGGCGGCGGAAACGCTGCAGGATCTCCGGCGGCATGCCAATCTGTTCGAGGTTCAGCGTGCCACCGGACTGGTCGAGCAGACGCATCACGACGGATTCACCGAATGATACCGGCAGCGTCGAGACGCGCACATCGATACTTTTATCCTTGACCTTGATATTGAAGCGGCCGTCCTGTGGCAGGCGCTTTTCCGAGATGTCCAGACCGGCCATGAGTTTCAGACGCAGTACCAGGGCGGGTGCGACCCGCTTCTCGTTCATGATCTGTTCCTGCAGTACACCATCGACGCGCATGCGTATACGCAGTACTTTTTCATCCGGCTCGATGTGAATGTCCGAGGCGCCGACTTGCACGGCGTCCTTGAACAGCGTCTGTAACAGCTTGAACACCGGTGCGTCGGTGTCTTCGGTCTGGACCAGTTGGGCCAGGTCGAAGTCGTGATCGGAGAGTTCTTGACCGAGTTCCTCGGCGAGAGTGGTGATTTCCGCGGTGCGCCGGTACACCGTGTCGATGGTGCGCAGCAGGTCCGACTCGCGTACCACCGCCTGGGTGATCGGGCGTTTCAGTATGCGCGTCAGTTCATCGAAGCCGAAAATATCACCGGGATCGGCCATTCCGACCAGCAGCGCATCGGGCTTATCGTCCAGCACAATGGCACGGTAACGACGCGCATGCGTTTCCGGCAGCAGGCGCACCATGTCAGGATTGAACTTGTAGGTGCGCAGATCGATATTCGGGATATTCAGTTGCTGCGACAGAAACAGCAGCAGTCGGTCTTCGTCGATATAGCCGAGTTCGATCAGCGTGCGCCCGAGGCGGCGGCCAGTCTTCTTCTGTTCCGCCAGTGCGGTGCCGAGCTGGCCCTCGGAGATGATCTTGTTCTCGACCATCAAATCGCCGATACGGACTTTTTTACGCGCGGACATTTTTAAAAGTTCCGGCGAGCGCGTGTCAAGTGGCGAGTAGCTATCGATGCGCAGTATCTGTCGGCTGACCGGCCCAGGCGCACTGACGCACCACTCGCTACTCGACCCTCGCTACTGAAGTAATAATTCATTGCCGATCTCCATTGCCCGCCTGTAACGCGGTGATCTTTCCGTCAACATAGCGCAGCACCTCGCTGTCGAGCGTGCCGCTTTGCTGCGCGCGCCGATAGGATTGCAAGGCATTGGCCCGATCGCCGGTGCCTTCCAGCGCCAGACCCAGGCCCAGCCACCACACACCGTTGCGGGGCTGTGCCTGCAGGGCGCCGCGGTACGTGCGTGCAGCCTGCTCATACATGCCGAGACGCTGATAGAGCGCGGCGAGCAACGCATGGTATTCGGGATCGTCCTGTGCCGTCGGCGCGGCGCGCTCCAGTACCGCGCGCGCATCATTGAGTTCGCCTTGATCGATGCGCAATCTTGCATAGAGTTTGGCGAAAGGCGCGTAGGTAGGTGCGAGTGCCAAGCCGGCCGCGAGCAGCTTGGTGGCCTCGGGCAGACGGCCGGAATTGATCAGCAGACCGGCCAGAGTGGTGCGCGCCGCACGCTGCGCGGGGTAGCTATCCAGCGCGGCGCGCAGGCGCGGTTCGGCGGCGGCAGGCCGACCGCTTTGCAGCATGCGCAGGGCATCCTGGTAAGACAGTTCCGCCTGCTGCTCCGGACTGAGCGGGCGGGCGGTCTTTTCGACCGCCTCGGTGCGCGGCGCGGCGAGCGATTTGGTGACAGACGGCATGATCTGCGCTGCCGTTTTGTGCAAGGCAGCGTCGGCTACCGTATCGGTTGGAGGTGCTGGCGGCGCGGGCGCGGCGGCTTGAGCCTGCGTGACCGGGATCGCGACGGTAGCGTGCTGCTCCGCCACAACGACAGCATGAACCGGCGTTGCGATAACCGGAATCACGGGCTGGGGTATGGCAGCAATCGACTCCGACTGCGTCATGGTCGGCGCGTCAGGTTTGACCGGTATAACCGGGCCGGTTCGCACGACATCCGGTGCAAGGTGTTGGCCGCGCTGACTGAGCAGCCCACCCGATACGACGGCCAGAACGAGAATAGCTAGCCACAACACCCAAGGTCGCCGCGCCCGTGCGGTGACACGCACCGGGACGTGCACATCCCGCAGTGTAGTTTGTGCGGCATTGACATCAGGCGCTTGGCGATCCTGAAGATCCTGCAGCACTTGATTGAGCAGGCTCACGGTGTATTCCCCGAGGAGTGCAGGACACCGAGCGCGACCAGCAGTGTCGTCGCCCTGGCGAAGGTTCCGGTGATGGCACGCAACCAGTGGCCGGGCTGGCGATGCAGCATCACGTCTTCGGTGTCGTGCGCGGCCATTCGCACATGAACGGGTGACACGGCGATATCACCGCGGCCGTAGGCGGCGAGCAATGCCTTGTGGCTGAGGATATTGATCAGGCGTGGGATACCGCGACTGGCGCGTTGCATGGCGACCAGGCTGCGTTTACTGAACAGTGGCGGGCCCTGGTAGCCGGCCACGTTCAGGCGATGATTGATATAGCCGTTGAATCCTTGCAGATCGATGGGCATGAGACGGTGCGCAAAGGTGATGCGCTGGCGGAGCTGGCGCAGTTCATGGCTCTGCAGGCGCAGATCCAGTTCCGGTTGACCGAACAGCACCACTTGCAGCAGCTTGGCCTTTTCGGTCTCGAGATTGGTAAGCAGCCGTAATGCCTCCATTGTGTTCGATGGCAGCGTCTGTGCCTCATCGATCAGCAGTGCGACGCGCTTGCCCGCGGCTGACAGTTCAATGAGTCGGCTGCTGATCAGCTTCAGCAGCCGGGGTTGGCCGATGTTGCGCGTGTATTCGATGCCGAGTTCATCCGCCAGCGCCATGTGCAAGGCGGCCGGCGTGAGAAACGGGTTGGGAAGGTAGGCGGTGACGAATTCGTCGCCGAGCGTCCTCAGCAGCAGGCGGCACAACAGCGTTTTGCCAGTACCGACCTCGCCGGTGACCTTGATAAATCCTTCCCCGGTACGCAACGCCACCAGCAACACGTTGTAGGCCTCCTGATGACTGCCGTAACGGAAAAAGAAACCGGTATCCGGTGTCAGGTTGAACGGGAATTCCCGCAATCCAAAGTGTTTGAGGTACATGTCGGTGCTAGGGCGCGGCTGCCGCGGGTTGTCTGGTGGACGAGGGCTTCATCGACATCATGTCGACGCGCTGTGACGACTGGCGGATCTGTTCGCCCCACTCGCTGCCGGTCTGGATCACCACTGGTCGCAGCAGAATGATCAGTTCGCTCTTGCTTGATGCGGACTTGGTATGGCGGAACATGGCACCGACGCCGGGCAGATCACCCAGTACCGGCACGCCGGCGCGATCGATCTTGTTGTTGTCCTGCATCAGGCCGCCCAGTACGACTACCTGGCCATTGCCGGCGCGCACGATGCTGTCGGATTCGCGCACCGTGCTGAAGGCTAGCGGCAGGCTCTGATCCTGGTCGTCGATCTTGAAAGTCTTGGTCTGGTCCTTGACCTCGGAGACGGTCGGGTGGATGTGCAGTATGACATCGCCCTGGGGGCTGATCTGGGGGGTGACGTCGAGCGCGATGCCGGAGAAGAACGGCGTCAGCGTGACGTTGCGGTTGGTGGTGCCGGTGGTGCCGATAGCGGTGGTGTTGGTCGAGACATTGGTGACGAAGAATTCGTCCGAGCCCACTTTGATTACCGCCGGCTGGTTGTTCACCGTGGAGACGCGCGGGCTGGACAGCACCTGCACATCGCCCTGGGTTTTGAGCAGTTCGATGAAGGCAGTGAAATCATTCAGGTTGAGTGCGGCGGTAAACACGCCGCCGAAGGCGGACGTCTGATTGCCGTCGATTGGATTGTAGGCGGTCGGATTGAGCGATGCGGGTGGCGAGGTGGCTGTGCCGATGCCTGCGCCGGCGATTTCCGACGTGCCATTGCTGAAGATTGTGCCACCACCGGTCTGGCCGAAGATAGCGGTCTTGCCGTCGCCGACCTTGCCGAGCGCCGCCCAGTTGATGCCCGACTGGAAACCGTCGCCCAATGTCACTTCGATGATCTTCGCTTCCAGCACGACCTGTCGCTGCAGATTAGCCTGGCTGGCGCTGAGGAATGAGGCGACATCGCGCAATTCCGACGGCAGGGCGCGTACCACCACGATGCCGGCCTGCGGGCTGACCACGACGCTGCGGCCATCGCCCGCGCCGATCAGCGTATTGAGCTGCGCCTTCAGGCCATCCCAAAAGCTGGACTCGGATTCGGTGGTCATCTGGGTGCTCGGTTGGGCGGTGGTAGTGCCACCGCTGCTGCTGCCACTGTTGCCGGTATTTGAATTGTTGTTGTTATTGTTGTTGCCGGCGTCGGTGACCTGTCCGGAATTGACCCGGGTTTCCGATTTACTGGTGCGCTTCACGTCGAGATAGTTGACCTCGAAGACCCGCGACTGCATGCGGATCGGCATGACCTGAAAACCACCCGGGGTGCGCGTGTATTCATAACCGTAGACATCACGCACGGTATTCATCACATCGCTGATGGTGACGTTCTTCAGTGTCAGCGAGATCTCGCCGCTGACATCCGGATGCACCACCATGTTGTAGGGCGTGCCCTCGACCAGGCTCATGAAGAACTCGCGTGCCTTGGCATGATTCACCGTGATGTCGAAGCGTTGCTCGACCGGCGCGCCGCTGCTGCCCATGTCGACTCTGAGTGGTGGCAACAATGCCTCGCTGACGGCCGGCGGGGGTGCTGTCGCTGCCGCGGTGATGCCGCTGGCCGCTTCTTTCTTGAGCGTCGCATCGATGTGCGTGAGCGTCGGGGTGCTGCGCGGCGCCATGGTCTGACAGGCCGCGAGCAGTAGGGCGATCGCGCTATACACCAGCAAGGAAGTTTTAGGCATAGTGGGTCTCATCGTCTGGCGGCCTTGTGGGCCTGTTTAACCTTGATCGGCAACAGATGCAGCATGAACTGCTCCGTGCCGCGTTGCAGGCGGACGCCGTCGCGGTCTATCGCGACGACACGGGCATCGCCGATACGCTCGCCGACCTTGACGGTGCGGTCGTTGATCATCGCGCTGCGCCGTGACGGCGACAGGCGAATGGCGGTGAGTATCAGGCTGGGTGCGGTCTTGGCATCGCCCGGCGCCACGCCAGCAGCTACGGCGTCGAGAAACGCCGGCCGGGTCGGATCCCGTAACTCGTCAGCGTGCACGACCTGAAGGCCTGCAAGCAGCGCCGCCAGCAGCAATGACCCACGCAACAGCGATGGCATGTTTTCAAACACCGATCCACCCCTCGCGCAGGCCGATGGTGTGCACGGTGATGGTGAACTGTGCCATGGGATAATTACTGACCTTGAAGGTCACGCCATCCCAGTACAGGTGCCAAGGCAAGGCCTCGAGCGTGCGCAGATAATGCAGCGCATCCATATAGTTTCCCTCGAACACGAGCGTCATGCCGTGTCGGTAGATGCCGGGCACACCGGGGTTGGGCCGGGCCGGCTTGCCGTTGTCTGGTACTTCGGTATCCAGTAGCGGCCGCGCCGGCAGGCTTTGCACGCTGATCAGTTTGAGACCGCGTTCCTGTTTGAGCACATCTTCCAGCATGCTGGCCATCGCGGCCGGATCGATCAGGCCCTGGGTGCGCGCCTTGATGCGCTCGTCGAGCTTGGCGATTTCGACGCGCAGTCCGGTCAGTTTGGTGTTGATTTCCGCGTCCGGGTCCTGGGCCTGGCGCTTGCTGATGGTCTCGGCCTGTTGCGACAGCTGGGTGGTAGCGCTGCGTAACTGTTTGAGCTGGCCCTGGACCAGCTTGTGGTGCGCGGTCAGCGGCGCCATGAACAGTCCGCTCCAGACGCTGTAGATAACGAAAACCAGCGCGCCCAGCAATAGGCCGCGTTCACGCAGCGACATGCTATCGATACGTGCTATCAGTTTTTTGAGTTTTTCGCTCATCGTTGCGTCGCGCTCACCGCCGCGGTATGCAGGGTGAAATCGATGCGTGGCGGCGCTTCGCCGCGCTGCATCTGGAAGGTCTTGAACTCGCGACCCTTATAGACCTGTTCGGCGGACAGCTGCTGCAGATAGCGCGGCACCAGCTGTGCGTCCAGGGTGCTGCCGGTCAGTCCCAGTTGTTCACCGCCCTCGCTGATCGCAACGCCAGTCAGCCACAGACCCTCAACATGCTGGCGCGCCAGGCCTTCCAGGTAGCTGGAGAAGCCTCGGGTATTACCCAGAACGCGGCCGGACAGCACGTCGAGCGCACGCGCCTTGCCACTGCGCTCATCCGTGAGGGTGGCCAGTTGCCGTTCCAGATCGGGATTTTTCTGTTTCACGGGATAACGTGTGTTGAAATCCTCGATACGTTTGAGCATGGCATCCTGTTGAGCCTGCAGGCTGATCACGGTACGTGCGAGCTTGGCGTCCTGCCAACGTGCGTAGCCGTATATGAGTGACAGGCCGAGCAGTAACAGTCCGCTGAACTGCAGAATGGTCTGTGCCGAGAACACCTTGGGCTGGGCGCGCAGGATCGGCTGATAAAGATTGACCTGCTGGCTCATAAGACCTTCTCTTCCAGGCGCAGCGCCGCACCGATGGTACCGATGCAGTTGGCCTGCAGGGCCGGTTCGAGCGGCGTATGGCATTTCAATACGCTGTTGAGGTCAAGCGCGTGCGCCTGCACGCCGAGGTGCGAGGCGGCATACTCCGCCAATTCGTCCTGTGGTTCGGCCAAAGGCCCGATGATCAGGTGTTTTATAGGTGCCTGGCCGAAATTGCTTTCGTAGTAATCGAACGAGCGCTGTACTTCCAGGATAATGGTTTCAAAGGCGCGCTCGCGGGCGCTCAGCGGTGCCGACGCGTGATTGCCGGTGTCGAGTCCGGCGCCGCCCGTGCCGAGCTGCAGGGCGCCGATGTCCAGATTGCGCGCCAGATACAAGGTGGCTTGTCTGGTGAGGGTAATCATGCCTTCGCCCGCGCTCAGTTGCAGCAAGGCCGCGCCGCCCTCATCCTCCGGCAGCAATTGCGCAATGTTGCGCAGCGCCAGTTCGGTGATATCGACAGCCTGGACACCGAGGCCTGCGGCCTGTAGCAATTCCACACGCTGCATGATCAGTGGGTTGCGCGCTGCCACCACATACATGATACGCGCGCGGGCACGTGGACCCTGGCTGGGCATCTCGAACACATCGATGGCGGCATCGTCGATGTGAAAATCGATAAACTCCTTGACGCGCCAGCGCACGGCCGCCTTCAGTTCGGCGGCATCGACATCGGGCGCCTCGATCTGCAGCAGCTGATAGCTGCCGGGCTCCAGTACGCTGACACAGTGCGCGCCGGTCAGGGAATGCTGCTTGACCATTTCCTGCAGTGTCTTGCGCCGTTCCGCGACGGCGCAGGCACGGAATGCGCAGACAGCCAGCTGCGGCGTCTGTGCCTTATCGCGCAACACCTGAACAAGGCTCACGCCGTCAGGCTGGAAGCCGACGGCGACCAGTCCCTTTGATTGCGGCGATTGTCTGAAAAATGAAATCAGAGCAGTCATCTCCTAATTTGGCGCCTAAGGTTTTCACAGTAAGCCACTGCTGTCAATGGATTTACAGGATTGTCATCCAGGGGCTCAACGGTTCCCAGGTACGTTGCATCCGCTCTCCCGCCCATCACGAGGGAGCGCCGTGGTTGAATTGACGATAGCCGTTTCATACCTTGAAACGCGCCACCAGGGTTTGTAGGTCCGCTGCCAGACGCGACAGTTCCATGCTGGCAAAAGCGGTCTGTTCGGCGCCCTGCGCGCTCTGTCCCGAGCCTTCACTGATATTGTTGACGTTGCGGTTGATCTCCTCGGCAACGGCGCTTTGCTCTTCGGCGGCGCTTGCGATCTGCGTATTCATGTCGTTGATACTCGCGACGGCGCGCGCGATCTCACCGAGCGTGTCGGTGACGCGGCCCATTTCGCCGATGCCGCCCTGCCCTTTGCCGCGCGCCTGGGCCATGACATTGACAGCGTTGCTGGCACCGGACTGCAGACGTTCAATCATGAGATGGATTTCTTCCGTGGACTTTTGGGTGCGTGACGCCAGGGTGCGCACCTCGTCGGCGACCACCGCGAAACCGCGGCCCTGTTCACCGGCGCGCGCCGCCTCGATGGCTGCATTCAGGGCCAGCAGATTGGTCTGCTCGGCGATACCGCGGATGACGTCCAGCACCATGCCGATGTTCTCGCTTTCCGCTTGCAGCTTCTGTATTACGCCGGCGGATTTTTCCACTTCATCGACCAGACCGGTGATTTCGCGACGTGCCGAATTGGCGACCGATGCGCCATTTTGTGCCGAGCGATCGGCCTGCTGTGCGGCCTGTGCCGCCTGTTCGGCATTGCGCGCGACCCCTTGTACGGTGGTGGTCATTTCGTTCATGGCGGTTGCCACCTGATCGATCTCATTCTGTTGCTGCTTGACGCTGTGAGTGGTCTGGTCAGTGATCGACGACATTTGTTCGGCGGCCGCCGCCAATTGCGTGGCCGAGCCGGTAATGCGGCCCACGGCATCCTGAAAATCGCCGAGCATGGTGTTGAAGGCCTGACCGAGCACGCCGATCTCGTCGTCGTTGGCGTGTGTGAAACGCGCAGTCAGATCGCCGTGTGCGGCACTGGCGGCAGTCACGCCGACCTGGCCGAGCGAACGGATGATGTAACCCGATATCAGCCAGGCCAGCAACAGCGTGATCAGAGCGGCGAGCGTGCCGACCAGCAGTAAGGACCTGTCGGCGGCGATGGCCGTGCCGTCGACCTTGGCCTGGCTCTGCCCGGCCAACAGTTCGAGGCGTTGGCTGAGCGTTGCCATCTGCACTTCCAGCCTGTGGAAGGCGGTGTCGAAAGCCGGGAGTTGGCGCCGTGCCGCTGCAGGGTCCTGTAAGGCCAGGTTGACCATGGCCTGAGCGGATTTAAGGTAGGCCTCGAGTGGTGCGTGCAGTTCCTTGATGGCGGCCTTGGTGCCGCTGTCTAGCGACAAGGCATCGTTTTGTTCGAGGTTGTCGCGGAAGGTTTTGCTGTGTTCCGCGAGCGCGGTACGAATAGTGGCCTTGTCATCCGCGCCGGCCACCAGCGCCGACAGCACATCGCCGCGCAAGGCATCGTGCATCATGTCGGCGGTCATGTGATGGCGCAGCGCGTCGGTGTTGCGGGTGTTGTCGTCCAATGCCTTGCCAAGCCGGCTGACGTTCCAATGGCCGGTGTAGCCGATGACCAGCAACAAGGCGGTGCTGACCAAGGCATAGCCGATCAGCTTCTGTTTGATGGTGAGATGGATGACCATAGTGAAATCTCCTGTGGTACACGTGCTCTCGCGTGGTGCTCAGACCTTGAATTGCGCGACCAGTTGATGCATGTCGGTGGCAAGGCGCGCCAGTTCACCGCTGGCCAGTGCCGCCTGTTCCGTACCACGAGCGCTCTGCCCAGAGCCATGACTGATATTCACCACATTGCGGTTGATCTCCTCGGCCACGGCACTCTGTTCCTCAGCGGCGCTGGCGATCTGGGTGTTCATGTCATTGATGGTGGCGACCGCCCCGGCAATCTCGGCCAGCGATTCGGCGGCCCTCTCGACTTGCTCGACACCGAGCTTACCCTTGCCACGTGCCGCTTCCATGACACGCACCGCATTGCTTGCCCCAGCCTGCAGACGCTCGATCATGATGTGAATTTCCTGGGTAGATTTCTGGGTACGCGATGCCAGAGTGCGCACCTCGTCGGCGACGACCGCGAATCCGCGGCCCTGTTCGCCGGCGCGCGCCGCCTCAATGGCCGCGTTCAGTGCCAGCAGGTTGGTCTGTTCGGCGATGCCCTTGATGACATCAAGCACCATGCCGATGCTTTCGCTCTCCGCTTCCAGTTCGTGGATCGCGCCGGCCGAGCGCTCCACTTCGCTGACCAGCGCATCGATACCGCCCATGGCTTCGGTGGCGACCAGCGCACCGCTCTTGGCGCTCTGGTCGGCGTTCTGCGCGGCATGCGCCGCCTGCTCGGCATTGCGCGCAACTTCCTGCACGGTGGCACTCATTTCATTCATGGCCGTGGCGACCTGGTCGATTTCGCAGCGCTGGGTACGCACGCCTTGGCTGGTTTCCTCTGTGACGCTCGACATCTGCGCTGCAGCGGAAGCCAGTTGTGCGGACGAGGAGGAGACCCGCTCGACGATGCCCCGGAACTTGTCGAGCATCTTGTTGAACTCACGTCCGGCGTCCGCGATGCCATTATTGCCGGTCACCGGGATACGCAGCGTCAGGTCGGAGTCGCGGGCGATCTGTGCCATGGCCGTGCGCAGGGTGCGGATCGGTACGATGATGCGGCGGTCAAGTAGCCAGATAATTAGTACCGCAAGCGCGATGCAGCCGAGCCCCAGCGACGCGCTCCATTCACGCGCCCTCAGTACGGCTCCGGTCAGTTCGCCGGATTTGGCGGACAAGGCCTGATTCAGGTCATCGATAGTCTTGACGAAGGCGCCGGCGACGCGCTCGGATAGTACGTCCAGACCGTTGTCGGGATCCTTCATGATGGCATTGCCGGCATCTCGACCCTGCGCCACATAGGTCTGTGCCATTTTCACACCGACCGCGTGCAAGGCGGTTATATTGCGCTGCGACTCTTCGGCGAAGCCGGCCAGTTCAGGCGCCAGCCGCGCAAGTGCTTGCAGTTCCCGTTGTGATGACTCCAGATTGCTTTTGGCGTCCGCATAGCCGCCGGCATCGGCCGTGGCGGAGACATCGGTCAGGAATTGTTGGATCTGCACAGTATTGAAACGCGCCTCCTTGAGTGTCGCCATCGCCGCGACCAAGCGTTGCTGTTCCGCGCTCTTCTGCTGTACGTTGTTCGAGAGCAGCCAGGCCATGATGGTCAGCGAGGCCACGGAGGCGGTGATCAGCGACAACGCCAGTATAAGCAGGGGCCGGAGTCTGAGATTAAGCATGGTTAGTCACCTTGTGAAGCGGGTTGATTGAATCTGAATATCCATTACAGGGAGAGCTCGAAGCGCGTTCCGAATACCACGGCGTTGTCCAGGGACGGGTCGGCACCGGGATTGATGATGTATTGAAGGTCCGGCTGCACCGTCAGCCAATCAAGCAGTCTGGCGCGGTAACTTATTTCCACGGCCGATTCCGCGTTATCCGCCGCGACGCCCGACAGCGCCGTCAGGCGCCGGTATTTCTCGCCGGTCAAGGCATGGGCCAGGGCCAGACCGAGTTGATCCTGCGGCCGACCGTTGAACAGGCCGGTGTATACCAGACCGACACCGAGATAGTTGCGCAGGACATTGACAGCGGCGTTGGCCAGTCCGAAACGGCAGAAGGCATTCAATCCCTGCGCGACGTCGCCCGGTTCATAATAGAGCGCGCTTTCGGCAATGGCGTAGACACCTTGGTTGTTGCGATGCTGGAGTGGACGGCCGCCGCTGTCGGTGTCGAGCAGATCGGCGAATTTGGCGGTGTAATGCCAGGCTCCCAGACTGTAGCGTTGGCCCAGGACGCCGTCAGCAGCGCCCGGGTAACGCAATCCGGTTTCCGCGACCAGCAGCGCGCCATCGCCGGAATTGAATTGAATATGTGTGTCGTGTGGATTGTTCGGGTCGCCGGGTACGCCATCCAGCACCGCCGCCTGTATATAGCCGGTAGCGCTTGGCTGGTAAGCCAGACGCACGGCGAACGATGTGGTCGGGAAAATCGAGGGGCCGTTCTGGCCGGTCTGTGAGAAATCCGGACCGATGCCGTGCGAACTGCCCAGGAACAGGCTGGCGGTATCCACGACATCGAATTCGGAATTCAGATCATAGAGGCCGGTACGTGCCGAGGCGCTGTCCCAGGACTGTTCTATCCAGGCTTCGTAGATCTTCCAGGTGGTCGGGGCCTCGATGTTGTCCAGTCCCTGCAGGTCGCCGACCATCGCACTGGGCTTGCCGCCGTGGTTGCCGAGGCCGTAGAGAAACAGGGTGAGGCCGGGCCGGTTGTATAGCTTGGCGCCGTCCAGCGTCAGGAGCAGATCGATATTGTCGAGGTTCTTGGTGCCTTGCTCGATGCCGCCGCGGCGATTGGTGATGACGTCGCCGGTGTAGACCGCTTCAAAATTGACGCCTTGCGCGGCCCATTGGCGGCGAAGGCCGCCCCAGTCACCGCTCAGCGTCGAACTACCGTCACTGTCCGCCCGAAGCGGTTCAGCGCACCACGCGAGTGTCGCCAGACTGAGGGCAAGACACTGATAGATAATATCCTTCATTGCATTTGGCCTGCCCGATCGGTGTCGAAAAAAATACCAATATCAGCGCCGTGCCATGACGATGACCGGCCGAATGAGGGCCGTGGGGGGAATACAGCAAGGAAGGTGCCAGCAGTTATATCCCGCAGCGGGGTTCGCTATCGGGGAGTTGCAGGGTGCCGGTGAGTTGGGTGACGGAGGTGAGCTTGTGGCGTTGCAGATAGTCGCGGATGCCGGCGTTGATTCGGGTACAAATCAGTGGATCGTAGAACAAGGCCGTGCCGACGCCGATGGCGCTGGCGCCGGCGAGGAGAAATTCCAGCGCATCTTCGGCACTGGCCACGCCGCCTTGGCCGATGATGGGAATGTTATGCGCCTTGCTCACCTGATAGACCTGATGAACCTTGAGCAGGGCAATCGGCTTGATCGCAGGCCCCGACAGGCCGCCCTGGATATTGCCGATTATGGGAACGCGTGACTCGGCGTCGATGGCCATGCCCATCAACGTGTTGATCACGGCGAAGGCGTCGGTGCCGGCCTCAATGCAGCGGCGGGCGTTTTCAGCGATATCGGTCTGGTTGGGCGAGAGTTTGGTGATCAGCGGTTTGTCGGTGACGGCGCGGCAGGCGGCCACCACGCGCGCCGACATGTCCGGGTCATTGCCGAAGGCGACGCCGCCTTCCTTGACGTTCGGGCAGGATATGTTGATCTCGATGGCGTCGATGGGTGAATCATTGAAACGTCGCGTGACTTCGGTATATTCCCCGACGGTCGAGCCCGACACGTTGGCGATAAAACGGGTTTCAGTGAAATCCAGTTGCGGCAGGATGGATTGCACCACGTAGTCGGTGCCGGGGTTCTGCAGGCCGATGGCATTGAGCATGCCCTGCGGTGTTTCATAGACGCGGTGCGGCTTGTTGCCGAGGCGCGGCGCTAGCGTCGTGCCCTTCAGACACACCGCTCCGACATCGCGGTTGGAAAAGCCGACCACACGTGTGTACTCTTCTCCGAAGCCGACGCAGCCGGACAGCAGTACCAGCGGCGTGGCGAAATGCAGGCCGCAGAAATCGCTGGCCAAGAGGTCGGTGTCGGAGGTGTTCATGGGCGTGTTATCACGTCATACCGCAACATCGGCAGTTCTTTACTCCAGGCCATTGATTCATAGTCAGCAATGTTCCACATCGTTCTGTACCAGCCCGAGATACCGCCCAATACCGGCAATATCATACGCCTGTGCGCCAACAGCGGCGCCATGCTGCACCTGATTCATCCACTGGGCTTCACGCTGGAAGACAGCAAGTTGCGCCGTGCTGGCCTGGATTATCACGAGTGGGCCGAGGTGCGCGAGTATGACAAGCTCGAGGATTTCTTGGAAGCACGACAGCCGCCGCGCTTGTTCGCCTGTTCGACGCGCGGCAACTGCAATTATGCCCAGGTCGCGTATCAGTCCGATGATGCGCTGCTGTTCGGGCCCGAAACGCGTGGTCTGCCACAATCCGTGCTCGATGCGCTGCCAACGGAGCGCCTGATCCGCATCCCGATGCGGCCGGGCAATCGCAGCCTGAATCTGTCGAATGCGGTGGCGGTGGTGTTGTACGAGGCCTGGCGGCAGCAGGGCTTCGGGGAGTAGCGCCGCGGGTATCGGGTTCGGGTTTTATAGCGTTTCCGATTTCTGTTCGCGCGCCAGCAGCGCGTGCACGGCGTCCTTGGGACCGAGACCTTCGTACAACACCCGATACACCTGCGCGCAGATCGGTGTTTCCGCGCCGGTACGTTGTGCCAGGGCGACCACTTCGCGGGCCGTCTGCACGCCTTCCACTACTTGTCCGATGCTGTCGGCGGCCTGCTCGATGGTGAGGCCCTGCGCCAGTGCCATCCCCATGCGCCGGTTGCGAGATTGATTATCGGTACAGGTCAACAGCAGGTCGCCGAGGCCGGCCAGGCCCATGAAGGTTTCGCGCTGGCCGCCCAGGGCTACGCCCAGCCGCATCAGTTCAGCCAGACCGCGCGTGATCAGTGCGGCGCGTGCATTGGCGCCAAAGCCAAGTCCGTCGGTGATGCCAGCGGCGATGGCCAGCACGTTTTTTACCGCCCCGCCCAATTCCACACCACTGATATCGCTGCTGGTATAGGCACGAAAGGTCTGGCCGTGCAGGAGCTCCGCCATCAGGCCGGCGAAAGCGGTGGAGGCGGAGGCGACCGTGACTGCAGTGGGCAGGCCTGCGGCGACCTCGCGCGCGAAGGTCGGGCCGGACACGACAGCGGTTTCGATGTTGGTGCCGAGAACTTCGTTGACCACTTGATGCGGCAATTTTCCGGAACCCGATTCCAGGCCCTTGGTGGCCCAAGCCAGGCGTTGCCCCGGCCGCAACTGCGCGGCGAGTTGCTGCAGCACGCTGCGCAAGGCATGACTGGGTACCGACAGGAGGATGACGTCGGCTGCAGTCAGCGCGCTGTCGAGATTGGCGCTTGTCTGCAGGTTCTCGGGGAAAGGCGTGTCGGGCAGGTACTGCGTATTACGGCGCTCGCGCTGCAGCCGCGCCATATGTGACGCTTCATTGCCCCACAGCAGCGTCGGCCAGCCGTTGCGAGACAGCAGTATCGCCAGCGCCGTGCCCCAGGAGCCGGCACCGAGTACCGTGATGTGTGTTTTGTCTGGTGCCGCACCGGTACTGTAATCATTCCCGCCCATGCATGCCCCCGCTCGCGCCGGGCGGTTGGCAACCGGCGCCAATCACTTAATGGGAAAGCTCTGGCGCGCCTGCGGCCTGCGCCTGTTTCATCTGTTGCTCGGCCCACATCGCGTCGAAATTGATCGGTGCCAGATACAAGGGTGGAAAACCGCCCTTGTTGATCAGACTGTAGATTGCTTCACGCGCATAGGGATAGAGCACACTGGGGCAGTAGCTGCCGAGCAGAGAGCCGAGTTCGGCACCTTGGATACCCCGAGCAGAAAAAATACCCGCCTGCTGCAGTTCGACCAGATAAGCATTCTTGTCGCCGAGCTTTGCCGTGACTGTGATGGTCAGTACCACTTCATAGGCATTGTTGTCTATCTGTTTGGTGCCACTTGTGAGTTGCAGGTTAATCTCCGGTTCCCACTTCGCGGTGAAGAGCGCAGGAGAGTTGGGCGATTCGAGCGAGGCGTCCTTGATGTAGATTTTCTCGATCGCGAATTGCTGTTCGCCGGTCGTCGGCTGAGTGGTGGGGGTTTCATCCGTCATGTTGTGACCTGTCTGTTTTTGTGTGTGGGTTAGTGTAGTGAAATTGTCAGTGTGAGGTCAGGCAGGTGCGCTGCCATACTCTATTTGCTTTTTGCTATCGGCAGGTTCGCCGTGCGCCATGCATGCAAGCCGCCACCGAGATTGTAAACGGTTTCATAACCCAGCTTCTTCAGCATGCGAACTGCCGTTGCCGAGCGGTTACCGCTGCGACAGACAATAATAATGGGGCGCGCCCGGTGTTTATCAAGCTGTCCGATCTTCTCGGACAGGGAGCCGAGCGGTATGCGGATACTGTTGGGAAGAAAACCGTCCTGATACTCCTGCGGCTCGCGTACGTCGAGCAGCACGGCATCTTTATGGTTGAGCAGTTGCGTTGCTTCCAGGGGGGATACATCCTGCAGATTCAGAAAGACGCGACGCAGTTCGTTGCCGATCAGCGTGACCAGTAAACCGATGAGTGCCACAAACAGAAAAGGGTGATGCAGAACGAATTCGCTAAGTTGGTTCATATCGCTATCTTGGGAAGTTGCGGCACCGTGCTGTGCCAGACGGTTCCGGGTACAGGATCGGGTTTCAGTGTGGCCGGTTCAACGCGACGTGCAGAACACCTCGCGCATCATGCTGATCAGACGAAGTGTACGGGCGTCGCCGACACGGTAATACACGCGGTTGGCGTCCTTGCGTGAGGCGAGTATTCCCTTGTCACGCAAGATGGCAAGGTGCTGCGAGATATTGCTCTGCGAGGTGCCCACGTGCTCGACGATATCCTGCACACTGATTTCGCTGTCGCCCAATGTACAGAGGATTTTCAGGCGCAGCGGGTGGGACATGGCCTTGAGCGAGCGCGCCGCGCGCTCGACATCTTCGTCCTGGGTTATCAACGTTTCGGCATATACGGACATGAGCGCGAGATCCGGATAAATTAAGGCGACATTTCCGGCGGATCGTGATCGTGTCGATCACGATTCCGTCGCATGAACTATGTATAAGCGTTGCACTATACAGTAATGTGCCCGCTGAAAATATCCAGTAGCGCCGACTGCGCACGGAAGGGCAAAAATCGTTACAATTACGCTTCCTTGAACACGGCCTGGTTGGCCGGCATTCTGAATCAGGTTAGACTCCGTCTAATGCAACTACGCCTCCAAACGTCATGTCCTTAGTACCCAAACCATTGGTTCTCATGGTGTTGGATGGCTGGGGTTATAGCGAAGATCCCGCCTCGAACGCTGTTATGTCAGCCCGCAAACCGGTCTGGGACAAACTCTGGCGAGACTACCCGCACACTCTGATCCGTACCTCCGGCGCGGCCGTAGGTTTGCCGGCCGATCAGATGGGCAATTCCGAGGTCGGACATTTGAATCTGGGAGCGGGTCGGGTGGTGTACCAGGAGATCACCCGGGTCAGTCGTGCCATCAAAACC
>JBBQDK010000019.1:0-26340 GCA_038319625.1 Gammaproteobacteria bacterium
GGTGTTCCTGCGGCGTATCGTCGAGAAAATAGTGTGCAACCAGAGAATGATTAAGCAGACCCTCCAACGTGGTCTGACGACAACTCAGCCAGCGCTCCGGTCCGTGGGGTGGCTGCAGATGCAAACGGTCCACACACTGGAAGATCTGTTCGAGTTCCGGATGCGCAATTGAATGTGAATCTTTGCCGATCAGGTCCTCGCCGGGAACACCAATCCAGCCGAGCAGGATGTCGTTCGCCCAGCGAACCTGGCCCCGGGCGTTCAACAGCAAGATGCCGATCGGTCCGGATTGCAGCAGCTGCAGAGCCAGGGTGAGGTCGATACTGTCTATTGCCATGGTGACTCCGCGTTATCTGTTTTCTCGGCTGCGGTCGGGTTTCAGTATAACGGATTCGTTTCGGAATGAATCCCCCCGCGGACCAGGTCGCGCGGGTGCGACAAAAGCGGACGCTTCTCTAAATAAATCAGTGAGCTTCTAATCTGCCGGGGTGCGATCAACGTCAGGTTCGGTGTGGGCTGTCGGGGCTCAACATTGTGGCGGACGCGCCGCTAAGTTCTGGCAGACCTCTGTCTGCCGGGATATCCATGTCAACGAGAGCGAACCACTACACGAGATTCAGAGCCGTCGGTTACATCGCCTTGGTGGCGCTGACCGTGTTGTGCCGCGAACCCGTGTGGGCCGCCGAGATCATCGGCAAGGTCACCGTTCAACATACCGGTCTGTTCACGCAGGGCAAAGCGGTAGGCGTACCCGGTGGTATCAGCGTTTCCATCACGCCGCTGGCGGGCCAGACCATGCCATTAGCGGTGCCGAGCAGCCACCAGGTGGTGATCCGCAACAAGTCCTTCACGCCGGTCTTCATGACCGTGCGGCGCGGTGACCAGTTGCAGTTTGTCAATCAGGACACAGTGTTTCACAAGCTGTTCTCACTCTCCAAGGTGCAGCCCTTTACGCTCGATCTGGGCAAGGTGACAGACGCTGGGCAGGCGGTGAACTCCGCTCCCTATACGCTGACCCAGAGCGGGCTGTGGCATGTCTTCTGCCGGATTCACTCGACGATGTACATGCGCGTCGACGTGGTCGACACCCCTTATTACACGATGATCAAAGATGGTGGTGAATTTCATTTCAGCGGCTTGGCACCAGGCCGTTGGCAATTGCGCGTGGCGGCGATTGGCAGCGAGCCATTGGTAATGGTTACCCAGGCCATCACCGCGCCCCCGCCATTGCAGGTCGTCCTGCCGGTGAAGGGTGGACAGAGCCGGGCGGAGGACAATCAGGTATCACAGGTTATGACTGTGTCGATGGATGGGAAGCCGGAGAATCTACAGTGAATATCGAATCGAAGACTACATTGTTCATTGTGGCACTGGTGATGCTGGTGCTGTCGAGTGTGACGGTGATGGGCTATGTGCTGATCAGTCAGCATATGCAGGTGCAGGTCGCCGAAGATCTGCAGCGCGCCCAGCGTGTCTTCAGCGAAGCACAGAAAGACGATTTCAGTCGTATGCTGACCACCGCGCGCAGTATTTCCAAGGAACCGGCGCTGATCGCAGCGGCCTTGACCGGCGACCACCCCACCATCGAGGGCATGCTGGAGGATCTGTTCTCGCGGCCCGGTGTGGATCTGATCGCGGTGCATCTGGATACCGGTCCGAGCGGTGTGGTTGCCGAAGGCAGCAAGCCACATTTTACCTCGCGTCAGACCTTGACCTCCGCACCGATGCAGGAACTGGTGGCGCATATTACTCACGGCGAAAATCAGGCGGTCGCCAATGTCCTGATCTTCGACAGCTTGTTGCGCATGGCGGCGGTGCCGATCGAAAGCCCGCTCGGTGGCCGCATCGGCGTACTGGTAATCGGTGTGGAGACCGGTCCGGAGACCGTGCACCAATTGCAGCAACTGGTGCGCGCCGATCTGGCGATCTACAGTCCGCAGGTTGTGCATGGTGCCAGCGACGCTCTGTCCAAGCTCGATGCGAAAGCACTGGCTGCCGGACATGATGACTCGCGGGTATTCAAGTTTAACAACGGCACAGAAAGTTTTTATGGCGCAAACTACCCGATCATGGGCGCACTGGCTCAGCGACCGATTGCACAGGTCCTGTTTGCGTATTCGAGTGATGCACGCTGGGCGCCGTACCGGGAACTGGCGCGTAGTGCAGGAATTTTCTCGTTGCTCATCATGTTGCTTGCAGCCTGGCTCGGCATAGCCATCAGCCGTAACACGCTGACCAAGCCGATCAAGCATTTGGTGGATGCGACGCGTGCCATTTCAGCCGGGGATCTGACCATCAAGGTGGGTGAAGAAAATCAGGATGAGTTGGGCGAGCTTGCGCGCTCCTTCAATCACATGTTGTTACAGCTCAACACCTCCTACCGCGAAACCACCGACAGCGAGCAACGCTTCCATGACTTTGCGGCCAGTTCCTCCGACTGGTTGTGGGAGACGGACGCCAATGGCCGCTTCAGCTATGTCTCGCCGGGCGTGACCGAGACTCTGGAGTTCAGTCCGGAGGAGTTGGTCGGGCAGAGTCTGGTCGAGATATTCCCAGGCGACAATGTCGCTCGCATCATGGGCGTACTGCGCAGTATGCTCGGTGAACCGCAAGCCTTCATGGATGTCGAGGTGTGGGTCAGCGCGCGCGAGGGGCAGCCGAGTTGCCTGTCGATGAATGGCATACCAGTGCTTCACGAGGGCGTGTTCCACGGTTATCGTGGCACCAGCAAGGATGTGACCGCCGCCAAGCGTGACGAGGAGCGCCTAGTGTATCTGGCCAACCAGGATCACCTGACAGGGCTCGCCAACCGGCGCAGCTTCATGGAAGATCTGGAGCGCGAAGTGCGCCGCAGCGAACGCCATCAGCATCAGGGTGCACTGATGCTGCTCGATCTCGATCACTTCAAGCTTATCAACGATACCGCCGGCCATGCCGCCGGTGACGATGTCATCGTGCAGGTCGCCACGCTGTTGCGGCGCATGGCACGCAACGAGGATCTGATCGCGCGGCTCAGCGGCGATGAGTTTGCGCTCAGCTTCCCGGATATCAGCACCGAACAGGTACTCGTCAGAGGTCGGCAGATACTCGAACAGATCGCACTTCTGAAGCCGCGCCATGATGGCAAGGCGCGCAATATCACGGCCAGCGTGGGCGTGGTAGTGTTCCCCGATCACGGTCACGATATCGTCGACCTGCTCGCCAAGGCGGATACCGCCATGTACAGCGCCAAGGATGCCGGTCGCAACCAGGTGCATCTGTTCAGCGAGGGTGACCGGGCGCAGGAGCGTATGGGTTCGCAGTTGACCTGGAAGGAGCGCATCCATCAGGCGCTGGAAGACGATATGTTCATGCTGGCATACCAACCGATCGTCGCCACCAGTGGCACGTCCGCGCAGCGTTTTGAAGTGCTGGTGCGGATGCTCGACAGCAAGGGCAAGGTGCACATGCCCGGCAATTTCATCCCGACCGCGGAGCAATTCGGTCTGATCCGCGATGTGGACAAGGTCATCGTGAAGAAGGCGCTGCGCGAGCTGGCCAAGTTGCCGGTCAATGGCGAGCCGATCGGCTTTTCCATCAATCTTTCCGGCCTGTCAATCGGCGAGCCGCAGATGCTGGAACTGATCGCGAGCGAGTTGGCGGCCAATGCCCTGGATCCGGGGCGTGTCACCTTCGAAATCACAGAAACGGCCGCTTGCGAGAACATGGGCCGCGCGATCGAATTCATCAATCAGATCCGCGCCCTCGGCTGCCGTATCGCCCTGGACGATTTCGGCGTGGGTTTCTCGTCATTCTCCTATCTCAAGCACATCCGCGCCGACATGATCAAGATCGACGGCAGTTTTATCCGCAACATACATACCAGCCGCGAGGATCAGTTGTTCGTGAAAGCGCTGGTGGACGTCGCACAGGGTCTGGGCATCACCACCACCGCGGAGTTCGTCGAATCCGCCGAGGTATTGGAAAAGGTACGCGGACTCGGCGTGTCTTATGCGCAAGGCTACTACGTGGGACGACCGCTTAACTCCATCCTGCACGAGGTCAGTCCGGTACGGCTGGCCGCAGGGTAGTAGCCGGAAGCCCGGCTGACCTGATTCAAGGAAGCGCCAGCCGCGCCCGCGCCCGTGCCGCCGCTGCGCGGACCTGTTCCGGTGCGGTGCCGCCGAAGTGATTGCGCGCGGCTACCGAGCCTTCCAGTGTCAGTACCGCGAACACATCCGCTTCGATCGCCGTACTGAAGCCACGCAATTCCTCCAGTGACATGACCGCCAGATCGCAATTGGTTTCCACACCATAACGCACGGCGCGACCGACGATTTCATGCGCATCGCGGAATGCCACACCCTTGCGAACCAGATAATCGGCCAGGTCTGTGGCGGTGGAGAAGCCGCGTCCGGCGGCCTCGCGCATCGCGGCACTTCTGACGTGCACGGCCGGCAGCATGTCGGCGAAGGCGCGCAGTGATCCCTGCACGGTGTCGACGGTATCGAACAGGGGTTCCTTGTCTTCCTGGTTGTCCTTGTTGTAGGCCAGTGGCTGGCCCTTCATGAGCGTCAGCAAGCCCACCAGGTGGCCAAATACGCGGCCGGTTTTGCCACGTACCAGTTCCGGCACGTCAGGGTTTTTTTTCTGCGGCATGATCGACGAACCGGTACAGAAGCGGTCCGGCAGCTCGATAAAGCCAAACTGCGCCGAAGACCACAGTACCAGCTCTTCGGAACAGCGCGACAGGTGCATCATGATCAGTGCGGCGGCGGCGGAAAATTCCACGGCGAAGTCGCGATCGCTGACCGCGTCCAGTGAATTTTCCGCGGGCGCATCGAAGCCCAGCAGTTCGGCCGTGTAATGACGGTCGATCGGGTAGCTGGTGCCGGCCAGCGCGGCGGCGCCGAGCGGCAGTATGTTGACCCGCTTACGGCAGTCGGCAAGCCGCGCGCGGTCGCGCTCCAGCATTTCGAACCAGGCCAGCATGTGATGGCCGAAGCTCACCGGTTGCGCGGTCTGCAAATGGGTGAAGCCCGGCATGATCGTATCGGCCTCGCGCTCGGCGAGATCGATCAGGCCCTGCTGCAGGCGTTTGAGTTCGGTACGCAGAGCGTCGATGGCGTCGCGAATATACAGGCGGATATCAGTCGCCACCTGATCGTTGCGCGAGCGTGCCGTGTGCAAACGCTTGCCGGCTTCACCGATACGTTCGGTGAGACGCGCCTCGATGTTCATGTGCACATCCTCGAGCGACGTCGACCAGGCGAAGTCGCCACGTTCGATATCGCCCTGGATGTCCTGCAGGCCTTTGATGATGGCGTCGCGGTCGGTCTCGCTCAGCACGCCGACCTTGGTCAGCATGCGCGCATGGGCGATCGAACCGGCGATATCGTGCTTGTAGAGGCGCTTGTCGAAGTGTACCGAAGCGGTAAAGGCCTCGACGAAGGCGTCGGTCGCCTCGGTAAAGCGGCCACCCCAGGGTTTGTCTTGCGTGTCGTTGTGCATGGTACGGGAGTATACCTCCTCCGCCTGCGGGCGGGCCACGCTGAAATGCCGGTTACCGCCGTGGTCCACGACAAGGCTTGCGTCCACGGCCGTGAAACTCGAAACTTACGCTAATGGATCTCAGCCCCAAACCCGCTCGCGACGATTTCTTCCTGCCGGATTTCTGCGCCGTAGGCGTGGTGTTCACGGTGGTGATGGTCGCCGAGTTGTTCGCCTTCGTGCTGGTGCTGGCACCTGGCGTGCGCGGTGATTTCTGGAGTGAACTCAGCTTGGTGTCGCTGTTCGTGCAATGGGTGGCCCTGTCCAGTGCCGCCGTCCTGTGTCTGGCAAGACCGCGGTTGCGTCGACTGCGCCCGGTGGCTGCGGCTACCGGCAGTTACCTGCTGCTGTTGCTGGTGGGCGGCGTGATCAGCGAGGCCGGCTATCGCTTGCTGCACTACACGGATTATAGCTCCGGCAACGCTGGCAATCACGCGCTGTTCCTGCTGCGCAACCTGGCGTTATGCGCCATCGTCGGCGCGGTGTTGCTACGCTATTTCTATGTCCAACACCAATGGCAGCACAATGTCCAGCGCGAAGCGACGGCGCGCTTGCAGGCCTTGCAGGCGCGTATCCGTCCGCATTTTCTTTTCAACAGCATGAACACCATCGCGGCGCTGATCCGCGACAAGCCGGAGCAGGCCGAGGTGGCCGTGGAGGATCTGGCCGATCTGTTCCGTGCCACCATGGTCGATGTACAGCGCCCGGTCAGTCTCGCCCAGGAGATCGAACTGGTACAGCGCTATCTGCGCATCGAACAGTTGCGCCTGGAGACACGTCTGCATGTCGAGTGGGATCTGCAGGACTTGCCGCTGCAGGCACAAGTGCCGGCCTTGCTGTTGCAACCCTTGGTAGAGAATGCGATCTATCACGGGATCGAGCCCCTGCCGGAGGGCGGGTGCATCCGCATCCAGGGTCATTGTGAGCGCGATATGATCAGCCTGAGTGTCAGCAATCCACTGCCGCTCGACGGTCGAACCGTGCGGCATAATGGCAACCGCATGGCGCTGGACAATATCCGCGAGCGCCTCGCCTACGCCTATGCCGGGCACGCCAGTCTGGAGGTCGCACAGGAGGCCGGACAATATCAGGTACGGTTGCGCTTTCCGGTTGCGGAGCCGGAGCGGTGAAGATCCTGATCGTCGACGACGAGGCGCCAGCGCGTGCCCGTTTGCGGCGCCTGGTCGAAGAGATAGACGCATGCGTCGTTGTCGGCGAGGCCGCCAATGGCCGTGAGGCGCTGCTGCTCAGTGATAAAACCCAGCCGGATGTATTGCTGCTGGATATCCGCATGCCCGGCATGGATGGGCTGGAGGCGGCGCGTCATCTGGCCATGCTGGAAAATCCACCGGCCGTGATCTTCACCACCGCCTATGGCGACCACGCCCTGGAGGCCTTCGCCGCCCGTGCCATCGACTACCTGCTCAAACCAATCCGCAAGGAACGTCTGGCGCAGGCGCTGACCCATGTGCGCAAACTCAACCGCGCGCAAAGTGCCGCGCTGACTGGCATCGATGCAGCGCAGGCGCGCAGTCATATCTGCGCGCGCGTGCGCGGCGCGTTGCAACTGGTGCCGGTGAGCGAGATCCTGTATTTTCTTGCCGACCAGAAATACGTCACTGTTTGCCATAGTGAGGGCAGTGTGCTGATCGAAGAGCCACTCAAAACGCTGGAAACGGAATTCGCAATGGCGTTCACACGCATCCATCGCAATGCTTTGGTCGCCGCCGCGCACATCACCGGGCTGGAGCGTGACGCTGACGGCAAGGCCTACCTGCGCCTGCGTGGTGTTAAGGAGCGACTCGAAGTCAGCCGTCGGCATGCGGCGGCATTGCGTCAGCGGCTGGTTGGCGGGGATGTCGGATTATAAGGGTCAAAAAAAGTTCTTTGAGCCGCCAAGGACACCAAGAAAAGTGAACAAATTAATCAAGGATACGCTGACAGGGCAGCTATTATGTCTGTAAATATAGGGTATCCGGGGTTCATGAAATCCCGCTATAGCGGAAGTGGTAATCGCAAGCGGTTGCTTTGCTCAATTCTTCATGGGTCGGTTGGAGCGGCTTGCCAAATAAGTCTTCCTGACGCGCCGGCAGCTTTTGCAGCTTTCAGGGATTGCCTTGCAACGCCTGATATCCGGTTTGCGCTGTATCGCCGCGTGACATAGCATTAGCGTTCACCGTCGCCAATGCCCGCCCATGACTGACAATATCCTGCGTATCGCCACCCGAAAGAGCCCGCTTGCCATCTGGCAGGCTGAGCATGTCAGTGAATGCTTGCGGCAGTTGCATCCGCAGTTGCAGATCGAACTGGTGCGCATGAGCACCAGCGGCGACAAACTGCTCGATAGCCCACTGTCGCAGATTGGTGGCAAGGGGCTGTTCGTCAAGGAGTTGGAACAGGGTCTGCTGAGCGGTGCGGCCGATATCGCCGTGCATTCCATGAAGGACGTGCCGGTGGAGTTGCCGTCGGGCCTGCAGCTGCCGGCAATTTTACAGCGCGAAGATCCGCGCGACGCCTTTGTTTCCAATCGCTATGCAAATGTCGACGAACTGCCGCCCGGCGCGCGCCTGGGCACGGCCAGTCTGCGCCGCCAGTGCCAGTTGCGGGCACGCCGTCCCGATCTGGATATCGTCACACTGCGCGGCAACGTCAATTCCAGGCTGGCCAAACTCGACAGTGGGGATTTTGCCGCCATCCTGCTGGCCGCTGCCGGACTGATCCGCCTCGGCATGGGCGCGCGCATCACGCGCCTGCTGGAACCTGACGAAAGTCTGCCGGCCATCGGTCAGGGCGCCATCGGCATCGAATGCCGCGACGACGACAGCCGCGTGCTCGATCTGATCGGCGCGCTCGATCACACGCCCACCCATATCTGCGTAAGCGCAGAACGCGCGCTTAACGCGCGACTGCACGGCGGCTGCCAGGTGCCGATCGCCGGCTTTGCCGAACTGGGTCACGGGGTGATACTACTGCGAGGCTTGGTGGGCAGCCTGGATGGCCAGCGTTTTGTACGCGGCGACATCAGCGGCAAACCGGAAGACGCTGAGGAACTCGGTACGGTGCTGGCGGAAGACCTGTTGGCACGCGGTGCGGGAGCTATCCTGGCGGAGCTGGATGGGTAATCCTTGACGCAAAGACGCGCTGTACATGGCAGACGCACTGCACTGACCACTGCAAGGGCGCTGATACACAACCCCGGCAGAGGCACCGATAATCGAAACTCTCCAGAATGGCTATCTTGATCCAATGCACACGGTTGCGCTGTTGCGCCAAGCAATGGCTTTCAGTCGAGCCATGAATTTACAAGCTCCCTTGGCTGGCGTCGGCGTGCTGGTGACGCGTCCTGCAGAGCAGGCCACCGGGTTGTGCGCCTTGATCGAGGCGGCCGGTGGCCATGCCGTGCGCTTTCCGACACTGGCGATCAGCCCCGCTCCCGATGCCGATGCCGCCCGCACCGCGCTCGCCGGATTCGAACACTGCGATCTGGTGCTGTTCGTCAGTGCCAATGCCGTGGAGCAGGCGCTAGCGTTGCGACCGGCCGCAGACTGGCCGGCCGGCCTGCATTGCGCGGCACTGGGGGCCGGTACGGTGCGGGCACTGGACCGACACGGGTTGCAGGCGCAGTTGGTGGCACCGCCACCGCATGACAGCGAGGCCCTGCTGGGCCTGCCCCAGCTGCAGGCATTGTCAGGGCAGCGCATTCTGATTATTCGCGCCGCGGGTGGTCGCGAACTGCTCGGTGAGACCTTGCGCGCGCGCGGCGCCATAGTCGATTTCGCGGAGATTTATCAGCGCAGCCGCCCGGACAGTGACACACGCGATATACTAACAGCATGGGAGCAGGGCGCGGTTGATATCGTGACGGTGACCAGCGGCGAAGCCCTGCACAATCTGGTCGAGATGCTGGGTGAGTCGTTTCGCGAGCGACTGCTGGCCACGCCACTGGTCGTAGTCAGCAATCGTATGGTACAACAAGCATTGGCGCTGGGATTTATCAGCCCGCTACTGGTCGCAGCCGCCAGCGATCCGGCACTGATAGCGACGTTGATCGCGTGGCACCGTGCCACAACTGCAAATGAGCCGGAATAATGAATCAGGAAACCCAGATCGATACCATCCCCACCGAGACCGCTGCTGCGCCTGCGCGCCCGGCCAGGGCGGGGGTACTGCTTGCACTGCTGGCCATGCTGGTGGCGCTGGCGGCTGGCGGTGGTGCGTTCTATTTATGGCAGCAGGAACGCGCTGCCACACTGGCGCTGCATCTCGTGCAGGGCGAGGTCGAGCAGTTGCAGGCGCAGCAACGTGACCGCGATACCAATCTGAGCAGCGATTTGGCCGCGCTGCATGCGCAGCAGAAAGCTCACCAGGAAGCGCTCGATACATTAATAGCGCGTCAGGACAACACCCATACCCGGAGTTCGCGCGAATGGATCCTGCGTGAGGCGGAATACCTCATGGAGATCGCCAACCAGCGACTGCAGCTAGATCGGGATGTCGGCAGTGCGATCGCCGCATTGACCGCCGCCAACGATCGGCTGCGCGAAATCGCCGATCCGGCACTGTTGGCGGTCCGTCGGGAACTTGCCAACGAACTTAGTGCACTGCATGGCGTTCCCGTGCCGGATCGAGAAGGCATGGTACTGGAACTGATCAGTTATGCGCAGCGCGTCGATCAGCTGCCGCTGGCCAATGCCGTGCCGAAAACCAGCAGCACCTCGACACCGTCGAATATCACGACACCGGAAACCCGCGACTGGCGGGTCGCGTTGGACGCCGCCTGGCAGTCACTGAAGCGACTGGTAGTGGTGCGACGCGACTCGCAGGTGGTGCAGCCGATGCTGGCGCCGGAACAGGAATATTTCCTGCGCCAGAACCTGCGCCTGCAATTGGAGGCGGCGCGTGTGGCACTGTTGCGGGGAGATGCCGGCAGCTACAAAGCCAGTCTGGACAGTGCGACAAGCTGGCTGAAGCAGTACTTCGATACGCATAATCAAGCGGTATCCAGTGCCATCGGTGCCCTGCTGGAGATGAGTGGGCAGAATATCCGTCCGACCCTGCCCGACATCGACGAGTCGCTGCGTCTGCTGCGCCTGCAACTTGCACCCGATCGTGTCATGGAGGGTCTGGCACATGAGACGCAGTTGCCAGGCGCGCGCAATCTGCACGAGGGCCGGCGGGCATCATGAAGCGACTGTTGCTGCTGTTGCTGGTGTTGATCGTGGTGGTGAGCGGCGCGCTGCTGGCCTTGCGCGACACCGGATACGTACTGATCCGCTACGGCACTTTGAGTCTGGAAAGCAGCCTGACCCTGGCGGTGCTGGTCATTCTGGTCGGATTCGTGCTTCTCTATTACCTGCTGCGCTCCATTATCGGCATGCTCGGCCTCCCGCGGCGCTTACGCGACTGGCGCCAGCGCCGTCAGGCACTGCGCGCCCGCCTGTCCCTGCAGCGCGGCATGATAGAACTGGCTGAAGGGCACTGGGAGAAAGCCGAAAAGACCTTGCAGAAGGCACGTCATGTTGACATGCCGCTGCTGAATTACCTGGGTGCGGCGCGCGCCGCGCAGCAGTTGGGTGCGCATGAACGCCGCGACGAGTACCTGAAGCTTGCGCACCAAAGCATGCCCAGCGCGGATGTGGCTGTGGGCCTGGCGCAGGCTGAGTTGCAGATTGCGCATCACCAACTCGAGCAAGCATTGGCGACACTGACGCGATTGCACGGCATTGCGCCCAAACACGGGTATGTCCTTAAGCTGCTGATGCGACTGTATCGGGAGTTGCGCGACTGGGAGCGGCTGCGCGTATTGCTGCCGGAACTGCGCAAACGTGGCGTCGGCAGCAACGCCGAACTCGACGAGATAGAAACCGAGACGCATCTGGCGCTGCTCGAACAGAGCGCGCAGGCGCGCGATCTGGCCGCGCTGCAACTCACCTGGAACCGCATCGCCAAACCGGTCCGTGAGCAGGAACGGATGCTGTGCAGCTACGCCCGTCATCTCATCGCCCTGGAGGCCAATGCCGCCGCCGAGCCGTTGATCCGCGACGCCTTGAAGCGCCGCTGGAGTGAAGAGCTGGTGTATCTGTACGGTACGCTGGCCGGGCCCGACCCAGCGCGCCAGCTCGCCAACGCCGAAGCCTGGCTCAAGACGCAGGGCAAGAATCCGATTCTGCTGTTGACGCTCGGCCGGCTCAGCAAGCGCAATCATCTCTGGGGTAAGGCGCGCGCCTATCTGGAGGCCAGCCTGGGGATCAGGCCGCGCGCCGAGACCTATCACGAACTCGGTGGCCTGCTCGAACAGCTCAAGGATAAAGAGGCGGCCTTGCAGTGTTACCGCAAAGGCATGCAGCTGATTGCCACCGATGCTGTCGCCGTCGCCGTACCGGCGCCTTTGAAGCAAACCGCGCTGCCGCGCTTTTCCACGACTTGACCCGGGCGGGTTCCAGACGCGCCGTGCGGACCGCTACCTGGTGCTGTCGGTTGCCGGCGTCGGCGAGAACTCGAAGGAATCGAAGAACAACTGCGTCTCGGGCAAGCCGTGACGCAAAAACAATGCACGCGCCGCCATGATCATAGCCGGTGGTCCGCTCATGTACACATCATGCCCGCTGAGATCCGGATGATCCTCCACCACAGCCTGGTGTACGAAGCCGCTGCGACCTGTCCAGTCATCTTCTGGTAAAGGCTCGGACAGCACTGGTGTATAAAGGAACTGCGCATGCTGTTCGGCCCAGGCCAGCGGCAGTGTGCCCAGATACAGATCGCGCCGTGAGCGCACGCCCCAATACAGGTGCAGGGGCGCTTTGAAACCTATATAAAAAGCATGCTCCAGGATGCCTTTGAGCGGTGCGAAGCCGGTACCGCCACCCATCAGGATCACCGGTCGTGACGAGTCCTCGCGCAAGAAGAAACTGCCCTGCGGTCCGCGGATGCGCAGTAACGCCTTGACCTGCATCTGCTCGAATACGTGATTAGTGAATTCACCGCCTTCGACATTACGCACATGCAATTCCAGGAAAGCGCTGTCGTGCGGCGCGTTGGCGATCGAGAAGCCGCGAGTCTTGCCGTCCCTGAGCAGGATATCGACATACTGTCCGGCACGAAACACAAACGGCTGCGCCTCGGGCAGCTTCAGGTACAGCACCATGACATCGTGCGCCAGCCTTTTCATACGCGCCACACGGCAAGGCAGGGTGACCACCGGAATATCCCGCAGTGCACTGACTTCGCGCGCTTCAATCTCCAGGTCGCTGTAGGCCAGGGCCTGGCAAAACAAGGCCAAGCCTTGTTGCTGCTCGGCGTGGCTGAGACCTTCCGGCAGACCACCGACATAGCCGAGCCGGCCCGATAGCAGCCGGCCCTTGCAGGAGCCACAATCGCCGTTGCGGCAGCCGAACGGCAAAGCGATGCCCTGACGCTGTGCGGCGATGAGCAGGGTTTCGCCCTCAGCGACGCTGAAGTGCTGGCCGCTGGGTAGGACCTTGACGGTGTAGGACATGGGTATGATGGAAACTGCCGGGACTATGGCGCGCGCTGCGCGCCTTGTGTAAAAGACAGCTATTGTCCCTGATTTAAGTCAGGAGGAAAACCTTTGTGAATGCTGTGTTAATCGTGGGTTGCGGTGATATCGGCCGGCGCGTCGCGGCGCTGTGTCGGGCGGACGGGCAGCCGGTCATCGGGCTGGTGCGGACTGAGGCGGGGGCGGATCGGCTGCGGGAGGTGCACATCTCGCCGTTGCAAATCGATCTCGATGAACCGGCGGTGCTGGACAGCGTGAATTGCGCAGGGCGCCCGGTGTATTACTTCGCCGCGCCGCCCGCCGAGGGTGAGACAGACCCGCGCATGGTGAATTTTCTCACCACACTCGCACCTGACCGCCTGCCAAAACGCATCGTCTATATCAGCACCACCGGGGTGTACGGTGATTGCGGCGGGGCGTGGATTACTGAAGACCAGCCAGTCAATCCCCGCACCCCGCGCGGCAAACGCCGCCGCGCCGCCGAAAATGCGTTGCGGGCGTGCAGTGCGCGGATCGGCGTTCCGGTGGTGATCCTGCGCGTGCCGGGCATCTACGGTCCGGGTCGCTTGCCGGCGGAACGCATCCGCAAAGGCCTGCCGGTGCTGCACGAGTCAGAGGCGCCCTACAGCAATCGTATCCACGCCGACGATCTGGCGCGGGTCTGCGTGGCGGCGATGCAGCGCGGCACACCCGGCGCGGTCTACAATGTCGCCGACAACCAGCCCACCACCATGAGCCACTACTTCAATCGCATCGCCGACACGCTCGGCCTGCCGCGCCCGCAGGCGGTGAGCCTGAGCGCGGCGCGTGAGCAACTGACGCCGGCGATGCTGTCGTTCATCGAAGAATCGCGCCGCATCGACAATCGCAAGATGCGCGAGGAGCTTGGCGTGGAATTGCGGTATCCGGATCTGGAGAGCGGGCTGGCGGCGTTGCATGAAAATGATTGAACCGCCAAGGACGCCAAGGGTACAAAGGGTACAAAGGAAAAAAACGTTTGTATAGAATGCTACCGCTGCCGATTGGTAGAGACGATTGTTGAGCACATTAACAATTTTTCTTGGCGCTCTTGGCGGTTAAGAATAATTTTTTTGATGTAGTTGATGTGGGGATGGTTCAAACATCGATTCCCAACGCCGTCCATATCTCATCAACACGCCGCTTCACATCCGCGCTCATGCTGATCGGCCGTCCCCATTCCCGATCGGTTTCACCCGGCCATTTGTTGGTCGCATCGAAACCGATCTTGCCGCCTAGCCCTGAGACTGGCGACGCGAAATCCAGATAATCAATCGGCGTGTTCTCAATAATCAGCGTGTCGCGCGCCGGGTCCATGCGCGTGGTCATGGCCCAGATGACATCCTTCCAATCGCGCACGTTAATGTCATCGTCAGTGACGATGACGAACTTGGTGTACATGAACTGGCGCAGGAAACTCCAGACACCGAACATCACGCGCTTGGCGTGTCCCGGATACTGCTTTTTCATGCTGACGCAGGCCATGCGGTATGAGCAGCCTTCCGGCGGCAGATAGAAATCGGTGATTTCAGGGAACTGCTTTTGCAGGATCGGCACAAAGACTTCGTTGAGCGCGACGCCGAGTACGGCGGGTTCGTCGGGCGGGCGGCCGGTGTAGGTGCTGTGATAAATAGGCTTGCTGCGCTGGGTGATGCGCTCGACGGTGAACACCGGAAAGCGTTCTACTTCGTTGTAGTAACCGGTGTGATCGCCGAACGGGCCTTCGTCGGCCATCTCGTCGGGGTGGATGAAGCCCTCCAGCACGATCTCGGCACTGGCCGGTACTTCCAGATCGTGAGTTTTGCACTTTACCAGTTCGGTTTTGGCGCCACGCAGCAGGCCGGCGAAGGCGTATTCAGACAAGCTATCCGGCACCGGCGTGACCGCGCCGAGAATTGTTGCCGGGTCGGCACCGAGTGCGACGGCGACCGGAAACGGCTTGTCCGGATGCGCCTGTTGCCAGTCGCGAAAATCCAGCGCGCCGCCGCGATGCGCCAGCCAGCGCATGATGAGTTTGTTGCGGCCGATGACCTGCTGGCGATAGATGCCGAGATTGGCACGTTCCTTATGCGGACCCTTGGTGACCACCAGCGCCCAGGTGATCAGCGGTCCGGCATCGTCCGGCCAGCAGGTCTGTATCGGCAGTCTGGCAAGATCGACGTCATCCGCTTCGATCACCACCTCTTGGCACGGCGCGCGGCTCACCACCTTCGGTGCCATGTTCATCACTTGCTTCAACACCGGCCATTTTTCCCAGGCGTCCTTGAAGCCCTTGGGCGGCTCGGGTTCCTTCAGGTAGGCCAATAGTTGGCCGACATCGCGCAAGGCCTCGACCGAGTCCTGACCCATGCCCAGCGCCACGCGCCTGGGTGTACCGAACAGATTGCCCAGTACCGGAATGCTGTGACCCTTGGGATTTTCGAACAATAACGCCGGTCCGCCCCTGCGCAGCGTGCGGTCGCAGATCTCGGTCATCTCCAGATAGGGGTCGACTTCGTGGGTAATGCGCTTGAGTTCGCCCATCCGTTCGAGTTGGGCGATGAAGTCGCGCAGGTCTTGGTAGTGCATGCCGGGTTGCCGTCAGAGGGAATCCGCCAAGAGTACCCGAGAATGGCCGGAGGCTGTAGTATTGAGCGCACTCCCGACTCCGGGCCAGGAATCAGTCACGCAATGCCTCGTCGTCAACGCTCGGTTGCGGCCGATACTATCGCACTCGCCTTTACCGGCGCCTCCGGCGCACCGTATGGTCTGCGCCTGCTGGAATGCCTGATCAAGGCGGGCAAGCACGTTTATCTGATGGTGTCCGGACCGGGGCAGGTGGTGCTGGGGATGGAGACCGACCTGAAGCTGCCCGGACAGCCCGCCGCTCTGCAACGTTTCCTGGCGCAGCAGTACGGTGCTGCCGCAGGACAACTCGAGGTGTTCGGCAAGGAACAGTGGACCGCGCCGGTAGCCAGTGGATCAGGTGCGCCGCGTGCCATGGTGGTGTGCCCCTGCACCATGGGCACGCTGGCTTCGATCGCCAATGGCCTGAGCGGCAATCTCATCGAGCGTGCCGCGGATGTGGTGATCAAGGAAGGCCACAAGTTGATACTGGTGCCGCGTGAAACGCCGTTCTCGGCGCTTCACCTTGAAAATATGTTGAAGTTGGCGCGCCTGGGAGTGGTGATCCTGCCGCCGAATCCCGGTTTTTATCACCAACCGAAGACCATCGACGATCTGGTCGACTTCGTGGTGGCACGGATTCTCGACCAACTCGGTATCGAACAAGATCTGGTGCCGTCATGGGGAGAGGATTCCTAGCCAGGCCGTGCATTCATCATGAACGATCAGGAAATCCCATTGTTCCCGCTGCACACCGTGCTGTTTCCCGGTGGTCCGCTGCCGTTGCGTATCTTCGAGGCGCGCTATATCGATATGGTCAGTGCCTGCATGAAAAAGGGTACGGGCTTCGGTGTCTGTCTGATCCGTGAGGGCAGCGAGGTGGGCGCGGCGGCATCGACACATGACATCGGTACGCTGGCGCTGATCCAGGATTGGCATCAGCGCCACGACGGCCTGCTCGGCATCACGGTACTGGGTGAGCAGCGCTTCGAACTGCGCTCGATACGTGTGCAGAGCAATCAGCTGTGCTGGGCGAAGGTCGACATGCTGGCGACCGAATTGCCAATGGCGGTGCCGGAGCGGCATCTGGCCCTGGTCGACGTGCTGCGTCGCATGATCGAGGGCATCGGCAGTCATTACGCACAATTGCCGACCCGTTACGGCGATGCCAGCTGGGTCGGCTACCGGCTCGCCGAACTGTTGCCGTTGAAGCTGTCGCAGAAGCAGTATTTCCTGCAGATTGACGATCCCGTGCAGCGCCTCGACGGCATCAGCGAACTGATGAGCCGGTTTGACCGATTGACCTGAGCTGTGTGCGCACCACACGCCAGTAGCTTGTGAAATACTGGATACACTGACTGTCAGCCATAGAGACGCAAGGAAGGCAGAGTAAAGAGAAAATGAGAAAGCTTATATGACTTCCGTACCGCTGCGATAAAAGTTCATTTCGTTCGCGCAGACTGCTTGCCACGAATCAACAACGCCTCACCGTGCCATTCGACCTTCTCCGCAATGGGATTCTCCTGGCGCTTGACCTCCTGCCAGTCCCACGTCGCGAGCGCCGGCAGCAGCACGGCGAGCGGTCGGTCGAAATCGTGCGTACTGCGCAGATAGGCAATTAATGGCGTCTTGCGCGCCAGTTCCAGTTCGGAGACGTTGCCGATCCACAAGGGCTGGTGTGCGGCGCCGAGTTGTACATCGGACGGCCACAGACGCAGCACATACTGACTGGTAGTACCGCCCGGGTGCGTCAGGCGCAGTACTTCGTGGCGGCCGTCGTGTACTTGCGGCAGCACCGGCAGCGCGGCGAGTTGCGGATTCGGGCTCAACCACAACAAGGCGGTGGCCGGGCTCAGTTTTACAGGCTGGTGCCAGCCTTGTGCGACAAGCTGTGTGCGTATGCGATCGAGATCGCCGGCCCATTGCACGGTCAATGGTTGGGCCAGTTGGCCGCGCAGGTCGCCGCGATACGCGGGCAGATGGCGCCAATCGTCTTGCCACCAATCCTGTGTCATCCAGTGCCGGGACTCGTGGTGGAGCGCATAACGATGCATATCGGCACGATGATCGTGCAGCGCATGCCAGCCGCCGGCCAGCAGCAGCGTGCCGATAATCACGCCGCTGGCGGGGAGAAAGCCGATCGGCACCGGCGAGCGGCGCTGGTAAGCGATACCGAGCAGGGCCGCCCAGGCTATGGCCAGCGTCAACCCGCCCAGCACATCCGACAGCCAGTGCGCGCCGAGATACAGACGCGAGAAGGCGATTGGTACGATCAGCAAGCCGGCGCACAGATACGGCAGCCAGCGTCGCGTGCCGGACAGTTCGCGCGCGATCAGCAGCGCACAGAAACCGTACAACGCCGTATTGATGGTGGCATGGCCGCTGGGGAAGGATGGATCATGGAGCATGAACTGCATGGCAGGCGGGCGCGGCACCTTGAGCGTGTACTTCAGGATCTGGCTGATCAGCACGCTGAAACCCACAGCGCCAAGCAGATGCAGCGTCGCGCCGGTGCGGCGGCGCAGCAGCAGCCAGCCGCACAACGCCAGTGTTACCGGTACATAGACTTGCGCATCGCCCAATTCGGTGATCAGGACCATGAGACTGTCCGCCCAGGGTGTGCGCAGGCCTTGCAGCAACTGGTAAGTGGCGAGGTCGAGTGGCGTCTGCGCACCCGTACCGAGCACCCCATGCAGAATACGGAAGAAGGTCCAGGCCGAGACCAACAGAATGACGCCGAACAGCAACAGGCCGCGTGCCTCCGGTCGTGCGGGGTCGACCAGGGGGCCGCTCAAGCGGCCCAGCAGTGGATGGCGCGCACCCCACGCCAGCAGGCGATTCAGATAATCACCGGCGCGCGGCGTGACGAACAGGTACACGCGTCGTGCCAGCCACAAGGTCACCATCATCACCGCGACCAGCAGTACTAGCAGCATGACCAGCCGCCCGGCCACTTCACCGGCCAGATCCAGCGAGGCGCCGAATACCACGCCAGGCAGAATGTAGACCGGTGCCCAGGCCAGCGCCGACACGATGTTGATGACGATATACCGCCACACCGGCATATCCAGCATGCCGGCGACAGCCGGAATGAAAGGCCGCAACGGACCGATGAAGCGTCCCAGCAGGATGCTCTTGCCGCCGTGACGGTAAAAGAAATCCACGCCGCGATTGAGCAGTTCAGGGTAATGGCGCAGCGGCCAGATGACACGCAGGCGCTGGTGATAATGGCGACCGAGCCAGAAACTGATGCCGTCGCCGAGCGAAGCGCCCACGGCCGCACAGGCCAGTGTGGTCCACATGTCCAGCACGCCCAGCGCGACCAGCGCACCGGCGCCGAACAGTAGAATCACCCCCGGTAGTAGCAAACCGACCACCGCCAGCGATTCCGCGAAGGCCACGCCGAACACGGCGAATTCCGCCCAATGCGGATGCAGGCGTGTCCAGTCGAGCACGGGATGCAGGATGTCGAGAGTCATGGGTGGACTTTGAAAAATACCTTCTCCGCGCAAGCAGGGAGGAAGCCTGAGGCGGGATAGAGGCAGGTCATTGTATTGGTTCCCCTCACCCTGGTCCTCCCGCAGGGAGAGGGAATAGTATTTTTCAAGGACGAGCTGATCTGAGTTTTCATAAGCGGGTGATTATAAGGTAGTGGGGCACGTTTGCCGCGTTTGCTTTGGGTATACTCACAGGTATTGGTCGCATGGCTCAGCGCGATACATACTGTTAGTACCGACCGTCGTCAATTATCCAGTCCCCTCTCCCTCCCGTGTGGAAATCTGTCTGCGCGATGACGGACACATCCTCGGCTCGGCAATCGTCGAGGTGTGGCTGAAAGAAGGCACGGAGCAGCGCATGGCGAGGCAGGTGCTATGGATACCCTGGCGGCGAAGTTACGCGCTGAAGAGCATGTCGAGGTACGAACCCCCGAACCCGGCACGCGCATCGACCTGTTGAAACTTCCACGTAGCCCGTGTTGAGCACTGCGAAACCCGGAATTACGGTTCAGTTCGTCGGTGGGTATTCCGAAAATACCGGCAGCTCCCCGGCGCTGCACGACCAATCCGCGCGTGACTCCCAGAAAATGTGCGCCTGCGGTGTGATGGCAGGGTCGTTATCCAGGGATCCCGCCGGAATGACCACGATACCCAATTCCGTCACGTGACGCGGCATCGGACTGCCGCAGCGCCCGCAAAAGCAGGTGAAGAAGCGTTCCGCCTCGGGCACTTTATACCGGACCAGCGTTTCCTCGCCGCTTATCCAGGTGAAGCTTTCCGGCACGATCATCAGGTTGCTGGCGTGTCCCGTGCCCGTGGCCTTCCGGCAGCGCTGGCAATGACAGTGGTAAAAGCGTTTCGGCTCACCGGTGGTTTCATAGTGAACGGCGCCGCATAAACAACTGCCGTTGAGTCTCAGTTGTGACATGAGTTGTCCCTCGTCAGATAAAGACCATGGGTTTCAGTCTATCGGTCCACTACGTCGCCGTCGAATGACGCACCGTGTAGGCGAGCCACGCGGCGGCCAGGGTAGTCATGACAGCGGCCAGCCCGAACGCACTGTGCATATTGATCGTCTGCCATACCACACCGAACCACAAGGCACCGGGCAATGCCAGCAGGCCGACGATCATGTGATACAGGCCGAAGGCGGTGCCTCTGCTGTCGGGGTCGGCGACGTCGCCGATCAGCGCACGCTCGGCGCCTTCGGTCAGCGCAGTGGCGCTGCTGTACAGCAGATAGAGCACGACGACCTCGGTGCGTAATTCGAACCAGGGCATGGCGGCGAGCAAGACGGCGCGTGTCAGCCAGCCGGTCAGCAATACTGGCAGGCGGCCGCCGCGATCCGACCAGCGGCTGGCCGGCAACACCACCAGTGCGCGCAGACCGTGCGCCAGCGCCCAGAGCAATGGAATCCAGAACAGGCTCACGCCGGACTGTTGCAGATACAAAACGAGAAAGGCATCGGGCACGCTGGCCAGCGCCAGCGGCGATCAGGCCGCGTAATTGCGGATGCAAGGCCTGCCAGCGCAAGGGCGGTGCAGCGGTCAAGCGCAGTGGCTGCGTTTCCCGCACGCCCAGCAGTAGCACGACGACCGCGAGCGCACCCGGAACGATCGAGGCAAGAAATACATCGCGCAACGGCAAGCCCATTATCAGCAAGACGCTGGCGAGCAGCGGACCGAGCATGGCGCCGCTGTGATCGAAGGCCCGGTGCACGCCGAAGGCGCGACCGCGTTGCGAGGTGTCGACGGCCGCGGAGATCAACGCATCGCGCGGCGCGGTGCGCACGCCCTTGCCGATGCGGTCGCTGAAACGCAGCAGCAGGACTGTCGACCAGCCGGGCGCGAAGGCCAGCAGCGGCCGCACACTATTGGACAAGCTGTACCCCATGACCGCGAGACGCTTGCAACCGACGCCGCGATCACCAAGGCGCCCGGACCAGAATTTCACCAGACTGGAAGTGGTCTCCGCCACACCTTCGATCAGACCGACGATGGCCGGGCCCGCGCCCAGTGTCATGGTGAGAAAGATCGGCAGCAGCGGCGCGATCATGTCGCTGGCGACATCGTTGAGCAGGCTGACCAGGCCGAGAATGAAGACGCTGCGTGGAAGTTTGCTCATGTGGGTGAGTGTGTTTGAACCGTCAAGGATGCTGATAATCAGTTGGGCACTGTATTGATTCCCCTCACCCTGGCCCTCCCGGAGGGAGAGGGGACCCACTGTTTTAGAGATGGCTTTGATCATCGGTTTCACTACGTAACAGAGCGTCCACTGACCCCGCCGCAATAAGTGTCACTGTGAGTGCATATCCCCTCTCCCTGTGGGAGAGGGCCAGGGTGAGGGTGATAAATGCGCTGTTCAATACCACGCGCAAGCCACTATTCACTACGGTGCTTGATCAGGGCATCCGTTATAAGGTCGCAAACACCCGCTCCGCCGCCTCCAGTGTCGCATCGATATCCGTTTCGCTGTGCGCGCCCGAGACGAAGCCGGCCTCGAAGGCCGAGGGGGCGAGGTATACGCTGTGATCGAGCATGCCGTGAAAGAAGCGCTTGAAACGTTCGACGTCGCAACCCATGACATCCGCGTAGCTTTGTACCTGCGGCCGATCAGTGAAGAACAGGCCGAACATGCCGCCGACGCGGTTGCAGCGCAGTGCGATGCCGGCGGCGGCGGCACCGGCCAGCAGACCGTCGGTGAGGCGCTGTGTCATGGCGGCAAGGTGCGAGAAGAATGCCGGTTGACTGATGATGTCCAGGGTGGCGAGTCCCGCGGCCATGGCGACCGGATTGCCGGACAAGGTGCCGGCCTGATATACCGGGCCGAGCGGCGCGATGTGCTCCATGATGGCGCGCTTGCCGCCGAAGGCGCCCACCGGCAGGCCGCCGCCAATCACCTTGCCGAAGCAGGTCAGATCGGGTGTGACGCCATAGAGTGTCTGCGCGCCACCTAGCGCGACGCGAAAGCCGGTCATCACTTCATCGAAGATCAGCACGCTCCGGTATTCGTCGCAGAGTGCGCGCAGCCCGGCGAGAAAGCCGGGGACTGGCGGCACGCAATTCATATTCCCGGCGACCGGCTCGACAATCACGCAGGCGATCTCCTTGCCGTATTCGGCAAATGCAGCGCGCACCTGGTCGAGATCGTTGAAGGCTACCGTCAAGGTCAGCGCGGCGAGCGCCGCCGGTACACCCGGCGAAGTCGGTACGCCGAGAGTCAGCGCGCCGGAGCCGGCCTTGACCAGCAGCGAATCGGAGTGACCGTGGTAGCAGCCTTCGAATTTAAGGATTTTGTCGCGGCCGGTGTAGCCGCGCGCCAGACGGATCGCGCTCATGGTCGCTTCGGTGCCGGAACTGACCATGCGCACCATTTCCAGCGATGGCATCAGCGCGCAGACCGTCTCCGCCATGCGCGTCTCGATGGCGGTGGGCGCCCCAAAACCCAGGCCTTGCGCCGCCGCGTCTTGCACGGCCTTGACCACCGCCGGGTGTGCGTGCCCGGCGATCATTGGACCCCAGGAGCCGACATAGTCGATATAGCGTGTGTCATCCTCGGAGATGATGTACGCACCCTCGCCGCGCTTGAAAAACAACGGGTCGCCACCCACGCCACGGAAGGCGCGCACCGGTGAATTGACGCCGCCGGGGATGCGCTGCTGTGCCAGCTGAAAAAGGTCGTGGGATTTACTCATCGGGTAACTCTCCGGCTTGCTGAAAGCTAAAGCGTTTTCAGCGCAAAGGCGCAAAGGACGCAAAGGACGCAAAGCATAATAATTGTCCAGTTAATGGGTGCATGGAAGTTACCTGATAAACGCTCAAGACCACACCTGCCCCCGCATTATATTATGAGTAATCTCCGCGTCCTTTGCGCCTTTGCGTTGTGATGTCCAATCATTCAAACAATGCCGCATAGGCCTGTGCCGCCGCATTGATGTCGGTGGCGCCGAATACGCCGGATACCACCGCGAGCAGGTCGGCGCCGGCAGCGAGCAGCGTGCGGCCGTTTGTAGGCGTGATGCCACCGATCGCCACGATCGGAATAGTCAACGCGGCGTGCGCCATGCGCAGCAATTCGAGATCGGCATGTTCCGCAGCCGGTTTGGTCGGTGATGCGAAGAAGCTGCCGAAGGCGACGTAGTCGGCGCCGGCGGCCTGCGCTGCCAACGCCCGTGGCAGCGAGGCGTAGCAGGACACGCCGATGATGGCCTGCTCACCGAGGGCCGCGCGGGCCTGTTCGATGCTCGCGTCGTCCTTGCCGAGATGCACGCCGGTTGCGCGGCACTGCATAGCGAGTTCGATATCGTCGTTGATGATCAGGGGCACGCGCAGCGGCTGACAAAGCATCTGCAGATCGTTGGCCTGCCACAGACGCTGTCCCGCATCGGTGCTTTTGTCACGGTACTGAATCATGACCGCGCCACCCTGGATGGCCTGCGCCACATGCTGCACCAGTACGACACCCGACAACACATCGTCGGTGACGGCATACAAGCCGTGTGGCAGGACCGGGCGTGACATCACTCGTCGTCGGCGTCGTCGCCACGCGCCCAGAACAAGCGGTTGGGCAGCGACTGCCCCATGCCGACGCGATAGCTGTTGTTGAGTGTTTCCCAGGTGTACTGCTGGGCTTCATGGATGGCGCTGAACGGTTCCAGGGCCTGCGCCAGCAGGCCGGCGATGCTGGCCGCCAGGGTACAGCCGGAGCCGTGAAAGCTGCCCGGCAGGCGGTCCCAGGTGAAGGTCTCCAACAGGCGGTGGTTGCCGTAGAGGCTGTTGACCACCTTCGGTGTGTTCTCGTGCGTGCCGGTGATCAGCACAAATTCGCAGCCGCTCTCCAGCAAGGCCATGGCGCAGGCGTCCAGACTGTCGGCGCCGTGTACCAAGGCACGTGCTTCCAGGCTGTTGGGCGTCAATACGGTGGTCAGCGGCAGCAGCAGGCTTTCCATGGCCTCGGGGACATCCTCATCGGCCAGTTCGGTACCGTTGCCTGAGTTCAGCACCGGATCGAACACCACCGGGACATCCGGGTAATCCTGTAACAGGGTATGAATCGCCTCCACCGCCTCGACACTGCCGAGCATGCCGATTTTGAAGGCTGCGATCGGCATGTCTTCGAGTACCGCGCGGGCCTGTTCGATGATCAGTTCGGTGTCGAGTGGCGCATAGCTTTTGACATCCTGCGTGTCCTGCACGGTGATGGCGGTGACAATGGTCGCGGCGTGACAGCCCATGCTGGCGAGCGCCTCGATGTCGGCCTGCAGGCCGGCGCCGCCGGTGGGATCGCTGCCGCCGAAGGTCATGACGACGGGAATGGTTTGCGGCTCGGTCATTGGTGTCTCCGCGAGGTACAACAGGGCTATGGTCTGCACACGGTGACGCCGGATAACGCGGCGACCCAGAGTGGTGCGATTGTAGCATCACCGTACGGTATTTCATTCGCCGGTGAAAAAATGGGACAATGCCCGGTGGCCGCAAGGCCAATAATGCAAGCTAACCGGATAGACCAGTACTGATGAATGAGTTCAAGCAATACCTGTGTGTAATTTGCGGTTTCGTATACGACGAGGCCAAAGGCATCCCCGAGGAAGGCATCGAGCCCGGCACCCGTTGGGAAGACGTACCCCTGACCTGGCAATGTCCTGAATGTGGAGCGGGGAAGGAAGATTTCGAGATGATAGAGATTTAGTAGCAGATAAGTAGTAGTTAAAAGAGGAAAGATGACAGGGGAAAGATAAGGGCAGACTTTACAAAATCAGCCTTTCCCTTTTTATCTTTTGTCTTTTATCTGCTACTCGGAGAGTAGTCCATGGCCCGTATAATATTTCCCGACGGCAGCGACAATCGTGATTTTTATGCAATCCAGTCGCAACTGGCGGCGCTCGGTATCACGCTGAGACACTGGCCGGCGCCGGATGCGGCGCAGTCCCGCGAATTGCTCACCAAGGCGGCACTTGATGACGCGGAGAAAGAGGAGTTGCTGGGCGCCGTCGATAATCGCTTCGAGGAACTCAAGCGCGAAGCGGGCTATGCGGCCCGTGACATGGTGGTGATCCACGAGGCTGTCCCGGGCCTGACCGAGATGCTCGCCAAGTTCGAGAAGATCCATTATCACGACGATGACGAGGTACGTTACATCCTGGCCGGCAAGGGCTATTTCGGCTTTGTCGAGGCCGGAGGCGGGCAGTTCATGCTCGAGGTCAATGCCGGCGACTATATCAATGTCCCGGCCAAGACCGAACACTGGTTCACCCTGGGCGATTCGCGACGCATCAAGGCGGTGCGCTATTTCATCGATACCAGCGGCTGGACACCGAACTATACCGGTAGGGCGATGTTGTTTGACTAAGGGTAAAGAGAAAAGGGGAAAAAGGTATAAAGGGCAGTGATCGGTGTTTCTCCCGGCCCTTATGTCTTTTCCCTTTTCCCTTTCATCTTTTCTCTAGGATTTTATGATAGAAGTCACTTACCGTTTCCCTGTCGGCGTCAATGCTGCCCAGCAGGCCGAGATCATCGCCATCGGACAAACCGCCGGCAGCTGGGGCCCGCAGTTTGCACATCGCGACGCCGAGTTGCGCGCGCATCTTGCCACAGTGCTGTCCGTCGTCGAGCAGGCTGACGGCAGCTCATTGGCGCGCATCGGCTTTCCGGAATTCAACACCGAAGGCGATATCGGTACGCTGCTGACCATGATCTTCGGCAAGTACAGCCTGGCCGGTCCGGCGCGCATTGTCGACGCGCTGTTGCCCGAGGCCTATGGGACACGACCCAAATTCGGTATCGAAGGGCTGCGCCGTCTGACACGGGTCGCGGACCGGCCGTTGTTCATGGGAATCTTCAAGCCGGCCCTGGGCCTGTCGGCGCGCGATCATGGCGAACTGTTGCGCGAGGTAGCGTTGGCCGGGCTGGATCTGATCAAGGACGATGAGATACTCGGCAATCTGGATGGGGCGCCGACGCTGCACCGGGTGCGTGCCTGCCGCGAGGTCATCGATGAAGCACATCAGACCACCGGGCGTGACATCCTGTACGCGGTGAATCTCACCGGTCGTGCCGATCAACTCAATGCGCGGGCTCGCGAACTGATCGACAAGGGTGCCAATGCATTGTTGTTCAATGCCTTGGTCTACGGCTATCCGGCGCTCGAAGCGCTGGCAGCGGACCTGTCGATCGAGGT
>JBBQDK010000020.1:0-25932 GCA_038319625.1 Gammaproteobacteria bacterium
GGTGACCTACACCGTCACCACTACCAACAACGGACCCGACACCGTCTCCGGGGTGGTGATGACCGACACGATTCCCGGCTATGTCAGCGGTGCTGGCGGCACGGGCGTCGGCGTCAGCGACAACTCCGGCGGCAAGTTCGCCTGCACGACTGGTAACACCGTGACCTGCACGATGCTGGGCGGTCAGAACATGGTCAATGGTGAAAGCGTCGTGTTCACGATTCTGGTCGACCGCCCTCTGATCGACGGCAGTCTGACCAACACCGCGACCGTGACCTCCACCGTGCTCGGCGATCCGAACCGCAATAACAATTCCGCGACAGCGAATGTGACCGTCGATCCGGTCGCCGACCTTGAGGTTGTCAGCAAGAGCGTCAGTCCGACGACCGTACAGGCCGGCACCAATGCGACCTATGTCATCACCGTGCACAACATCGGACCTTCCAGCTCACAGAATGTCATGCTCAACGATGTCTTCACGACACCACCCGGCGACTCTGGCTACACGTTCCTCTCGGCCACGCCGAGCAAGGGCAGTTGCGCGGCCTTCAACACCGGTACCGAAACGCTCAGTTGCAACCTCGGCACGCTCACCAGCGGCGAAACCGAAACTATCATCACAGTGATCCGGCCGAACTGGATGAGCGGCGATCCATCGCGCACCCTCGGCAATACCGCCACGATCAGCAGTGCCACCACATTGGACCGTGACAACAGCAACAATCAGAAATCCGCCACGCTCAACATCAATACATCTGGTCTCGATCTGCTGGTCAACAAGACCGATCTGGTCGACCCGATCGGTTACGACCCGACCACACCCGCCAACAATATCGTCACCTACCGCATCGACATCACCAATCAGGGACCGTCGCTGGCCACCGGCCTGACCCTGGTCGACACCTTGTCGCCGAAGGCCGGCAAGACCATGCGTTTTCTCTGCGACAAGACCAACGCGGGCGATGACTGTGCGGTGGTTTCCGGCGCATCGCTGTGCAACAACCTCAATACCGCAGATACCGGACCGGCAACACTGGCGGTGACCTGCCTGCTGCCCAATCTTGCCGTCAACGCGACCACCACGCGGTATCTGGACTTCCGTGTCGAGACCGCGCCGGACGCCACCGGCGACACCCACAGCGATAGTGCGACGGTGTCTTCCAACGAACACGACAGCAACCTCTCGAACAACACCGAGAGCGAATCGACCACCTACAAGAAGCGCGTCGATCTCGCGCTCACCAAAGTCGCCTCGCAGGCCACCGTGCAGATGCGCGAACCGTTCAGCTGGACGTTGACAGTCACCAACAACGGACCCGGCGACAGCGACACCACCACCGTCACCGACACCCTGCCGAGCGGCATAGTGTTCAATGGCGCGACACCCTCCTGGAGCAACACCAATGCCGCACCCGCCTCAGGCACCTGCGGCACGGCCGGACAGGTATTGACGTGCAACCTCGGGCTACTGGAATCGGGAAAGATCGCCACCATCACCGTTCCGGTGCGCGTCAACACCTACTCGGCGAGCATCTCCAACTGTGCCACCGCGACCACCGATCAGGTCGATCCGGTCAGCACCAACAATGTCAATCAATGCGGCAGCGTCTCCGTGCAGCGCTCGCGCTTCGACGGCATCGTCTATCGCGACCTCAACGACAACGGCACCCAGCAGGGCGGCGAGACCGGTATCCAAAGCGTCACGGTAAAGCTCACCGGGACCGACGCGTACGGTAACGCGGTGAACAGCACCGCCACCACCAACAGCAGCGGCGCCTTCACCTTCAACAATCTTTCGCCCTCCAACCCAAGCGGCTATACCCTGACCGAAACGCAGCCGGCCGGCTATTTCGACGGTCAGGATTTTGATCGGATGGCGGTGATCGGCGGCAGTAAATTCACCGACGTCATTGCATCGATTCAACTCGCCGCCAACACTACCCTGACCGGTTTCCTGTTTGGCGAACTGTCGCCCGCCAGCATCACCGGCACGATCTGGCATGACGTCAATAACGACGGTGTGATCAACGCCGGTGAGGTCACACGTATCAGCGGCGTCAGCGTCGCGCTGACCGGCACCGACGATCTCGGCAATGCAGTCAACACCAGCGTCAGCACCAGCGCCAGCGGTGTCTACAGCTTCGCCAGTCTTAGGCCCGGCACCTACACCGTCACTGAAACGCAACCCGCCGGCTGGCTGCGCGGACTCGCCATTGCCGGCAGCGGCGCCGCCACGGCCGGCACACCCGATAATGCGCTAGCCTCAGCGAGCTACGGGAACGTGATCGCGGGCTTGGTGTTGACCGCGGGACAAACAGCCGCGGGCTACAATTTCGCGGAACTGCGCAGCACCTCACTGAGTGGCAACGTCTGGCACGACGCCAACAATAACGCCGTGCGCGAGGCCGGCGAGACCACGGGCATCAGCGCCATCACCATCACGCTCAGCGGCACCGATTACCTTGGCAATGCCGTCAGCATGACAACGACCACCGCGGCTGACGGCACCTACAGCTTCACCAGCTTGAATCCCGGTACCTACACGCTCGACGAAGGTGCGGTCAGCGGGTATTTGCCCGGCAAGAGTGCCACGGGGACCGGCACCACCGGCGCCGGCAGTGCGGACAACACACCGGCGTCCCCCACCTTCAGCACCCGTATCAGCGGCATCGTACTGGCCTCCAACGAGTCTGGCGTCAATTTCAATTTCGGCGAGGTCCTCAGCACCTCGCTCGGTGGTGCGGTCTGGTATGACGCCGACAACAATGGCGTGCGCGAAGCGGGCGAAACTACCGGCATCAGCGGTATTACCATCACACTGAACGGCACGGACGATCTCGGCGCCGCCGTCTCTGCCACAACCACCTCGGCAGCAGATGGCTCCTATAATTTCACCGCCCTACGTCCCGGAACGTATCGCTTGGATGAAGGCGCCGTCAGCGGCTATTTGCCCGGCAAGAGCGCAACCGGCACCGGCACCGGCATCGCTGGCACTGCGGACAACACGCCGGCGTCGCCCACGTTCAGCACCCGCATCAGCGGCATCGGGCTCGGCTCCGGCAACGTCGGCATCAATTACAACTTCGGCGAGGTACACAACACCAATATCAGCGGAAACGTTTGGTTTGACGCCAACAACGACGGCGTGCGCGATGCCGGCGAAACCACCGGCATCGGCGGCATCACCCTCACGCTCACCGGCACCGACGACCTAGGTAACACCGTCACGCAAAGCACGACCACGGCGGCTGATGGCTCGTACAGTTTCAGCACATTGCGTCCCGGAACCTATCAATTGGACGAAGGTGCGGTCAGTGGCTATCTGCCAGGGCGCAGTGCGACAGGTATAGGCGCGGCAACGCCGGGCAGTGCCGACAACACACCCGCCTCTGCGACATTTAGCACCCGCATCAGCGGCATCGTGCTGGCCTCCAACGACAGCGCCACCGCCTACAACTTCGGTGAAATCTTGGCGACTTCGTTGTCCGGCGCCGTCTGGCACGACGCCAACAACAATGGCGTGCGCGAGTCGGGCGAGACCACCGGCATCGCCGGCGTCACCCTCACGCTTAGTGGCACGGATGATCTCGGCAATACGGTCAACCTCACCGCCAACACCGCCGCGAACGGCGCCTACAGCTTCACCGGCTTGCGCCCCGGCACTTATCAACTCGATGAAGGTGCAATCGGCAGCTACCTGTCCGGACTCAGCGCCGCCGGTACCGGCGCCGCCACCGTGGGCACGGCTGATAACACTATCGGCTCGCCCACCTTCAGTAACCGCATCAGCGGCATCGTGCTGGCCCCGGGCAATACTGCCGCTGATTACAATTTTGGCGAAGTGCACGCCACCAGCCTATCGGGATATGTCTGGTCCGACCTGAACAACGACGGTGTGCGCGATGCGGGCGAGACCACCGGCATCAGCGGCATCATCCTCACGCTCAGTGGCACGGATGACCTTGGCAATCCCATCAGCCTCAATACGACCAGTGCCGCCAATGGCAGCTACAGCTTCGCCAACTTGCGCCCCGGTACCTATCAGTTGGATGAAGGCGTCGTCACAGGCTACAAACCCGGCTTGGCGGCAACCGGTAGCGGCGCCGCGACGACGGGCAGCGCCGACAATACCATCGCCTCACCCCACTTCGGCAATCGCATCAGCGGCGTGGTACTGGCTTCCGACAATACTGCCATCGAATACAACTTCGGCGAGCTGGCTAATACCTCGATTAACGGTTTTGTCTGGCACGACGCCAATAATGACGGCGTGCGCGACGCCGGCGAAACCACGGGCATCGCCGGTATCACCATCACGCTCAACGGTACCGACGATCTGGGCAATGCCATCAATCAGACAGCCAACACAGCGGCCGATGGCAGTTATGGATTCGCCAGTCTCCGTCCCGGCAACTACCGCGTGGATGAAGGCAGTGTCGCCGGTTATGCACCGGGTCGCGCCGCCGCGGGCAGCGGTGCCGCGACAACGGGCACTCCCAACAATGCGCCCGCCTCACCCGATTACGGCAATCAGATCACCGGCATCGTCCTGGCCGCCGGCAATGTCGCCGTCAATAACAACTTCGGCGAGGTACTGAGCAACTCCCTGTCCGGACGCGTCTATAACGACATCAACGGCAATGGCAGCCAGGACGGCACCGAGCCTGGTATCAGCGGCGTCACCATCACCCTTACCGGCACCAATGATCTAGGCAGCAGCGTCACACTACCCGTCACGACAGACAGCAACGGCGATTACAGCTTCACCGGTTTGCGTCCCGGCGTGTATACACTCACCGAAATACAACCCAGCAACTATGTCGACAGCACTGACAGTCTCGGCAACAAGGGCGGAACGCTCGGCAACGACGTCTTCAGCGCTATCACTCTGGTGTCGGGCGACGCCGGCATCAATTATGTCTTCGTCGAACGCAGCACCAGTCTCAGCGGCAGCGTATACGTCGACAGCAACAACAACGGCCTGCGTGATAGCGGTGAAGCGGGCATCCCGAACGTCAGCATTCGCCTCAGCGGCACCAACGCCACCGGCACGGCGGTAAATGCAACGACACTCACCGGCAGCAACGGCAACTATCAGTTCACCGCCCTGCCCGCCAGCAATACCGGCGGTTACACGCTGACCGAAACACAACCCGCTCTGTGGGCCGATGGGCAGGACCACGCCGGCAGCGCCGGTGGTACGGCGGGCAACGATGTCATCACCGGCATCGTACTCGGGTCCACCGATTTCGGTACCGCTTATGTCTTCGGCGAACACGGCGGCGCACTGTCCGGGCGCGTCTATAACGATTTAAACAACAATGGTGTGCGCGAACCCGTCGAACCCGGCATTCCCGGCGTCACCATCACGCTATCCGGCAACGACAGCAACGGCACGCCCATCACGCACACGGTTACCACCGTGGCAGATGGCACTTATCGCATCGCTGACCTGCCGTTACCCGACAACGCCGGCTACACATTGACCGAAACACAACCCACCGGCAATACCGATGGTATCGATACGCTTGGCAGCCTGGGTGGCACGCTTGGTAACGATATCTTCAGCAATATTACGCTGCCGATAGCCGGCGCTATCGGGACGGACTACAACTACGGCGAGCGTACCACCAGCATCGCCGAGGTCTCCGGCAAGGTATGGCTGGACAGTAATCACGACCGTCTCGATAACGATGGCAATGGGCAACCGGGCTGGGCCGTCGAGCTGATTCATCGCGCCGATCCACTGGATAACAGTGGTTATGACTTGATCGCCACAGCGACGACCGACAGCAACGGACAGTACGACTTCACCGGCCTCACACCCGGCAGTGGTTACGAAATACGTTTCCGCCACCCCAACGGTGGCTACATTTACGGCAAGCCGCAATCGACCGAACCCGGTGTTGATCTGACCTATGGCACTATTCGCAATCTGACGCTGAACGCCGGTATCACGGTCATCAATCAGGATTTGCCACTGGATCCCGACGGCGTGATCTACAACGCGCTGACACGGGTGCCGGTAGCCGGTGCGGCGATTACCTTGAGCGGTCCGGCGGGATTCGACGCGAACCTGCATCTGGTCGGCGGTGCAAGCAATCTCACACAGACCACCGGCAGTGATGGCCAATATCAGTATCTGCTGTTACCCACCGCACCGGCAGGCACCTATCGCCTGACGGTCACCGAACCGGTCGGCTACGTACCGGGCGGCTCAGTGATGCTGCCGGCCTGCACTAACACGCCGATGATCAGTACCGCACCCGATCCGGCGTTGGTGCAGATCAACAACACACCACCCGCGGCCGCTGCGACCGTGCACAATTCGGCAAGCTGCCCGACAGATTCGGGCGGCTTCGTCGCCGGTGCGGCAAGCACACAATATTTTCTGTCCTTCGCGCTGACGCCGAGCAGTTCGGCCAATGTGGTCAACAACCATATTCCGCTCGACCCGATTACTGACGGCGCGTTCACGGTTGTTAAATCCACGCCCTTGCTGAACGTCTCGCGCGGCGATCTGGTGCCGTACACGATTCGCGTGCTGAACAACTTCGCCGCGACGCTCCCACATATGGATCTGCGCGATCAGATACCGCCCGGCTTCAAGTACAAGTCCGGTACCGCGACACTTGATGGCCTGCCAGTGGAACCGCAGATGCAGGGCCGCACGCTGACGTGGGCAGACCTCACCTTCACGCCCAGTCAGGAGCGCGTGGTGAAATTGATGTTGGTGGTGGGTGGCGGCGTCAGCGAAGGTGACTATATCAATCAGGCCTGGGTGGAAAACAACCTGATCGGTGTCATCGTCTCGAATGTCGCTACCGCCAAGGTACGCGTCGTGCCCGATCCAACCTTCGATTGTTCCGACCTAATCGGCAAAGTGTTCGACGACAGGAACGCCAACGGCTACCAGGATAAAGGCGAACTTGGCATCGCCGGTGTGCGCATCGCTACTGTGCGTGGCCTGCTGGTGACCACCGACGCCTATGGCCGCTTCCATGTGACCTGCGCGGACATACCCAACGAAGATCACGGCTCCAATTTCATTATGAAACTGGATGAACGCTCGCTGCCGTCCGGTTATCGCCTGACGACCGAGAATCCGCGCGTGGTACGGCTGACGCGCGGCAAGCTCACCAAACTGAATTTCGGCGCCTCCATCCATCGGGTCATACGCATCGACGTCACTGCGGTGGCCTTCGACAGCGATGACACGGCACTTAAACCACAATGGGAGACCCAACTCGATCAGGTCGTGCATCTGCTGAAACAACAGCCCTCGGTACTGCGTCTGGGCTATGCGCGCGCAGCTGACGAGCCTGCGCGTCTGGCGACCCGTCGCATCGATGCGCTGGCCGATCGGATTCAGAAACGCTGGCAGTCACAACATTGCTGCTATGCACTGGAGATAGAAACAGAGATGCACGCGCAGTCAACGTCAGGGGCTGCGCCATGATCCGTATCACATGGCACACGAAACTATGGATTGCCGCCATCGCCTGCGCGCTGTCGTGGCCCATCCATGCCGACGATCAAGCACCTCATTGCGGCCAGGGCGATGCAGAAAAATGCCAGCTGCCCGAACAGCATGGCAAACTCATCGCCAATAGCGTGGTGCGTGAGACCGGTGCGCCGCCCGCCAATACTGAACTGCACAGCGTGGCGCCAAATCACACCGGCGATTGCAAGGCCGCCGCGCAGATGCCGGCGCCGGCGTTCCGTATCAGCGTCGACGGTGTACCGCTGGATACGGCCACCGGCAAGGACAGCACCGATGCACAGCGATGCGCCGATCTGGCGCTGGCGCGCGCCGATATCCAGATCCGCTATGACAGCGGTGAGCAGACGCCGTGGCTGAATGCGCACGCCACGCCGAATGCGGTCGTTGCCGGTCACGCCGTGCGCTTTGCCACGTACAGCAACTACGCCGCCTGGATCAGCAAGGCCGAGCTGCGACTGTTCGGCTCGGACCGTACGCCGAACCAAAAACCGCTGGCCATCGTACCCGTCGATATCAATGGGGTTGCACACTGGACGCCGCCGGCAGGACATTACGATACCTACGCCTATGTCCTGCGTGTCTACACCAGAGATGAAAAATTCGATGAGACGCGCGCTAAGCCGCTCAATGTCGTGCGCAGTCTGCCTGCTGAAAAGCAGCCCATTGACGATATCCTTGCCGGATACGGTGAAGACAGCCTGGCACTGCACAACATTCCGGTCAAAGGCGGCGCGGTCACCGCCAGCGGCACGCATGTGCAACCTGGCGATAGTGTGCATTTCATGGGTGTCGCGATACCGGTCGATAAAACAGGTACGTTTGCCGCACGCCAGATCCTGCCGCCGGGTCCGCATACCGTGGTCGTCACCGTGCAGGATACCAAGGGCAACGTAACACGCTTCACGCGCAATCTTTCCATCGCGGATAACGACTGGTTCTACATCGGTCTCGCCGATCTGACTTTGGGTCACAATAACAGCAGCGGTCCGGTTAAACTCGTAACCGGCGATACGAGCGGTCACTACGACAACACGATCTATACGGATGGCCGCCTGGCTTTCTATCTGAAGGGCAAGATCAAGGGCGAGTACCTTCTCACTGCCGCCGCCGACACGCGTGAACAGCCGCTTAGGGATCTGTTCAGCAATTTCGCCAGCAAAGACCCGCGCTATCTGCTGCGCCGTCTCGACGCCGAACGCTATTACCCGGTCTATGGTGACGATAGCACCACACTCGACGACGCGCCCACAGATGGAAAATTCTTCGTCAAGATAGAACGCGGTGATTCGCAGGTGATGTGGGGCAATTTCCAGACCTCGCTCACCGGGACGGAGTTTATCCAGTACAACCGGGGTCTGTACGGCGCGCGCGTCAAACTGGTCGCGGAAGACACGACACGCTATGGCGAGAAGCGCGGCAGCGTCGAGGGTTTTGTTGCCGATCCGGGCAGTCTGCCCGGCCGTGATGAATTCCGCGGCACCGGCGGTTCTCTGTATTACCTGCGCCGTCAGGATGTGACGCAGGGTTCAGAGCGGGTGTGGGTCGAGGTGCGCGACAAGGATACCGGCCTGGTCCTTCAAACCCGCTACCTGATACCAGGCCAGGATTACGATGTGAACTACCTACAGGGCCGCGTGCTGCTGCGCGAGGCACTGGGCTCAACTGCGGGTGGTGGCACGCTGATCCGCGACGGCGCCCTGAGCGGCCAGTCGGCGTACCTGGTAATCAGCTATGAATACACACCCGGCCTGGCCTCGCTCAATGATCTGGTCAACGGCGGGCGGGCGCAATATTGGGTCGACGATCATATCGGCGTGGGCGTCACTGGTTACCGCCAGGACAGCACCGGCATGTGGCAGCGCCTGAGCGGGGCCGATCTGACCCTTCGTTATAAGCCCGGCACGTATCTGAAAATTGAAGGCGCACATTCCGAAGGACCGGGCAGCGGCGCGAATATTTCGCAGGATGGCGGTTTCAACTTCAGCGGAATGGCGGCAGGCGATGGCACGGCGAATGCAAAACGCATCGAGGCCGCCAGCGACTTCTCGGAGCTCAGCCCCGATCTGAAGGGTCACGCCAGAATCTACAAACAGGATCGCGGAGCGGGTTTCTCCGGTCCCGGTCAAATCACCGGTAGCGAGGATCTCGCACAACAGGGCGCGGCCTTGGATTGGTCGGTCACGGAGGCGACCACGCTGTCTGTAAAGGCTGATGAACTCGATGCAATGACGCGCCGTGTGCGTGCGGTGGAAGTGGATGCCCATCACAAACTAAACGCGAACTGGGCTGCGGCGGCCGGCATCAAAAACGACGATCGCTTCTCCGATGTCGTCAGCGCCAGCCCGTTGCTCGATCAAAACGGCAATCGCACCGACGTGATCGTGCGCGGTGAATATCAACCCGACACCGCCAAGGAGCAGAAACCGGCATGGTCCGCCTATTCCTATCTTCAAGGCACTGCGGCGCGCAGCGGCACCCGAGACAACAACGACCGTCTTGGCATTGGCGGCACGCGCCAGATCAGCAAGCGCACGTCATTGACAGGCGAGGCATCGGGTGGTGACGGCGGCTTCGGTGCACTGGCACGTGGCGACTATCAGGTAGACGACAATAGCAGCCTGTATCTCAATTACGCACTGGATACCGACCGTACTGATACCGGTTACCGTGGTCGTCAGGGACTGCTCAGCACCGGTGGCCGCGATCGTTTTTCGGACAGCGTGAGCGTGTTCGGAGAAGAACGTCTGCAGCACGGTGCGGGACCCAGCGGATTGACCCATGCTTACGGTATCGATCTGACGCCGAACGAACGCTGGAATTACGGACTCACGGCCGAGGTCGGCACATTGAGCGATCCACTGATCGGCGACATGAATCGCAAGGCCTTCGGTGCATCCATCGGCTATCATCGCGATACCACAAAGTTTGCCAGTAATCTCGAGTACCGCAACGAGCAGGCCAGTCTCGACACACGGCGCACTTGGCTGATGCGTAATACACTCGGCTATCAGGTCGATTCTGAATGGCGTTTACTGGGTCGTTTGAATTTCTCCTTTTCGGACAGCAGTGCTGGTGCATTCTACGATGGCAACTATGTCGAATTCGTAACCGGTTATGCGTATCGACCCGTCGACAACGACAAATGGAATGCGCTCTTGAAGTACACCTATTTCCTGAACCTACCGTCACCGGGACAATTAACCCCCAGCGACAGCATCGCCGACTACGCGCAACGCAGCCACGTGTTATCCGTGGATGGCATCTACGATCTGCGGCCGTGGATCTCAATCGGCGGGAAGTACGGCTTGCGTCTGGGCGAACTGCGAGACACGCGCAGCGGCGGCGATTGGCAGAGCAGCCTCGCGCAACTGGCGATTCTGCGTGCGGATCTTCACTGGATACACAACTGGGACATCGTCGTCGAAGGCCGCGTGCTCGATCTGCGCGCCGCCGCGGACCGTCGTTCAGGCATGTTGCTTGGTATCTATCGCCATGTTACCGATCATGTCAAACTCGGCATCGGTTACAACTTCACCGATTTCTCCGATGACTTGACCGATTTGTCCTATCGCAGCAAAGGCTGGTTCGTGAATGTGATTGGGAAATTTTAGGGTATGGCAGCACAACTCACTGATCCAGCCCCTGCACTGCGCAAGATTGATGAACTGGAAACCAAACGGCGGGCGCTGACTGCTGAACTGGAACGCTTTGAACAAGACTCCCAGACAACCTTGGCAATGGGGCAAATCACAGACACCGATGTAACCAGGCTACTCAGCGGAGTTGTAGAGTCCATGCGTGACATGCACCGGGAATCACTGAAGGATATTCTCGGTACGCTGGCAGAGCGTATTGAACTCCACCCCGAGACCCTGGAATGCCGGATCCATTACCGGATCGGCATTGAAAACAGGAATAAGATGGCGTCCCCAAGGGGATTCGAACCCCTGTCGCCGCCGTGAAAGGGCAGTGTCCTAGGCCTCTAGACGATGGGGACTGGATGAACTCTGATGTCTTACTGGTTGAAATGGTGGAGCCAGGCGGGATCGAACCGCCGACCTCCTGCATGCCATGCAGGCGCTCTCCCAGCTGAGCTATGGCCCCTCTCTCGCGGGGCAAAATCGACCCGCCAAAGCGAACGCGAACTCTACTTAAGCGGGGCCTTACTGTCAAGGCGATTCCGGGCTATTTGCCCTGCCCTGTACCTGCCAACTCGATGAACACTATGGCCTTATCGAGCCGCTGCAGAGCGCGTTCCCGACCGATCAGGCGGGTGGTGACGTCGATCGGGGGCGATACGCCGCCACCAGTCAGGGCGACGCGCAACGGCTGGGCGAGCTTGCCCATGGCCAACTCATGCTGCGCGGCGACAGCCTCTATCACGGCATGGATCGCGGCATCGCTCCAGGTCTCGGCCTGAGCCAGGGCCTGGCGCAGTGCCTTGAGCGGCACCAGCACCCCCGGTTGCAGGTTCTTGGCGGCGGCCTTGGCGTCGTAAGCGGTGAAATCCTGGTAGAAATACACACTGTTCTGCGCCATCTCGACCAGGGTCTTGGCACGCTCGCGTTGCGCCACGACCACCTCGGCGAGATCCGGCCCGGTGGCGGGGTCGATGCCGAGATTACCCATGTGCCAGCTCAGATGATGAGCGACATGCGCAGGGTCGCCACTCTTCAGATACTGTTGGTTGAGCCATTGCAGCTTGCCGGTGTTGAAGGCGGAAGCGGAGTTGTTGACGTCCTTGATATCGAACAGGCGGATCATCTCGTCGAGCGTGAAAATTTCCTGATCGCCGTGCGACCAGCCGAGCCGCGCCAGGTAATTGAGCAGCGCCTCGGGCAGATAGCCCTCCTCGCGATACTGCATAACGCTCACCGCGCCGTGCCGCTTCGACAGGCGCTTGCCGTCATCACCGAGAATCATGGGTACGTGGCCGTACAGCGGTGGCGTAACGCCGAGCGCTCGCAGGATGTTCATCTGCCGCGGTGTGTTGTTGAGATGGTCGTCGCCACGCACCACATGCGTGACGTTCATATCCATGTCATCCACCACCACGGTGAGGTTGTAGGTTGGCGTGCTGTCGGTGCGCGCGATGATCAGGTCGTCGAGTTCGCTGTTCTGGAATACCACTCGGCCACGGATCTGATCGTCGATCACCACGGCGCCGTCCTGCGGATTCTTGAAACGCACCACCGACGGCGCTCCGTCCGGCACATCGCCGGGCCGACCGGGCCGGCAGCGACCGTCGTAGCGCGGCTTTTCCTTAGCGGTCATCTGCGCCTCGCGCAATTGCTCCAGACGATCCTTGGAACAGTAGCAGCGGTAGGCGTGGCCAGTGTCGATGAGTTGCTGGATCACCTGCTTGTAGCGGTCGAAGCGCTGTGTCTGATAGAACGGGCCCTCGTCATACTCCAGGCCCAGCCAGTTCATGCCTTCCAGAATGGCGTTGACCGATTCGGGCGTGGAACGCTCCAGATCGGTGTCTTCGATGCGCAGGATGAAGGTGCCGCCGTGACGGCGTGCGTACAGCCAGCAGTACAGGGCGGTGCGCGCGCCGCCGACATGCAGGTAACCGGTGGGGCTGGGAGCGAAACGGGTGCGGACAGTCATGGGTTCAGGTCTGGTGGCGATGCGGCGTGTAGTTTAACAAAGCGGCGCTGTATTTGCGCCCCGCCGCACCGGAGTTACGGCTTGTCACCGAACTCGATATCCACCAGGCTGCCACCACTGAAAGTCAGTTCACGCCGGAAGTGGGTGCTCCCGGCATCGTAGGTCCATTTTTCCACCAGTTCGGTGGTTTCGATAAAGCCGCCGCGCCTGCCACCGTAGTGGACCGTGCGCGATCCCAGTGTCTCGCGCGCCAGCGGTTTACCGCAGACATCCTGTACCCGCAGTTTGCTGTCGCCCAGGTATATCAGCCGCGAACCACAACGCAGACTGTCGGTCGCCCAGACGGAGGCGGTCAGGGTCAGCGACAGGACAAAGATGCAGTAACGGAGCATGGTGGTACCTGCTTGAGTCAGGGAAACGCCGGTCACTTCAATACTTCTGACAATCAACTCGCCGCATCATTCACCTCTCCCGTCAGTGGAGAGGGAATCCATTTCCCGGAGGTGTCGGGCACGGAGCGCCAAGTAGTGGTAGCGGACGGGAAAGTTGGCCCACTACAGACATCACATTGGCGAAGGTAAAGTCACCGCTGGCAATGAAAGTATAACCAGCGGTGCTGAATGGAAACTGAATGGAACAGGTCGGGAAGATCAGCTACACGACTGCGTGATCGGGCGGTTGCGCCGGTTAACGGACGTTGCGGCGTGTCGGCCCCATGAAGAACCACATGACCAGGCCGATCAGCGGGAGCAGCACAATCAACACTACCCAGAGCACCTTGATCCCGGTGGTGGCATTGCTTTCAACGGTTTTGACTATGGCCCAGATATCGGCAATGAGCAGGATCAATCCGAACAGACCGCCAAGTTCGATGTGCATCGTGTTTCTCCGTTGTATTGGCAGGTACGGCACTCGGAATCGCAGTTGCCTGGCAAGCAACGCTGGTCGCCGTGATTTCTGCGACAGTGTACTTCAGGCGGGGGCGGGATGCTTGACCGGGTTACAGCTCGCTCTCTCGCTGCTCTCTCCCGCTTTTGGGGAGAGCGAAGTGAAGCGGACGAAGCCGGTTAGGGGAGAGGGAGTCAACCCGAGGCAGCCTGCTGCACCGCCAGCGTGCCGGAGCGGCCGTCAATCGTGCCTTGCACCAGGTCGCAGACCGGGGCCGCGCCCGCGGCGCGCAGCACTTGCGCGATTTCGTCCAGGCGCACGAAGCGCACGTCGCTGCGGGCGGCGCGGCGCAAAAAGTCGCCAAACAGTTCGCGTTTGCTCATGCCTTCGATTTCAGCGTGCGCGGTGAGTACATTGAGCCGTCCCGACTGCAACTGTGATAGATAGTGGTTGACCAGTTCGGCTTCGGGATATTCCGGTCGGCCGAGCAGTTCGTCGAGGGTGGGCAAGGTGGTGGGAATCTGCAGGGTATTGAACAAGTGACCGTCGACGCGCGGATAGAACGCGGCCGTGCCGCGGGCGTCGCTCGCGTAGTCCAGTCCGGCCTCGTCGTAGACTGCCAGGCTGTTGGCGTCGGCCTGCCAGCCCGCCGCGCCGGCGGTGGTCGCGGGCGCACCGAAGATACGCTGGAACTCGCGGCGCGCGCGGCCGAATTCCTCACGTACCTCCGGCAGCGACATGCGTGCCAGATTGTCCTGCCAGCGAATGTGATCGTAACAATGAATACCGACTTCGTGGCCGGCATCGCGCACACTGCGCAGCAACGCTTCGTGCCGCTGACCGATATGCGGCCCCGGCCAGAGCACACCGTTCAGCAGCGTGCGTACGCCATAGGTGCTGATCACACTGGTGCGCACCACCTTGCCGAAGAAACCGGGCCGAAACACCCGCCGCAGTGCGCGACCGGTGTTGTCGGGACCGAGAGAGAATAGAAAGGTCGCGCGGATATCGAGCTCGGCGAACAGCTCGAGCAACGGCGGCACCCCCAGACGCGTGCCGCGCTCGGTATCGACATCGATCTTGATGGCCAGCAGTGTGTCGTTGGTCATATCGCTTTAAAAAACCTTTTCTTGAACCGCCAAGGACGCCAAGAGGATGAATGCAGAAGCAAGTCTCTGGCGCATCCCTTCGGAATACTCACTAATCCAAGCGAGTCCTGATTAATCCACTCCGCCTATTACTATAGTCCCCTTTCCCGTTTGCGGGAGAGGGGAGTGTCCGGATGAGTCAGCGTGTCATCAAACGTTTTGGCCACCCGGCAGCAAGGTCGGGCCGGCGAGGTGGTAATCCAGCGTCAGGCGCATCGCTGTTTCGAAGTCGGTCTTCGGTTCCCAGCCGAGGTAGGTCTTGGCATTCTTGATCGAGGGCACACGGGTCATGATGTCCTGATAGCCCTTGCCGTAATATTCCTGGGAACTGACATCGACCAGGCGCACCTTCTCGGCAGCGGTCTTGTAGGCGGGGTAGGTCTTGGCCAGCCTGACCAGTGTTTCCGCCAGTTCACGCACCGACAGGTCATTTTTGGGATTACCGATATTGAAGATGCGGCCATCGGCGCAGCCGTCTTTGTTCTCGATGATGCGCAGCAGTGCATCGATGCCGTCATCGATGTAGGTGAAGCTGCGGCGCTGACTGCCACCGTCGACCAGCTGGATGTCCTTGCCGTGGAGAATATTGCTGATGAACTGCGTCAGCACCCGCGAACTGCCTTCTTTGGGCTCGAGGATGTTGTCGAGCTTGGGACCAATCCAGTTGAAAGGGCGAAACAGTGTGAAGCGGAAATCCTGCTGCTGCGCATAGGCGAAGATGACGCGGTCCATGAGCTGCTTGGAGCAGGAATAGATCCAGCGCTGCTTGTTGATCGGGCCCAGTACCAGATTGGAATTCTCTTCGTCGAACTCGGCGTCACTGCTCATGCCGTAGACCTCGGACGTCGAGGGGAACAGCACACGCTTGTTGTAACGCACGCACTGGCGAACGATGTGCAGATTGGCCTCGAAATCCAGCTCGAAAACGCGCAGCGGATCGGTAACGTACATTGCCGGTGTCGCGATCGCCACCAGCGGTAATATCACATCGCACTTCTTCACATGGTACTCGATCCATTCGCGATTGATGGTGATATCACCCTCGACGAAATGAAAGCGCGGATGCGTCAGCGAGTCGCCGAGCTTGCCGCTGTCCATGTCCATGCCATAGACCTCCCAGTCCTTGTCGCGCAGGATGGTTTCGGTGATGCTGCTGCCGATGAAGCCATTCACACCCAGAATCAGAATTTTCAGTGCCATGTTATTACCTCGATTGATATCCGCTGTGGCCGGCGTGCGGTAGCGCGTCGACCAGTGTCTGTCCCGTCCGTAGGCCGTGTTGATCGTATGGCGCGCTGTGTTCGGCATCGCCCTGCCATTGCCAGGTTTGTATCTCGACACAGCCCTGCCTGGCGGCGATGCACAGCGGCTGTTCCGACAAGACCACACCGGGCGGACCACCCGGCGCGTCGCGCGCCACGGCCCGCCAGATGTACAGACGCCGGTCCGCCACGTCGGTGAAGGCGCCGGGATAAGGATGCGTTACGGCGCGAATCAGATTGAAAACCGTCTGCGCGGAATCGGTCCAGTCGATGCGGCCATCTTCCGGGCGGCGGCCGCCGAAATAGCTGGCCTGCGTTTCGTCCTGCGCGCGGCGCGGCGCGCTACCTGCCAGCAGATTGTCGAGCTGGCGCGCCAGCACGGCGCGCGCGGCGGCGACGATATGTGGATACAGATCATGTACGCTGTCGTTCGGCCCGATGGGCACGGCCTGCTGATCGACGATGTCGCCGGCATCAGCACGCGCCACCATGTGATGCAGGGTCACGCCGGTTTCCCGCTCGCCCTTGGCGATCGCCCAGTTGACCGGCGCGCGACCGCGGTATTTTGGCAATAGCGAACCGTGCATGTTGAAAGCACCGAGACGCGCACTGTCGAGAATGGCCGTGGCGATCATGTGCCGGTAATAGAACGAGAAGATCAGGTCGACATGCAGCGCGGCGATACAGTCGCGCCACTGTGGCGTGTTGATGGACTCGGGTGTGTGCACCGGCACGCCGTGCGCGGCGGCCAGTTCGGCCACTGAACGGAACCAGCACTGCTCGCCCGGATCATCGGCGTGCGTGAATACCGCGAGCACGCGCACACCGCGCTTCAGCAGTTCTTCGAGACAGGCATAACCGACATCCTGGTAGGCGAATACCAGCACGCCGGGTTTGGATACAGTTTCAGTCATCGAGTTGTTCCAGCACGCTACGGATCAGATAATTGGGTCGCTGCCGCACCTGCTGGTGAATCCGGCCCACGTATTCGCCGATCACGCCCAGACCGAAAATGATGATGCCGGCCAGGAAGAACAGGATGGCGAACAGGGTGAACACGCCCTGCACCTCGGGACCGACGATCAGACGGCGGATAAACAGGTAGATCACGAACAACAGGCTGAGCGCCGAGATCGCCATGCCGGCCATGGTGAAGACCTGCAAGGGCACCAGCGTGAACCCGGTCATCAGGTCGAAGTTCAGGCGCACCAAATCGTAAAGACGGTACTTCGATGTCCCCGCCAGGCGCGGTGCATGCACCACTTCGACCTCTGTGGGATTGCTGGCGAAGCTCATCGCCAGCGCCGGAATGAAGGTCGAGCTTTCGCGCGTTGCGGCAATGACATCGACGATATCGCGGCGATAGGCGCGCAGCATGCAGCCCTGGTCGCGCATGCGGATGCGGGTGGTCTTTTCGCGGATGCCATTGATCACGCGCGAGGCATAACGCCGGAACACATTGTCCCGACGCTGGGCGCGATAGCCTCCGACCACGTCGTGACCGGCGTCGATCGCGGCCAACAGCTTGGGAATCTCCTCGGGCGGATTCTGCAGGTCGGCGTCGAGCGTCACGATGATAGCGCCGCGCACGCGCTCGAAGGCGGCCATGATAGCCTGATGCTGACCGTAGTTGGCATTGAAGTCGATGACGCGCACCTGACTCGGCCGCTGGGCGAAAAACTCCGCCAGTATCGCCCGCGAACGGTCGCGACTGCCGTCGTTGGTGAACAAAATCTCGTAGGGCCGGTCCTGTGCGTCGAGCACGGCGGTCAGGCGCCGGAACAGCGTTTCGAGGTTGCCTTCCTCGTTGTAGACCGGCACGACGATGCTGAGTACAGGATGCATGCGCTAGCTGCTTCCGAACAGATCGGCCATCGCGGCGATCACACGGTCCTGGTCGGCATCGCTGAGGCCGGGGAACAGCGGCAGGCTGACGATAGCATCGCCGATGTGTTCGGCGTTAGGGAAATCGCCCGGCTTGAAGCCGTAATGTTTGCGGTAATACGGATAAAGATGCACGGCGCGGTAATGCAGACCGGTGCCGATGTTGCGCTCCTTCAGGCCGGCCATGAAGGCGTCGCGGTCCATGCCAGCCGCTTCGGCGTTGATCAATGGCGAATACAGATGCCAGGCATGACGATGTACATACGCGGGCGCGGCGGGTAATTGCAGTTGCGGCCAACCGGCGAACTGTTGCTGATAGCGCAATGCAAGTTCGGTGCGCCGCGCGATGAACCCATCCAACTCGGCCAGCTGATGGATGCCGAGCGCGGCCTGCATGTCCATCATGTTGTACTTCAGACCCGGCAGGATGATTTCGTAATGCTGATTGCCGGTCTTGCCGAAACGGTTCCAGGCCTCGCGGTCCATGCCGTGAAATCGCAGTAGGGCGATGCGTTCGGCCAGCGCGGTATCGCGAGTGGTGACGCAGCCACCCTCGCCCGTCGTCATGTTCTTGTTGGGATGAAAGCTGAACACCTGCGTGTCACCAAAGCTGCCGATGCGTTTTCCCTTGTATTCGGTGCCGATGGCGTGGGCCGCGTCTTCGATGACGCGCAGGCCGTGTTGTTCGGCCAAGGCATACAAAGGATCGAGATCCACCGGCAGGCCGGCGAAGTGCACCGGCATGATGGCGCGGGTGCGCGGCGTGATGGCAGCGGCCAGTTGCGCCACATCGATATTGAACGTGTCTGCCTCGACATCGACCAGCACCGGCCGGCCGCCGGCCAGCACGATAGTGTTAAGCGTGGCGGCGAAGGTCAGCGGCGTGGTAATGACTTCGTCACCGGCTTGCAGGTCCAGCGCCAGCAAGGCCAGGTGCAGACCCGCCGTCGCCGACGACAGCGCCAACACCTGCGGCGCGCCCAGATAGGCCGCCAGATCCTGTTCGAAACGTTTGACGCGCGGCCCGGTGGTGATCCAGCCCGACTCCAGACAGGCCACCACTTCATCAATGGCAGCGCGGCTCAGCGCCGGGCGCGAGAACGGCAGGAAGTCTTCGCTCACGTGCGCGCCACCAGGGCGACGCCCGCGATGATTACCAGGATGCCAAGCATGCGGGTCGGTGACAGCGCCTCGTCGAACAGATAATAGGCGGCAATGGCATTGACGATGTAGCCGATGCTGAGCATCGGATAGGCGAAACTCACATCGACGCGCGACAGCACCACTATCCAGACCACCACGCTGACCACATACGCAAACAGGCCGGACAGCACATACGGATTGGCCGCGACCTGCAGGCCCATGGGCATAGCCTGATCCCAGGCCATGTGCACCGGACCGATCTGACGCATGCCCTGTTTGAGCAGCAGTTGCGCGGCGGCGTTGAGCAGCACGCCCAGCAGAATCATCGGGAACATTGTCATAGTGTCGGGGGCTCGTTGGACAGGAGCACATGATACTTGTCCCCGGCCAAAAAGTAATAACGATCACCGGCCTCTTGGCGCAGATATGCCAGTGAATCGGTGTTGGCGAGCAGGAATACCCTCTGCGGCCCCTTCCACAACACCCACAGGGCCGGCGTTTCCAGTATCCACGCGCGGGTATCCTGATGCTTTGAACCGAAGGCCAGTTCGTTGTCCCAGTCAACGATGGTGATGCGCCGCTTTAAATAGAGCGGCAGATCCTGATAATAGGTCGAGTAGGAGACCACCACGTCATCGGGGTGCAGCAGCGGTTTCAGCGTCAGCGCCAGGGCCTTCACGGTGTATTTTTCATCCATGCGGCTCATCGCGTAGCTGAAACACTGATGAATGAGCAGCGTGCTCGCCATCACCACTGCCAGCACTTTGACCCGGCCGGGCACGCGCAGGACCGCCACCACCGCCAGCATGCCGAGCGCGAAGGTGCCCGCCACCAGCCACAGCGCCGGCCCCATCAGGCGCCGTAATTCATTCACGCCCGGGCTCTGCCACAGGCCACTGGCCATCAGCATGAAGGTCACGGCGGCGGCGAGATTGGCCAGCGCCAACAGCAGCAAACCACTGCGCCAGCCCGCCGAGGCTGTGTCCGCATTGGCCACATAACGCCCGACCAGCAAGGCCAGCGGCGGAAACACCGGCAGGATGTAAGGCACCAGCTTGGAGTGCGATAGCGAGAAGAACGCGAACACCACCACCGCCCACACGATCAGAAACAGCGTTTCCCTGTGCTCACGGCGCTGCGCCCAGAGCTTCGCCATATTCAACCGCAGCGCCTGCGGCAGGAACAGCGTCCAGGGAAAGAAACCGAGCAGCAGGATGGGAACGAAGAACCAGTTGGGCTGGTAACGTTGCTCGACATCGGTCAGATAGCGCAGGAAATGCTGCTGCACGAAATAGAAATAGGGAAACTCCGGATTCACCTCGCTAACCCACACATGCCAGGGCGCGGCGATCAGCAGGAACACCAGCACACCCGATGGCAGATACATGGAGCGCAGCAGCCGCCATTTGCCCAACAGCACGATCCACACCGCCACCACCATGCCCGGCAGCACGAAGCCGATCAGACCCTTGGTCAGCGTGGCCAGCGCCATCAGCGCATAGGCGCCCCAGAACCAGTTGCGCCGGCGCGGCCCCGCCGGCGTGCGGACCCCCTGCACCAGCGCCAGCATGGCGGCGCTCAACAAAGTGCTAAGAGCCAGATCCAGGATCACGGCTCGGCCGAGGAAAAAGTACAACAGACTGGTCGCCAGTACGCCCGCCGCCGCCAGTCCGCTGCCGCGCCCGTACCAAACTCGCCCGGCGCCGTACACGGCGAGACAGCCGAACAGGGAAAACAGCACCGGCCACAGCCGCGCGCTCCACGCATGCAACCCGAACAGCCGCAGCGAACCGGCCTGCAGCCAATAGAACAAGGGCGGCTTCTCGAAATACTTCACGCCGTCCAGGTGCGGGGTGAGGAAATCGCCCGTCAACAGCATCTCGCGCGGAATCTCGGTATAGCGCCCCTCGTCCGGCTGCCACAAGGCGCGGTTGCCAAGCATCACGCCGTAACCGATCGCGAACAGCAGTGTGATCAGCAGCAGATCGCGCCACACGCCATGGCGCGACGCCGGGCGGTGGGCAGAATCGATGTCAGGAAAATCCACGGAGACGTGTTCGGTTAATTGAAACTATCGTTGCTGTGACGCAGAACCAAAGACGGGTCCTGCCATGAGACCGGCAGAGAAAACTTCCCAGCCGCACCGGCTAAGCCTTTCCTGCTACGCCGAGTCGCGACGCCGGATCGGCACACCCTGCCAGCTTGGGGCGCATATTTTGCAATATTACCGGGGTTTTTGATAGTGCCGCCGCCGACAATAGTCGTCAGGGCATTGAATTGACGTGCCGACACCCGCCCCGTACAATTTCGCGCCTTGGGGCGATTAGCTCAGTGGTAGAGCACTGCCTTCACACGGCAGGGGTCAGTGGTTCGAACCCACTATCGCCCACCATCAATCAAGCACTTAAAACTCCAACCATCCCGTTTGGACTTTCAAAGTGATTATTTGTCACGGCGTTGTCACACTCATTCACGAACGTGATGAGTATGGCGATGGCGTCCTTCAGAAAACGTGGTCCTTACCAATGGCAGGCACAGATCCGGCAAAAGGGCCAGCCGCTTCAGACCAAAACTTTTGAAACCCGCGCGGCTGCAGAACAGTGGGCCCGCAAAGTGGAATACGAAATGGACCGGGGCACCTTCGTGTCGCGTGCCGAGGCGGAATCCACCACCCTTATGGAGTTGCTCGAGCGTTACCGGAATGAAGTGACGCCCTTAAAGAAGGGCGCGGCTTCTGCGACGACGGAATCGGTGCAGTCGTTCAAGCGCTCTTGAGAATGTAACGTCCAGTTTTTTTGCCACCCACCTTTTCCACCAAGCCCGCCTCCAGTAGTGGGCGCAGCAGATCCATCGCACCCTGTTTGGAAATGCCGAGTGCGTTCCATATCTCGTTCGGGGCCATGCTGTGGTGATCGCGCAGGAGGTTGAGCAACTGCTCCTGCCGAGGGCGCAGCACCAGCTTAACGGATGACGCCACACTGAAGGTTTGCACCCGTAACCACACACGCTCTAACGTCTGGCGCAGTCCCTCGGCGCAATATTCCAACCAACCGGACAAATCATCGCCCGCCTTGCGCACAGCATCCAGCTCTTTGTAATAACGTGGACGATCTTCCCAGTAGTACTCGTCTACGGAAAAAATATGATGCGAGTCGAAGCCGTGCCGATACAGCTCCCACAAGGCCAGTGCCCGGCCGGTTCGGCCGTTGCCATCGGCAAACGGATGGATCGTCTCAAATCGGTAATGCAGAATGGCCGAGCTCAATACCGGAGAGAGTTTCACCGACGCCTTGTTCCACCATTCGAGCAATTCGAACATCAGGCCGGATACCTCCAGCGGTGGTGGCGGCACATAACTACCCACCCGCACTGCAATCGTCCGGTAACGCCCTGCCTCGCCCTGATTCATCACCTCGCCCGCAAGGATCCGATGCAGCTCAAGGACATTGTCGTGGCCGACGCGCTTCATCGAAGCGTGCTTCTCTACATAGCGAAGGCCGGCGAAATAATTGACCACCTCGCGCTTGGCCCGCTCCCCGGAAGTGGCCAATGCACGCCCTTCCTCCAATGCTCGCACCTGCTCCAGCGTGAGGGGGTTGCCCTCGATGGCGGTTGAGGCGTGGACATTGCGTGTGCGAGTGTCCTTTTGCAAAGCGGGCATCCACGACAGCTCGACAGCCGCGCCGAGAATCCGCTCCCGCAACGCGGCAACGGACTCCACCTTTGAGAGCAGGCTTGCTGAAATGGTGAATTGGGGTTGATAAGCCATGCGATAAGTAAAGCTTAAGTCAAGTAATGAGTCAAGCTGTTGGCAGGCGGACAGGTCAATGCCTGCGGGTTGAGTTGATCACGAAAAACCGGGAGCAAGCCACTGTTTCGCCTGACGATGGCAGGTTGTAGATACGGATATCAGTGCAAACAACACTGCTTGTATTTCTTGCCACTGCCGCAGGGGCAGGGATCGTTGCGTCCGACGCGCGAAGCGGCATGGCGCGCTGGCGCTGGAACAGGCGCATGCTCCTCGCGATGCGCCAACCAGTAGGCATGGATCTCGCGCGCATTGGGTGTGATCGCGTTCCGGATATTGTCAATTTCTTCATCCGTGGACAGATCGTGCGCCCGCCAGCCCGTTTCAGCCGTAAACGCCCGTATGGGTGTGAGCAGAATTGTCATCTGCCGACCACCCGCGTTCCATAGCTCCGCCGCCAGCGTCAGCGCCGTGAGGCCATTTACATCCAGGGTCAGGCGCATGCTCTCCTGACGTAAATACAGCAAGAACAGAAAGGCCCCGGAGCGTTTGTTGCCATCGGAAAACGGATGGTTCTTGATGACGAAATAAAGCAGATGCGCGGCGCGCTCCTCGCGGGTTTTGTAAAGCGGGTCGCCAAACATGGTCTGCTCGATATTGCCGAGGATAGCCGCCAGCCCCTCGCCTCGGTCGCGAGCAAACAGCTCGCTGGCCTCGCCGCGCTGGCACAATTCCCCAGCCAGAGCATCCAGCGCCCGGCGCGCTTCTTCAAGGCCCAAAACGCCGCGAGCCGGCTGTGCACCGGCGGGCACACTGAGCTTGCCTTCGTCGTAATCCAGCAACAAGCGCCATGTCTTGGCGTAGCCCAGAATCAGGCCGACCACTTCCCTGCCGATGTCGGTCACCAGTTCCTGCCGGGTTAGGGTTTTGCCCAGCAGGTCCACCGCCTGCTCCAGTTCTTCCAACCCCTGCTGTGCCAGCCGGTGTTCATTCAGGCTGTAACCACGGGTCAGGTGATTGCGCAGTATGCGGGTGGCCCACTGGCGGAAGTACACACCACGCCGGGACTTCACCCGGTAGCCGACGGAAATGATGACGTCCAAATTGTAGTGCTCGATCTCGCGGCGGACCTGCCTGCCCCCTTCCTGGCGAACTATCCGGAAATTCCGGATAGTTGCCTCGCGGTCCAGTTCGCCTTCCCCAAACACGTTGCCGACGTGGTCGTTGATGGTGCGGATGTCCTTATCGAACAATTCAGCCATCTGTTTCTGGGTCAGCCAGACGGTCTCACCCTCCAGCCGAACCTCGACCTGCTGCGCCTCAGTCTCGAAGATAACGATGTCACTCATACAGCCTCCTTGCTGTGAAATAACAATAACTGCACACGGAAATTCTCGACATCCCGACGACCATATTCTGGATGGAACCCAAGCGGAATACAAAGCGTACTCACGCCCCGGTACTGTCCCTCTCTCGGATTAAACTCGCTGCTCATCCAGGCTCCGCTTTCTGCTACATGAAAAATCGATAATCGTAGACATTATTAACTATCTCTGGCGTTAGCTTGACTACTTCAGCGAATACTTGTGAGTATCCTTGTTGACGCATCAAGCCATGCGCTGCCATGCAGGATGATGACTATGCCTCGCTCTCCGCCGCGATCAGCGTGGCGGAGATTTTATCATCCCGCTGCTTGATGACACCCAGTATGTTATCGATGACAGTGCACGGCCCGTGCTCGGCGATGAACTCACCACGGAGCGCCTGGGCCGATTCGTGGATGGATTCCTTCAGAGTCAACAAGCGCTGCCGTACCAGTTTGTAGGCAACGCCGATATCTTCCGCGAAGGCCTGCCAGCGGCGTGCGATGATCCAGTCCGGACGATCTTCACTGCCGATCTTCATGGCGAGCTTGTCGCTGAGATCCGGATAAACGGCCGTGCACATCAGGTCGTAAAACGGTGCCAGACGGGGTCCACCTTGCATGAGCAGCAACGCGATGTTTTTTGCGTGAGCGTCGGCGTTGCCGATCAGATAATTGAAGACGACCCAATCCAGCAAGGCGCGCATATCGGGCACCGGGAACACACTGTGGTCGCGCAGCAGCATGAAGCATTGTTTTATACCGGGGCCGCCTTCTTTCTCGTATTTCTGATCCGGCAGGATTCCCAGCGCCTGACAGAAATCCTCCTGATGAATACGTTCAATCGATCTGTCCGCTTTCAAGTAACGATCATAACGCTCGATCAGATAGAGACTCTTGCGCTTGTGCAACAAGGTCACGCTCGGGACCGAGAGGCCGACACGTTCCGCCAGACGCATACAGAAATATTCGTTTTCCACTGAGTGCGGGTACTGGATGATGGGCGGCTTGAGAATATGGCTGCTGGGGGCATTACCGAGCGGCACACTGATGTGTTGGCCGTCGAAGTGTATAGGTAACTTGTTCTGCGCGCCGGCCAGAGACAAGCGGATGCCTTGCTCACCGGCCAGCATGGGACGCGTAGGCAACTCATCGACCAAGGTATTCAGGTCAGCATCGCTCTGGACGCGATAGCTACCCGATCCTGGCAGCGCCATATCATCCGGCAACAGACTGACGGCGCCGGCGCATTCTCCGCCCACGGCCTCCAGCAGCGCAAAATCATTTTGCTCCGACAAGCCGAGCTTTCGTGCCAGCGCGCGTCGCAGATCAGACTCGGGCAACAGATTGGCAAAGAACGGGCGTGCCTGTTCGTCGGCGAA
>JBBQDK010000021.1:0-25603 GCA_038319625.1 Gammaproteobacteria bacterium
AGTACTGGGTTCTGCGCTTCTGGAATCATGAGATTCTGATCGGGGCAAAGGCCATTCCGGAGTGTATCCATCAGGCACTGATTAAATCCCCTCACCCCAACCCCTCTCCCTGAGGGAGAGGGGACTTGATTGCAGTTGACCTACAAATTCTGCGGCAGAGCCAAAAGGAGTATGTGGAACGGGTACTGGTGCTGGAGGAGGCCAAACACTTCGAGGCCGAGGCTCGCGTCGCCGCCGGGGACCTGGGTTTGGGCTGACGGTGCCGGTGCGTCGCGTGCGCGGCTGTGGGATAATGCCCCATTGATTTTCATCGGTTCGACCCCACGTCGGGCCGGAGAAGTGTGTCTTTCCTGAGGTATTGTCATGCCGATCTATGAATACGAATGTGCCGCGTGCGCGCACCAGCTTGAAGCACTGCAGAAGATCAGTGATGCCCCGCTGGTCGACTGTCCCAAGTGCGGCAAGCCCAGTCTGCGCAAGTTGATCTCGGCAGCCGGTTTCCGCCTCAAGGGCGCTGGCTGGTACGAGACTGATTTCAAATCGGGTGGCAAGAAAAAGAACGTGGTCGATTCCGGCGGCACATCCTCCACTGCGGACAAGGCACCGGAAAAAAAGGCCAGTGGCGGCTGCGGCAGCGGTGGCTGTGGCCACAAACATTGATACAGTTTTGCCGCAGCGCTGACCCGAGATGACCGCTCTGCGTCGCTATCTGATCGCCGGCCTGCTCATCTGGGTGCCGCTGGGCGTGACGCTGCTGGTGCTGATCTGGCTGGTCGATGTCATGGATCGGACCCTGTTGCTGCTGCCACATCAATACCAGCCGGAAACACTGCTGGGGATGCGTATCCCGGGCCTGGGCATCGTGCTTACCGTGGTGGTGCTGCTGGTCACCGGTGTGGTGGCGGCCAACCTGTTCGGTCGGCAACTGGTGGCGGGCTGGGAGTCGCTGCTGTCGCGCATACCGCTGGTGCGCTCCATCTACATGGGCGTGAAGCAGCTCATGGAGATGCTGTTCAGTCCCGGCGGCCAGTCGTTCCGCAAGGTGCTGCTGATCGAATACCCGCGTGTCGGGCTGTGGACCCTGGCCTTTCAGACCGGTGTCACGGTGGGCGAGGCCCAGCACAAGACCGGCCGCATTGTCATCAATGTCTATGTCCCCACCACCCCCAATCCGACCTCGGGATTTTTTCTCATGGTGCCGCAGGACGATGTCGTGGAACTGGATATGAGCGTGGACGAGGGCCTGAAAATGCTCATCTCCATGGGGGCGATCGTGCCACCCTGGAAAGTCCCGGCAGCTCCGGTTGCGCCACCGCCCACGAATCCGTAACATCCGCGATTCCTTAAACTAATCGATCGAACTACCAGGAACGCCAAGGCAAGCAAAAGCGGTATGCAGTACTGCGTTGCTGTTCCCTCCTGGTTGGTTCTTGGTGTACTTGGCGGTTCAAAATGAATGCTTCTATGCGTAGCCACTATTGCGGTCAACTCAACGAATCCCATCTCGATCAGGAGGTCACTCTGTGCGGTTGGGTGAACCGGCGCCGTGACCATGGTGGCGTGATCTTCATCGATCTGCGCGACCGCGAGGGACTGATGCAGGTGGTGTTCGATCCGGACAGCCCCGAGACCTTCGCCACCGCTGAACGTGTGCGCAGCGAATACGTGTTGACTGTCACCGGCAAGGTGCGGCGCCGACCGGCCGGCACGGAAAATTCTTCTCTGCCTACCGGCCAGGTTGAGCTGGCTGTGAGCAGTCTGGAGATACTCAACCGCGCCGAGACTCCGCCCTTCCAGCTCGACGAAGACGACGTCAACGAGGAAACCCGGCTGCGCTACCGTTATCTCGACCTGCGTCGGCCGGTGATGCAGGATCGCCTGCGCCTGCGCGCGCTGATCACGCGCACGTTGCGCGCCTTCCTCGATAGCCACGGCTTTCTCGACATCGAAACACCGATGCTCACCAAGGCCACGCCGGAAGGCGCGCGTGACTACTTGGTGCCGAGTCGTACCCATGCCGGCAGTTTCTTCGCCCTGCCACAGTCGCCGCAGCTGTTCAAGCAGCTGCTGATGATGGCCGGCATGGACCGTTATTATCAGATCGTGCGTTGCTTCCGTGACGAGGACCTGCGCGCCGATCGCCAGCCGGAATTCACCCAGCTCGATATCGAGACCTCGTTCCTTGACGAAAACCAGATCATGGGCCTGATGGAAGCGATGGTGCGCGATCTGTTCGCCAAGGTCGTCGAAGTCCCGTTGCATACGCCGATCCCGCGCATGAGTTACGCCGAGGCCATGCACCGTTTCGGCGTCGACAAACCCGACCTGCGCATCCCGCTGGAGCTGGTGGAACTGTCCGACTTGATGCAGGCGGTCGAATTCAAGGTCTTTTCCGTGCCGGCTAAGGATGCCAAGGGCCGGGTCGCCGCACTGCTGCTGCCGGAGGGCGGCACGCTGACCCGTAAGGAGATCGACGACTACACCGCCTATGTCGGGCGCTACGGTGCCAAGGGTCTGGCCTACATCAAGGTCAACGATCGCGCCAAGGGCCGTGACGGACTGCAATCACCGATCCTGAAATTTCTGCCTGACGAGGTTATCGAGGCGATCATGACGCGCACCGGCGCGCAGACCGGCGATCTCATTTTCTTTGGCGCCGACAGCGCCAAAGTGGTCAACGAGGCGCTGGGTGCATTGCGCATCAAGCTTGGTCACGACCGCGGCCTGGTGGAGCGCGGCTGGAAACTCCTTTGGGTAGTGGACTTCCCGATGTTCGAGTGGGACGACAAGGACAGTCGCTGGATGGCCTTGCATCATCCTTTCACCGCACCCAGTGTCGATGACGTCACCGCCCTGGAAGCGGACCCCGGCAACTGCCTGTCGCGGGCCTACGATCTGGTGCTGAACGGCACCGAACTCGGTGGCGGTTCGATCCGTATCCACCGCAGCGACTTGCAGGAATCCGTATTCAAACTGCTCGGCATCGGCCCCGAGGAAGCGCGTGACAAATTTGGTTTCCTGCTCGACGCACTCAAATACGGCTGCCCGCCGCACGGCGGCATCGCCTTCGGCCTGGATCGCTTGGTGATGCTGATGACCGGCGCCGGCTCGATCCGCGAAGTCATGGCCTTCCCCAAAACCCAGACTGCAAGCTGCCCACTCACCAATGCGCCGGCGCCGGTCAGCGAAGCGCAATTGCGCGATCTGCATATCCGCGTGCGCGTACCGCCGGTTGCCGGCAGTTAGCGAGCGTCGGATGGGTGCAGGCGGTTTTTGCCGCAACTCATCGATCTATTCCGCAATTGATGGGTTGCGCTACGCTACGCTGCACTGCACCCATCCTACAGTGTCGGTATGTATAAACGTCCCGAGTCAGTGCTTGTTGTTGTCTATACGCTGACAGGCGAGGTGCTGCTATTGCAACGCCGCGAGCCTGCTGATTTCTGGCAATCGGTAACTGGCAGTCTGCATCGGGACGAAACACCGGCCCAGGCGGCGCAACGGGAACTCGCCGAGGAAACCGGTCTTGCCGAGGTAATGATCGAAGATTGCCGGCAGCTAAACCGTTATCCTATTCTGCCGAACTGGCGGCCACGCTACGATCCGGCGGTCAACGAAAACCTCGAACATGTGTTTCGCGCCGCCCTGCCCGCGGTTTGCCCGATCATCATCGCACCGCAGGAACACACGGCGTATTGCTGGGCGCCGCGGGACGAAGCCTTGCGCCGGGTAAGTTCCGCCACCAATCATGCGGCCATTCAGGCACTGCCGTTTGCTTGCCGGTAGTCGCTACCATCCCAAATGAGGGGTGGTATATCAGCGTGTGGGCCAGTAGGATAATTTTTTCATCTACACTGGGACGACTGTCCGCCATGGCTCAAAACGCCCTTGCAGTTCAGCAGTTCACCACGCTCGACGACGCCACTTGCGATGACCGCATCCGCGCCGCCAAGGCGGCACTCGGTGAGCGATTGGTGATACTCGGTCATCACTATCAGCGCGATGAGGTCTATCGCCATGCAGATTTCACCGGCGACTCACTCAAGCTGTCGCGCAAAGCCGCCAATTCCAAGGCCGATTATATTGTCTTCTGCGGCGTGCACTTCATGGCCGAGGTAGCGGATATCCTGTCGCGTCCCGAACAGATCGCCATCCTGCCGGATTTGTCCGCCGGTTGCTCGATGGCCGACATGGCCAATCTGGCCAAGGTCGAACGCGCCTGGCGCGAGTTGGCCACGATGCTGGATCCTGATACCACCATCACGCCGGTGACCTACATCAATTCCGCCGCCGATCTGAAGGCCTTTTGCGGCCGCCACGGCGGCATCGTCTGCACCTCGACCAATGCGCGGCATGTACTGGAGTGGTCATTCAAGCAGCGTGAGAAGGTACTGTTCTTCCCGGATCAGCACCTTGGCCGCAATACCGGCGACCGCATGGGCATCCCGCTCGATGCGATGGTAGTGTGGGATTTCGATCAGCCCTACGGCGGTCTGACTCGTGAACAGATCATCGCTGCCAAGGTCATTCTCTGGAAAGGCTTCTGCTCAGTGCATCAGATGTTCAAGCCTGAGCAGATCGATGCCTTCAAGGCGCGGTATCCGGACACTAATGTGATCTCCCATCCCGAGTCCAGCCTGGAGGTCTGCCAAAAATCCGATTACGTCGGCTCCACCGAATTCATCATCAAGACCATCAAGGCCGCCGCACCGAACACGCGCTGGCTGGTGGGCACGGAACTCAACCTGGTCAACCGGCTGCACGAGGAGTGCCGACACGAGGGCAAGAACGTGCACTTCATGTCGCCGACCGTGTGCATGTGCTCGACCATGTTCCGCATCGACCCACAACATCTGCTCTGGACGCTGGAGAATCTGGTCGAGGGCAAGGTAGTCAATCGCATCACTGTGCCACCGGCCGAAGCGGAACAGGCGCGGCTGGCCTTGCAGCGCATGCTGGATGTATCGCCATAAATGAGTAGCGAGTAGCGAGTGGCGAGCAGCGAGGAAATACCCGGGGATAGTGACCTCGCCACTCGCCACTCGCCACTCGCTACTGTCGTTTTAGTCCACGGTCTGTGGATGAACGGCCTGGAAATGAGCCTGCTGGGCCGGCGGCTGGGCAAGGCCGGTTTCGCAACGCAGCGTTTTTCCTATCCGACAGTGCGCAGCGATATCGCCACCAACGCCGCACGCCTGCAAAACTTTCTTGGCTCACTCGACGCCGCTACCGTGCATTTCATCGGTCACAGCCTCGGCGGCCTGCTGATCCTGCGCTTGTTCGAAGATTTCCCGGCACAACGACCGGGGCGTATCGTACTGCTCGGCACGCCATATGCGGGCAGCGCCACGGCGCGCAATCTGGCGCGCCGCACTTGGGGGCGGCGCCTGCTGGGCCGCAGTCTCGAACAGGCCCTGCTCGGTGATGGCCCGCGCTGGGGGGGCGAACGCGACCTCGGTGTGATCGCCGGCACCAGACCGATGGGTCTCGGACTGTTGGTGGGGAACCTGCCACGACCCAATGACGGCACGGTTGTCGTCGCCGAAACCCTGGGCATACCCGGTGCGGCATCCTGCACGCTGCCATGCAGCCACAGCAGCCTGCTGTTCTCCGCCGATGTTGCGCGTCGGGTCGCCCGGTTTCTGCGCAGCGGCCGCTTCGATCCCGATAGTTCCTGACACTGTCAGTAAAAAAGACTGCCCATTACCCGCTGCTGCATACCGGATTCCCGGCCTACTGTGGGCGCGGGGGCAATGCTAAACTAGCCGCCGTTCCGATCCCTGAAGAGGCAGGTATGGCAGGTCACAGCAAGTGGGCAAATATCCAGCATCGCAAGAATGCCCAAGATGCCAAGCGCGGCAAAATCTTTACCAAACTGATCCGCGAGATCACCGTGGCCGCGCGCATGGGCGGCCCCGACCCGGCGGCCAATCCGCGTCTGCGTACCGCCATCGACAAGGCGCTGATCAGCAACATGACCCGCGATACCGTAGAGCGCGCCATCAAGCGCGGCTCGGGTGCGCAGGACGGCGCCAATGTCGAAGAGGTGCGCTATGAGGGCTACGGTCCGGGCGGTGTGGCGGTGCTGGTCGAGTGCATGACCGACAATCGTAATCGCACCGTCGGCGACGTGCGTCACGCCTTCACCAAATGCGGCGGCAATCTCGGCACCGACGGCTCGGTCGCGTATCTGTTCACCAAGGCCGGTGTGCTGAATTATCCGCCGGGCAGCGACGAGGACCGCATCATGGCAGTAGCGCTGGAGGCCGGCGTGGAGGATATCATCGGCGCTGACGACGGTTCAGTCGAGGTCCTGACCGGCGCGGATGATTTCGAGGCTGTAAAGCAGGCCTTGCTGGATGCCGGTCTTGCACCCGAGTCCGCCGAGGTCGCCATGCGCGCCGCCACCGCCACCGCGCTGGATATGGAGATGGCGCCAAAGATGATCAAGCTGCTCGACATGCTCGAAGACCTTGATGACGTGCAGAACGTCTATTCGAATGCCGAGATCTCCGACGAGATTATGGATTCGTTATGAAGGGTAGGGAAAAGATCAAAGTGGAAAGAGGAAAGAAGCAACAACCCTTTGTTTCACACTTTTCTCTTTCCACTTTTATCTTTTCCCTATCACCATGACCCGAATTTTAGGCATCGACCCGGGCTCTCTCATAACCGGTTACGGCATCATCGATGTGGACGGCCCGCGCAACAGCTATGTCACCAGCGGTTGCCTGCGCCTGCCGTCCGGGCCGCTGCCGGAACGCTTGCGGATAATCTTTGTCGAACTCTCCGAAATTATGGCCGCACACCGGCCCGATGAGATGGCCATCGAGGCGGTCTTCATGCACCGCAATGCCGATTCCGCGCTGAAGCTCGGTCAGGCGCGCGGGGCGGCGATTTGCGCCTGTGTGCTGCGGGATCTCAAAGTTGCCGAATACAGCCCACGCCAGGTCAAGCAGTCCGTCGTCGGCAAGGGCGGCGCGACGAAACATCAGGTCCAACACATGGTCAAAGTACTGTTGAAGCTGGCCGGCGATCCGCAGGCCGATGCCGCCGATGCCTTGGCGATTGCCCTGTGTCATGGCCATACCAACCAGACCCTGGCGCAGGTCCCCACCGCGCGGCGGGCGCGCGCTGGGCGGATGCGATGATCGGTCGCCTGCGCGGAACGCTGCTGCACAAACAGCCGCCGCATCTGCTGCTGGACGTGCAGGGCGTGGGTTACGAGGTTGAAGTGCCGATGTCGACCTTTTACGAACTGCCCGCGGAGGGTGGCGAGGTGGTCCTGTTCACCCATCTGCTGGTACGCGAAGACGCGCATCTGCTGTGCGGATTCGCCACAGCGGCGGAGCGGGCCTTGTTCCGCAGCCTGATCAAGGTCAGTGGGGTCGGCGCAAAATTAGCGCTGGCGATCCTGTCCGGGATCAGCGCCGAGGGCTTTGCGAACTGCGTCCAGCGCCAGGACACGGCGACCCTGACGCGCCTACCCGGTATCGGCAAAAAGACCGCCGAACGGCTTATTATCGAGATGCGCGACCGGCTGGAGGGTTTCACCGCTGCGGCGGTCGGCGCGACGGGCAGTGCGGCGGACCGGGCGATGGCGGATAATCCCGTCGAGGACGCCGTCAGTGCGCTGGTGTCACTGGGCTATAAACCGCCGGAAGCCGCGCGACTGGTGCGCGGGGTGGAGTGCGTCGACCTGCCCAGCGAGGAAATCATACGCCGCGCTTTACAGGCGGCTGTGAAGATGTGAAGCTGCGCGGCCGCTATAGATCCGATCAACGCTGTTTTAACCCGGTCATATGGACCACGAGACGATGAACAGATTACCCGCAATTCCGGTTAGCAAGCGCGTCCGCCGTGCCGCGCTGCTGCTTATGCTGTGCGCCAGTGCCCCGCTCTCGGCGCAGACCTTCCCCTTGCCGCCGCCGGGCGATGATCTAATCGGCGAGGTGCGCAGCGTCGAGGCGGTTCACGAAGATACGCTGCTCGATCTGGCGCGGCGCAACAACCTGGGCTATGAAGCCATCGAGCAGGCCAATCCGGGCGTCGATCCGTGGCTGCCGGGCGCCGGCACCGTGGTGATCCTGCCGACCCGTTTTATTCTGCCGCCGGTGCCGCGCGAGGGCATCGTGCTCAATGTCCCGGAGATGCGTCTCTATTACTATCCCAAACCCAAAAAGGGCGAGCAGCCAGTGGTGGTCACCTATCCGGTGAGCGTCGGCCGCATGGATTGGAATACGCCGATCGGCATGACCCGCGTGGTGGCCAAGGATGCCAACCCGACCTGGACCGTGCCGAAATCCATCCTGGCTGAACATGCCGCAAAGGGTGATTATTTGCCGAAGGTAGTGCCGGCGGGACCGGACAATCCCTTGGGCCTGTTCGCCATGCGCCTTGGCATCAATGGCTATCTGATTCACGGCACCAACAACCCCAACGGACTGGGCATGCGTGTTACGCACGGTTGCATGCGCCTGTACCCCGATGACATCGCTGCATTGTTCAAAATGGTACCGGTCGGGACACCGGTGCGTATCATCAATATGCCGTACAAGGTCGGCCGTCATAATGGCGAGTTGTATCTGGAGTCGCATCCGCCGTTGGATGAAGACAAGGCCCGCTATCACAACAACCACACGCCGCTGGTGGAAGCGGTGGTAGAGGCTTCGCGCGATCGCACCTATTCGGTAAACTGGGATGTGGCACAGCAGGTAGTCGCGCAGCCGCTGGGTATTCCGGTGCTGATCACGAACAAGCCACCGTTGCCGCCGCGCAGTTCAGCCGTGCAGTCCGACACCGTAAGACCGCGTATGCAAGCCACCCTGGACACGGCGAGTTCAAGACTGCGTTGATCGATCATGTTGCCGCGCGCCATCGCGGCAGGCAATAAAAAGCCCCGCGTTGTTGCGAACGCGGGGCTTTTTTTCGACTGCGATTTTGAACGATTACTTGTTCATCGACTTCTTGAACATGCGATCGATCTTCTCGTTGGTCTGTGTGCAGCAGGTGTTGGACTGATCAGCAGAGGCCTTGGCAGCATCGGCAGTTGCCTGAGCCTGTGCAGCGGCAGCCTTGGCTGACTCTGCGGTAGCACGGACAGCATCCAGATCTTCTTTCTTGATGGTTGCGCAGCCGGAAGCCAGAGCCAATGAAAGCGCAATGGCGGAAATTTTCGCGACGGTTACCAGGTTCTTAGACATCGGTGCATCTCCTTAAATTTAAGGTGGGACATTGAAAACAATAGTACAAAAAGACTAAAAATGCACAACTACGTCTGTATGGCGACCTTTGCGCCGGCCTCAGGCCATAACGCCAAGATGACGGTCAATAGCGGTTGTCATCCAGATGGGCAGGTAATATAGCATGTCCTAGGTTTTTCAATAGGACTGTTTTAAAGTCATTTGCGGGCAGTCAACGGATCACCACACGCGTACCGATCTGTACCCAGCGTGCCAGACGGTCAATTTCCGGGTTGGTCAGTGCAACGCAACCTTTGGTCCAGTTGAATTCGCGGTGGATAGTCGGATCACCGTGCCCCAGTCCGTGGATGCCGATGCGACCGCCGAGAGGAGTGTTCTGGGGCGGCAGGCGTTGCTCTCGCAGCGCGTCGATAATGCTGTAATAAGTATCGCGGTTAATGCGCTTTTCCCGGTAGGCCTGGTCGGCCTCCTGCAGGGTGGGGAAATCCAGTCCGAAAAAGAGATGGAATTGACTCTTCCGGTTGATCCAGGCGATATGAAATTCGCCCAGCGGCGTACTGTCATCGCCGCGCTGGCGCTCCTTTGTGGTGCCGCCGCGACCCAGTGCGACATGAGAAAATTTGTCGACCACGGCTTTGCCTTGCATAACGGTCAGGGTGCCGGCGTCGGCTTCAACCAGTAACCATGTGGCGGGGTCGGCATGCGCCAACGCTGTGTACAGACCCAGCCAGGCACTGAATACTGTCATCAGCAAGTCGCGTGAAATGTGCATGGTGTCTCTCATGGTTCGCCACGAAATACTACCAGATCAGAACGCGGCGAGCGTGTTTCCTGTCACGCCGCGGGCTTTTGCTCCGGTGCGGGCGCATGGTGTAGAGTGAGGCCACATCCGGAACCCGCCATGATCGAAACCGACCGTCTCATTACACCCGCTGCCAGCCCTGAAGACGAGGCCCTGGATCGCGCCATCCGGCCGCGCCGCTTCGGCGACTATGTCGGCCAGCGTCCGGTCTGCGAACAATTGGGAATCTTCATCCAGGCGGCGCGCGCCCGCAACGAAGCACTCGATCACGTACTTATCTTCGGTCCACCGGGGCTGGGCAAGACCACGCTGGCGCACATCATCGCCAACGAAATGGGCGTCAAGCTGCGCCACACTTCCGGTCCGGTGCTGGAGCGCGCCGGCGATCTTGCGGCGCTGTTGACCAATCTCGAACCACACGATGTGCTGTTCGTCGATGAGATCCACCGTCTCAGTCCGGTAGTGGAGGAGGTGTTGTACCCGGCCTTGGAGGACTATCAACTCGACATCATGATCGGCGAGGGCCCGGCGGCACGTTCCATCAAACTCGACCTGCCGCCGTTCACCCTGGTGGGCGCAACCACCCGTGCCGGCCTGCTGACTTCGCCGTTGCGGGATCGTTTCGGCATCGTGCAACGCCTGGAGTTTTACGACGCGGCCGATCTGACTACTATTGTGCGGCGTTCGGCGCATATTCTCGGTGTGCAACTGGACGAAAGTGGCGCCGCCGAAATCGCCCGCCGCGCACGCGGCACGCCGCGCATCGTCAACCGTCTGCTGCGCCGGGTGCGCGACTATGCCGAGGTCAAGGCCGGCGGCCATGTCACAGCCGCGGTGGCGGACGCTGCCCTGCGCATGCTGAGCGTGGACGGTAATGGTTTCGACCCCATGGACCGCAAACTGCTGCGCACCCTGATCGACAAATTTGCCGGCGGACCGGTGGGCGTGGACAGTCTGGCGGCGGCCATCGGCGAGGAACGCGGCACCATCGAAGATGTTCTGGAACCGTATCTGATTCAGCAAGGCTATCTGATGCGTACCCCGCGTGGCCGCATGGCCACCCGCAACACCTACCTGCACTTCGGGCTGACACCCCCCACCCACCTGGGAGCCGAGTCCCTGGAGCTGTTCAACGGTGAGTGATCGCGCAGGACCCCGTCAAGGCAGGCTTCCACCTGCTGGAATGGCGCTTACTTAAGCTCAAACGTAGGGTGTGCCTGACGGCACAGCCGATGGGTTACGGCGCAAACAGCGCGCCTAACCCATCCTACATAAGTGAACCTCTTTATTCATCACACCATCAAGTTAGGTCCCCTCTCCCCGCAAGCGGGAGAGGGGAGTGAAACGAATTAATCAGATGGTATGGACACCACCCATTCAACAGCCGAAGCATGACAGCACCGCGTCCTGCCTGGTTGACTGTGAGAGATTCCCTAGTATTTTCCGCTGGCTGTGAAATAATACGCCGCGTCGCAACACCGACGGGGAATCTTTGCGCTGTGGCATGGTCTTTGGAAATAAGCGGACAGTGACGGAATTCATCTGGCCGGTCCGGGTCTACTACGAGGATACCGACAGTGGCGGCGTGGTGTACTATGCGAACTATCTCAAGTTCATGGAACGGGCGCGCACCGAGTGGCTGCGCAGTTTGGGCCTTGAGCAGGACGAGTTGCTGAAGCAGGATAAAATTCTGTTCGCCGTGCGTTCCATCAGTCTCGATTACCTCAAGCCTGCGCGTTTCAACGATCGCCTGCTGGTAACAGCAGATATTAGTGCGTGTGGCCGTGCCAGCCTCAGCTTCGCGCAGGTGGTGCGTCGCGACAGTCGCGATGCTGAAATTCTCTGCACTGCTCAGGTGCGTATCGCCTGCCTGGCCGCGGATACCCTGCGACCGCAGCCCTTACCGAAACAATTGCTCACGGAGCTATCGGATGTCTGCTGATCTATCCTTGCTTCATCTGATCACCAACGCCAGTCTGGTGGTGCAGTTGGTGATGTTGCTACTGCTGGCCGCCTCGCTGGTGTCATGGACCATGATCTTTCGCAAATGGACCCAGCTCAAACTGGCATTGCGTGCAGCCGACGAATTCGAGGAACGCTTCTGGTCGGGCGGTGAACTCGGCGCCATTTACAAGCAGATCACGGTGCGGCGTCGCGACCTGTCCGGCATGGAGAGTATCTTCGAGGCCGGATTCAAGGAATTCGCGCGCCTGCGCAAGCAGACCAACAGCGAACCGATGTCGGTGCTGGAGGGTGCGCAACGCGTGATGCGCGTGGCGCTGTCGCGCGAGATCGAGGAGCTCGAAACTCACTTGTCATTCCTCGCCACGGTGGCTTCCACCAGTCCCTACGTCGGTCTGTTCGGTACCGTGTGGGGCATTATGGGTTCGTTCCGCAGCCTGGGTAATGTGCATCAGGCCACGCTGGCCATGGTCGCGCCGGGCATCGCCGAGGCCCTGGTGGCCACCGCCACCGGCCTGTTTGCCGCCATTCCCGCGGTGATTGCCTACAACCGCTATTCCAATGACGTGGAACGGTTGGTAAACCGTTATGACAATTTTCTGGAAGAGTTCTCAACTTTGCTGCAGCGACAGGCGCATGATTGAAAAGCAGAGGAAAGAGGAAAGGGTAAAGGGCAAAGAAACACCCTTGCCCGTTTATTGTTCACTTTTATCTTTTATCTTTTGTATTTGTCCTATTTAACATGGCCCGAGAACGCAATCGCAACAAACCGCTCGCCGAGATCAACGTCGTGCCGTTCATCGACGTGATGCTGGTGATGCTGGTGGTATTCATGATCACCGCGCCGCTGATCAACCAGGGCGTACAGGTGGATCTGCCGCAGGCCAGCGCCGAGCCGCTTACGTCCGAGGACCAGGACCCACTGATAGTGTCGGTGGACGCTAACGGCAACTACTACATCGGGGATGATCATGCAAACCCTCTTGATGAAGAAACGTTAATGACCAAGGTCGCGGTGATACTGAAATATAAACCGAAGAAACCGGTGATGGTGAATGGCGATACAGCCGTGAATTATGGCAAAGTGGTGCAGGTAATGACCATATTGCAGGCCGCGGGCGCGCCCAGTGTGGGGCTGATGACGGAATCGCCCCCGGGCGCGAAATGAGTCTTCTTGATGGTACCGGCCTGACGCCGCAACCGGCCGGGATCTCCGTTGACAGCAAAGAGCGCGGCTCTCTGACAGATACGTCGATGTGGAAAGAACTTCGCAATAATCCCCGTGCACTGCTCTATGCGGTGCTGATACATCTGTTGCTGTTTCTGGCGCTGATCCTCAATCTGGACTGGAATACCAGTAACAGCGGTGCCGAACAGGGCAGCGTGATCAAGGCCCAGGTGGTGGACAGCGCCAAGGTGCAGGCCGAGGTCGACAAGCTCAAACAGGCGCACTGGAACAAGTTGCATCAGGAGGAAACCCGCCAGAACGACCTGGAGCGTGCCGCGCAACAGGCGGAACAGCAGCGTGTCCAGGAAGAGCGCCGGATCACCGACCTGAAACAGAAGCAGGTCGAGGAACAGCAGAGCCTGAAAAAGTTGGAACAGCAGCGTATCGTGCAGCAGAAACTGGAAACCGAGCGCCAGTCCAAGCTCAAGATTCAACAGGCCGAGGCGGCACAGCAGGCCAAGCAGAAGCAAGCGCAGCAGGCCAAGGCCGCACAACAGCGCGCCGCCGCCGAGGAGATGAAAAAGACTGCGGCGGCCGAGGCCAAACGCAAGCAGGACGAGACCAGGCAAAAAGCGGCCGCGGACAAGAAGCGTCAGGAAGCGGCCGCCGCCAAGCAACAGCAGGACGCCGAGCGCGCCTTAAAACAGCAACTCGCCGTTGAAGAGGGCGCCATGAAGAACAACGCCCGTAATCAGGGCCTCATCGACCAGTACAAGGCCGCCATACAACAGAGGGTGCAGAGCAGTTGGTTGAAACCACCCGGCACGCAACCGGGTATGCAGTGTACAGTGTTGGTAAATCTCATACCGGGCGGTGATGTGGCCGGTGTGCGTGTCGTGGTGAGCAGCGGTGATGCCGCCTTCGACCGTTCTGTGGAAAATGCCGTACGCAAGGCGGCGCCGTTGCCCTTGCCGCCCGATCCCACGTTGTTCGACAGCTTCCGCGAACTGCGCCTAATCTTCAAACCGGAGAACTGATTGTGCGATCACCGATAAACCGATTACCGTTGCTTTTGCTCGTGGCACTGCTGTTCGCCGGCACTGCACAGGCTGAGCTTACCATCGAAATCACCAAGGGTGCCGCCGGGGCACAGCCAATCGCCATCGTGCCCTTCGGCAGCGCCGGCGAGGTGCCGCGCGAGGACCTCGCCGCCATCATCTCCGCCGATCTGCAACGCAGCGGTCGCTTCAATCCGATGCCGTCCACCGATATGCTGGAAAAGCCTGTGGATGCAGCGCAGATCAACTTCCAGAACTGGCGTGTGCTGGGCATGGACAATCTGGTGATCGGCAAGCTGCGCGGTAACAGCAGCACCGGCTTCGACGTCGACTTCCAGTTGTTCGATGTGTTCCAGGGCAAGGGGCTGATGGGCTACACCATTCATGCCAGTGCGGCCGAGATGCGTCGCGTCGCGCATCACATCGCCGACCTGATCTATGAAAAGCTCACCGGTGAGAAGGGTGCCTTCAATACCCGCATCGCCTACATTACCGCCACGCGCGGCAAGGTACCGAGTTACGCGCTGATGATCGCCGATTCTGACGGCTACAATCCACAGACCATCCTGCGCTCCAAGCAGCCGATCATGTCCCCGTCCTGGTCCAGCGACGGCCGCCGCCTCGCCTACGTCTCGTTCGAGAAGCGCCGTTCCGAGGTGTATGTACAGGACGTGCTGACCGGTGCACGGCAAGCCGTGGCTTCCTTTCCCGGCATCAACGGCGCGCCGGCCTGGTCACCGGATGGCCGCTATTTGGCGCTGACCTTGTCGCACGGCGGCAATCCGGATGTCTACGTCATGAGCCTGTCCACCAAGCTGCTGACGCGTCTCACCGACAATCCCGCCATCGACACCGAGCCGACCTGGACGCCCGACGGCGACACTATTTACTTCACTTCCGACCGCGGTGGCAAACCGCAGATCTATCGCGTGTCCGCCAGCGGCGGTGCGTCCAGCCGTGTCACGTTCGACGGCGACTACAACGCCCGGGCGGAGATCTCGCCGGATGGCAAGAAACTCGCCATGGTGCATCGCACCGGCAATGGCTTCAACATCGCCGTACTCGACCTGCAGACCCACCTGCTCAAGGTGCTGAGTACTGGCAGAAATGACGAGTCACCGAGCTTCGCGCCGAACGGCAGCATGATTCTGTTTGCCAGTTCCAGCGGCAACCGCGGCGTGCTCAAGGCGGTATCCGTGGATGGTAGCGTCCAGCAGTCGCTGGTTGCCACCGAGGGTGATGTGCGCGAACCGGCCTGGTCGCCGTTGCTGCAGTGATGCGCCGACCTCGTATTTTTCCGGATTTGTGTGATAATGACGCCCGATGTTGCGGGTGCATGACCAGCCGCAATAACCATGCGCTGATTGCACCCTGTCCCATATTCCGATTTCACGTTATTTCCAGGAGAACACTATGAATCGTTTTACCAAGTTACTGGCTCTTATCCTTATAGGCCTGCTGGCCGCCGCCTGTTCCTCGACTCCGAAGAAGGGCGCGGGCGCGGGTGTCGAAGACCTGAGCGGCACGGCCGGTGGAGCGGCCGGTTCCGGCGTCGGCGCGGGTGGCTCCTTCGCCAGCCAGCCCTGGAATGACCCTTCCAGCCCGCTGTCGAATCGTGTCATTTATTTCAACTACGACAGTAGTGAAGTGGCCAACCAGGATCGCGAAGTCGTGGCGGAGCACGCCCGCTACATCGCCGCTCACAAAGATGTCACCGTCACGCTGGATGGCAATACCGACGAACGCGGTTCACGCGAGTACAACATCGGCCTGGGCGAGCGTCGTGCCAACGCCGTGCGTGACCTGATGCTCGTGCAGGGTGTGGCTGATAGCCAGATCAAAACTGTGAGTTACGGTGAAGAGAAGCCGGCGGTCGAAGGTCATGATGAAGCGGCCTGGGCCAAGAACCGCCGCGTCGAGATCGTCTACCCGGGTCAGTGATGAACGTCGCGCAGCGCAGTTTGGCAGGACTGACGGCGACACTCTTTCTGAGTGCCGCCGTCGTGTCATCGGCCTACGCGGACAGCAGTGATCTCGAAGCGCGGGTCAACCGTATCGAGAGTCAGACCCTGGTGGATTTTCTGAGCCGCATCGATCGCCTGCAGAGCGAAGTACAACAGCTGCGCGGTCAGATCGAAGAACAGTCGCACACCATGGATGGACTGCAACAGCGCCAGAAGGACATTTATCTGGAACTGGATACGCGCTTACGCAAACTGGAACAGGGCGGCGCGCCAACACCACCGGCCACCGACGCTGCCGATAACGGTATGACACCACCCTCCGCCGGTGCTAATGGCGCAACACTGCCACCATCGGCAGGCGCGGCGGGCCAAGCTGCGGACACGGCACAGACCGCCTATCAGCAGGCCTTCGATCTGCTCAAGAACGGCAAATACCCGCAGGCCATCCGCAGCTTCCATGACTTCCTCGGACGCTATCCCGACAACGCGCTAGCCGACAATGCGCAGTACTGGATTGGCGAGGCCAGCTACGTTACCCGCGACTACCCGACTGCACTGCGTGAATTTCGCAAGGTGATCGATGCTTATCCGAGCAGCGGTAAAGTGTCCGATGCCATGCTCAAGATCGGTTTCATCTATTATCAGCAGAGCAACTGGACCAAGGCACACGATGCCCTGAACCAGGTAAAAACCCGTTACCCGGATTCCAGCGCCGCGCGTCTTGCCGATGAACGCCTGCGCAAGATGAAGCAGGAAGGGCACTGATTGAAAGTAAAAGGTAAAAGGTAAAAGGTAAAAGGTAAAAGAGGAAAGGCTACTGATGCGGCTTGCCATCTGAATAAATACTACATTCGCAGTTCCTTTTTTATCTTTTAACTTTCCTCTTTTATCTTCCCCAACCATGTCCGCTCTCCGCATCACCGAAATCTTCCTGTCCCTGCAAGGCGAGACGCGCAGCGTCGGTGTCCCCACAGTGTTCGTGCGTCTCACGGGTTGTCCGTTGCGCTGTGGTTACTGTGACACCGCCTATGCCTTCAGTGGCGGTGAATGGTGGGAGCAGGAGCGGATTCTGGACCAGGTCGCCGCACTGGGTGTGCATCATGTCACGGTCACCGGCGGCGAGCCGCTGGCGCAGAAATCCTGTCCTGCGCTATTGGCCCGGCTTTGTGATGCCGGCTACAGCGTTTCGCTGGAAACCAGTGGTGCTCTGGATATCGCACCGGTGGACCCGCGCGTCAGCCGGGTCATGGACATCAAGACGCCGGGTTCGGGCGAGGTCGCGCGCAATCGCTACGAGAACATCGCCTTGCTCACAGCGCACGATCAGATAAAGTTCGTACTCTGCGACCGCGACGATTACGACTGGGCCAGGGACATGCTCATGACGCAGACGCTCGCCGAGCGTTGCGAAGTGCTGTTCTCGCCAAGTCATGAACAATTGCCCGCCACGACCCTGGCCGACTGGATACTCGCCGACCGCCTGGCGGTACGCATGCAGATTCAGTTGCACAAATATCTTTGGGGCAATGTGCCGGGAAAATGATGAAAGATAAAAGATAAAAGATAAAAGATGAAAGATGAAAGATGAAAGATGAAAGATGAAAGATGAATTTCGCTGTATCCTGGCCTGGCAGCCATCGTTCATCGTTATACTTACTCCCATGCCTACAACCGCTGTCCAACCCAAAGCCGTCGTTCTCGTCTCCGGCGGACTCGATTCCGCCACGGTGCTTGCCATGGCGCAAGCCCAGGGTTATGCCTGTTATGCGCTGAGCTTCGACTATGGCCAACGCCATCAGCTCGAACTGGTGGCGTCGCAACGCGTTGCGCGCGCACATGGCGCCGTACAACACAAGACCATCCGCATCGATCTTGCCGGCATGGGCGGTTCGGCGCTGACGGATGCTGATATCGCGGTACCGGAGCAGGCCGGCACGGGTATTCCCGTAACCTATGTTCCGGCGCGCAACACGGTATTTCTGTCGTTGGCGCTGGCCTGGGCCGAGGTGCTCGGCGCCTGGGATATCTTCATCGGCGTCAATGCCGTGGATTATTCCGGCTATCCAGACTGCCGTCCCGAATACATCGCTGCCTTTCAGCGCCTCGCCGATCTGGCTACGCGTGCCGGTGTGGAGGGCGGGCATTTCCGGATTCACACACCGCTGATCGAACTCAGCAAGGCACAGATCATTCGGGAAGGGTTGCGCCTCGGCGTCGATTACGCGCAGACCCTGTCGTGCTACGCCCCGGATGCGCAAGGGCGGGCCTGTGGTCGCTGTGATTCCTGCCGTCTGCGCGCTGCCGGTTTCAACGCCGCCGGTGTGGCGGACCCGACGACCTATCAACAGTAACAACGGCACCCAGACTGCGGCAGGCAATATAACAGCTCTTGCCAGAGTAACTTGACACTCCGCTACCAGTCTCAGGGGTTGTTATCCCGGCCGAGTCCGGTATCATTTGCCGTCCCCGAGAACCGGGGACTTGCCGCGGGCGGCCCGCGGTGTGGCAGTCAATTCGATGGGCCGTTAGCTCAGTTGGTAGAGCATCGGACTTTTAATCCGTTGGTCCCGCGTTCGAATCGCGGACGGCCCACCATCATCCCTTCTAATCCGCCAAATTCATCCCGCCGGCTAATACCGGCACTTTATACCTGTCGCCGCGCCTCGATGACATTCGGCAGTTCGCCGATGCGCGCCAGCACGCGTGACAGTTGCGACATGTCGGCGATTTCCACGGTGACCTGCATGTGCGCGCGGTGCGTGTGTTTGTCGGTGCTGGTGTTGATGGCGTGCACGTTGACCTTTTCCTGCGAGAGCAGGGCAGTGATGTCGCGCAGCAGACCCTGGCGGTCGTAGGCTTCGATGTGAACATCGACAGGGTAGGTGCGCGCGGCCTCGGCGCTCCAACCGACTTCGATGAGCCGCTCGCGATTGGTCTGAGCGAGGCGCAGCAGGTTGGGACAGTTGCGACGGTGGATGGTGACGCCGCGACCACGTGTGATGTAGCCGATCACCGCATCGCTGGGCAAGGGCTTGCAGCAGCGCGCGGTCTGGGTCAGCAAGTTGCCGACGCCGCGGATCGAGACGGCGCCGGGTGTCGGGCTCGGCGCGGCGCTGCGTGGACCGGGCACTGGTTTGTCGATAGGTTCCGGCAAGGGCGCCTGTTCCTGCACGGCGCCCATGATCTGGGCATGATGGATATCGCCACGGCCGATGGCTGCAAGTAAATCGTCGGTTTCGTTGCAGTGCAAACGTTGCGCGAGGTGTGTCATGTTGACATCATTGATGCCCAGACGGCGCAACTCGCGGTCCAGCATCACACGTCCCGCGGTGATGTTCTTGTCATGATCCTGAAGCTTGAACCAGGCGCGGGCCTTGGCCCGGGCGTGCGCGCTTTTGAGATAGCCGAGGTGAGGATTGAGCCAGTCGCGGCTCGGTGTGCCCCGCTTGGCGGTGAGCACCTCGACCTGTTCGCCGGTCTTCAATTCATAGGTCAGCGGCACGATATTGCCGTTGACCTTGGCGCCACGGCAGCGATGCCCGACATCGGTATGGATGTGGTAGGCGAAGTCGAGTGGCGTGGCGCCCTGCGGCAGATCGATGATCGCGCCCTTGGGCGTGAGCACGTAAACGCGATCCTGAAATACCTCGGCCTTGAAACGGTCAATGAAATCGCCGGCCTCGACATCCTCGTCCTTAACCTCCAGCAGGCGGCGCAGCCAAGCGATTTTCTGCTCGAAACCGGCATCGTGTTTGGTGCCGTCTTCCTTGTAACTCCAGTGCGCGGCAACACCGAGTTCAGCGTGTGTGTGCATCTCGAGTGTGCGGATCTGCACCTCGACCGTCTGGCCGTCAGGGCCGCGCACGGCGGTGTGCAGCGACTGGTACAGATTGCTTTTCGGTCGCACGATGTAGTCGTCGAACTCACCGGCGACCGGTGTCCAAAGTGTGTGCACCACACCGAGCGTTGCGTAGCAGGCGGCCAAGTCCTTGACCAGCACGCGCACCGCGCGGACATCGAAAATCTGATGGAAGTCGACGCCCTTGCGCTGCATTTTGCGCCAGATGCTGTAGATGTGCTTGCTTCGGCTGCTGATGTCGGCGTGAATGCCGAGTTTGCCGAGCTCCCGTTCCAGAATCTGCACTACCTGTTTGAGATTGCTTTCGCGATTGCCGCGGCTTTCATCGAGCAAGTTGGCCAGTTCACGGTAGGTATCGGGTTGCAGGGCCTGGAAAGCCAGGTCTTCCAGCTCCCACTTGAGCTGCCAGATGCCGAGACGATTGGCCAAGGGTGCGTAGATGTCCAGCGTCTCGCGCGCCACCCGCTCGCGCTGCGGCGGCGACAATTCCTGCAGGTTGCGCATGCCGTGCAGGCGCTCGGCGAGTTTGATCAGCACCACGCGCAGATCTTCGGCAATGGCGAGCAGCAGCTTACGCAGACTTTCGGCATGGACCTGCTGCTTGTGGCGTTCATCGGATTGGCCGGGAAGATCCTGTGCCACCGCCATGCGATTCACACCGTCGACGAGATGCGCTATGCCGGTGCCGAATTTATTCTGGATACGATTGGTGTCAGTGCTGTCATTGCCGGCACGCAGGATCGCGGTGGCCAGGGTTTCGTGATCGAGGTTCAGCGTATGCAGGATCTGCGCGATGCTGAGCGCACTGGCCGTGTTCTCCGGCTGCAGCTGCGAGCTGTAGCGCAGTGCCTGACGCAGCAGTGCGATTTCCTCGGCGCGACGACCCGCTGTCAATGGCGCCAGCCAAGCGTCGAGTTGCGCGTCGCTGGCGGGCGGAAGATCGGTCTGGGTATCAGGCTTGGCCATGGCAGTGTGATAAGTCACCGGTGTCCTGCGGGCCCGGTTGCGCGTCCCCGCAGTGATGCCTTATGCATCTAGTCGGAAATAGTATAACCGCTGACGACGGGTTAGACTTGTCGCGGGACAAACTTGCAAGGAGGCAGGTGCGATGCGGTGGAAGCACTTTTTTTGGCTGTGTCTACTGGCGGCACTGCGCTGCCAAGCGGCAATATTCCAATGGACCGATGCCGCCGGGACGGTGCACTTCAGTGACCGGCCGCCGCAGGAGCGGATGGATATCATCGAACGCCGCGATATCGAATCCCGCACGCCGTCCGCACCGCCTCCGGTATTACATCCGCGTGTCGCCGCGCCCGCAAAGGTGCGGCACGACCGGGCGCGCAAGCCGACGCACCGGACCACCCGCAGCACCAAACGCGAGCAAACGCGCCGGCGATGCGAGCAGCTTCGCCGGCACATCGCCGTCACGCAATCGCAACTGCGTGCCGGATACAGTGCACGCCGCGGCATCCGGCTGACCGAACGCTTGCGCGCCGATCGCGACGTTTTTTATCACGATTGCCGCTAGCGGTGTTGCGGGCTTGTTTGCCGCCCGGGTGCGGTGTTCAGCAGTTGCCGTGAAGAGGTTCGCTGAGTTGCAGCAACAGCGCATTGTCGCCGCGCAAGCGACGATGCAGTCGTGCCACAACGTCCGGTGCGAGTTGCTCCACCAGGGACATGGTGAAGGTCGGCGAAAAATCAAGCCGTGCCGCGAGCGCGCGGATGTCGACCGTGTACTGCAAGGTGTCGTGCCGCTGCTGGTCCTGCGCCTGCGCCTGGCTGGAGCTTGCATAGGCGCGAATGATGCTGGTGCTGGCCAAGCGCAGTGAATTGCGTATGCGCGGTGCGCTGAGACCACGCGATTGCAACAGCAGATAGGCGTGAATATTCGGTACAGCAGTGATCTGTTCTAAGATATCCATGGCGATCCCTCTGTGGATGGTGCAGCAAGTGACGCATCAGGCGTCTTGATGAACTTAGAAGATAAGGGCGACACCGCACTGCAACAAGGCGAGTTGACGGAAATTTACAATCGTTTGCAGTGTTTGTGACAATCCGTCACAAACGGAAGGGGAAGGTGTTGCGGGTTATGGCGGTGATACGCGCAGCAAAGCAGCTACTTGCACCGGTACGCGCACAATTTGTGTACCGGTCGGTATTCCGGCCGCCGGATCGGTATCCTGAGATTTTTCGGGTCAGCGGTTACCGCTGCGACCACCAGGACCACCGCGACCGCCCGGGCCGCTGCGCCCGCCGGGGCCACCACGACCGCCGGGTCCGCCGCGACCACCGGGTCCACTGCGCCCGCCACCGAAACGGCCGCCACCGCCGCCGAAACGTCCACCGCCGCCGCGCTCGGTCTTGGGGCGTGCCTCGTTGACATTCAGCGCACGGCCTTTGAGTTCTTTGCCATTCAAGCCGGCAATCGCCGCCGTCGCTTCCTCGCCGGATTCCATCTCGACGAAGCCGAAACCGCGTGGCTCGTTGCTGAACTTGTCGCGGATGATGGAGACGCTGGTGACTGTGCCGAAGGCGCTGAAAGCGGTGCGGATATCATCTTCCGTGGCGTCATGCGAGAGATTGCCCACAAAGATATTCATATTCTGCTCCTGCTGCTGTGGTGGGAATGATGCGCTCAGAAGGTCCCCGCACCGTTGGTTAAACACAGGGACAGCTGATGATCAGCTTGGTGGGCGAGACTGCGTTATCCGCGGCCAGGCTGGCGTGTTGGACATTGCCGCTGTCACACGGCATGCCCTGAACTGATCATACACCCACTTTGCCCGTGACAGAAAGCAGCGCTATGTGTCCGACGCCGTGCCTTTACGGTAGTCTAGCGGTGATGACGCCGTCCGGAACCAAGACCGCCCACCCACCGCTTGCCGAATACATTACGCCGGCAGGCGCACAGCGTCTGCGCACGGAACTGGATTGGTTGTGGCGTGTGCAGCGGCCGCAGGTGACGCAGGCGGTGTCCGAGGCTGCGGCGCAGGGTGATCGATCGGAAAATGCCGAGTACATTTACGGCAAGAAACAATTGCGCGAGATCGATCGCCGCATCCGTTTTCTCACCAAGCGGCTGGAAGTGCTGGTGGTGGTGGACCGTACGCCGGCCGATACCGACAGGGTTTTCTTCGGTGCCTGGGTGCGCCTGGAATCCGATCAGGGCGAGGAATCCGTCTATCGCATTGTCGGGGCCGATGAGATCGATCCGGAACATGGCCTGATCAGTATCAACTCGCCGTTGGCGCGGGCCTTGTTGAAAAAATGCCTCGACGCTGTCGTCCCGGTCGAGAGTCCTCAAGGTTGCACGGAATATACCGTGATCGAGATCAGTTACCGTGAGATAGTCTGATGCGGATGCGAGCAGCCTTGGTCGTCAAGGGTGCAGGAAATATTTTTGCAGAGGAACAAAGAATGCAGAGATGTGTTCTTGTTAGATATGAATAATGCACCTCTGCACCGCTGTGGTTACGAATTAAAAGTCAGCTTTCCTGACCGTTGATCACAAGACCTGTCGTCATGCGATGCTGTGAACAAATGGAGGTGTACCTTGCTTGAGTCTGGTCAGGAATAGCCACAATGTTGCATCATCCTCAGCACGGTATCTCGTGACATCTTAACGAAGGTCTGAAAAACCCATCAATCGCCAAGAACGCCAAGAAAAATTATTTTAAATTTAAGAGGAAATATCTTGGCACTCTTGGCACTCTTGGCGTCCTTCGCGGCTCAAGTGGTAAATCAGGGTTTCTTTAAATGTTTAATAGCTTGTCTGCATGAATAGATCAAAGCAAAACCCGTCGGTTATCGAGGTCGCTGTCGCCGTTATCATGCGCGAAGATGGCCGGGTGCTGTTGGCGGAGCGCCCGTCGGGCAAGCCGGTGCCGGGTTACTGGGAATTCCCCGGGGGAAAAATCGAAGCCGATGAGAACAGCTTGCAGGCCCTGGTACGCGAAATTCACGAAGAGATCGGCGTTGCTATCGACTCGGCCTACCCGTGGCTGACTCGCGATTTCTCCTATCCCGACAAATGCGTGCGACTGCACTTTTATCGCGTGACCGCCTGGCGCGGGGTGCCGCATGGCCGCGAAGGCCAGCGCGTTTCATGGGAGGACCCGCGCGACATCCGCGTCGGTCCTTTGTTGCCGGCGAATCACAAGGTCGTCGCGGCCTTGTGCCTGCCTTCTTTGTATGCCATCACGGCGGCTGAAAAATATGGCTGCGTCGAGTTCATGCCGCGCCTGCAACAGGCGCTTGAGCGTGGAGTGCGGCTGATTCAGGTGCGCGAGCACACGCTGGACGCCGACCGCTTGCAGGCATTCGCCAGAGAGGTAGTGGTACTGGCGCATGTTGCCGGTGCGACTGTGCTGGTTAATGGCGATGCGGATCTGGCGCTGCACTGTGGTGCTGACGGCGTGCACCTGCAAGGAACGCAACTCAAGCGCCTCAAGCAGCGCCCCGATATGCGACTCTGGTCGGCCTCCTGTCACGATGCCGAGGAACTGGCGCGCGCCGCCGATCTCGATGCCGATTTCGTGGTGTTGTCGCAGGTATTGCCTACCGCCACTCATCCAGAGGTGGCCGGCATGGGTTGGGAACGGTTCGCGGCACTGGCGCGTGATTATCCGCTACCGATTTATGCCCTCGGCGGCATGCGGCCCGAATTGCTTGAAACCGCCCTGCGTCATGGCGCGCATGGCATCGCATTGCTGAGCGGGATCTGGTAACAGGTCACCGCTTGCCGCTTCAACAGTACGTTTCTTGCCAAAGATTCTGACCAGACGCACTGCATGCCAATCCAGCAACGTCAAATTTAGGTAAAAATTACGTCAAATTCGAGTTTACAGTTTACCATCGCGGCTGTTCATCACTCTCCGACATCAGCAGCGGCAATGAAAAATACCAGAAAAATACAGTTAAATCATTTTGTTATGATCGTTTTGCCGCTGACTTTAATTGCGCCATTGCAGAGGACGGCACCGTCCGCGCCTGCGACCGGTACTCAAGACCGTCTGCAATGAATCTGAGTAAATTCCTGCCGTTCCTCGACTGGCCGCGCGTTACCGGAAATTCGTTCCGCGCCGATCTCATCGCCGGTCTGACGGTTTCACTGGTGGCGATACCGCAATCGCTGGCCTATGCGCAGCTGGCCGGCGTGCCGGCATACTATGGCCTGTACGCCGCATTCATACCTACCATTATCGGTGCACTGTTCGGATCGTCGCGGCTACTCTCGACGGGCCCGGTGGCCATGACCTCGCTGCTGACGGCTGCCAGTGTCGCGCAGTTGGCGCCGCATGGCAGTGAGCTGTTCTACTCCTATGTGATCCTGCTGGCGCTGCTATCAGGTGTTTTCCAAATCGCTTTCGGTGTCATGCGCATGGGCGTGATGCTTAACTATCTGTCACAGCCGGTCCTGATGGGTTTCATCAACGCGGCCGCGATCATCATTGGCCTCTCGCAATTACCCGCGATGCTGGGGATACCGAGCAAACAATCGAAACATTTCCTGATCGATATCTGGCACGTCGTCAGCCATCTGAATGAAGTGCACGCGCTGTCGCTGGTATTCGGCCTGACGGCCATA
>JBBQDK010000022.1:0-25151 GCA_038319625.1 Gammaproteobacteria bacterium
CTGGGGTAGCGTTGACCAGACAATTAACACTCGTGTGCATGGCCACAACTAAATATCGCTGGTCAGATATAACCCAGCAGAGGTGGCGAATCCGAGACCAGCGCCAACAGGACTATTTCTTAATTCGAGATGACCGGCTACTCATTGTGCCGATTGATCTTTGTCAGAGTTCTGATTGAAGCGTGACAATACCCTACTATCGCCTACAAACGCGATGGTTTGCTCCCGCTTCAGAGCAGTCACTCAAATACAGAGCTTGGCAGTACAAGATGAGCACAGCTCACTGATCAGTCTTGCAGTGTCCGGTGGACTGATTTCCCGCTGGAACTGGTCAAGACCTATAGCCCCTATGGGAAAATACCTTGCCATACCTTCATCGGGTGCGCATCCATAGTGACGAAAGTCATACTCCGGGGTAACCCCGTGCGCAAGTTCACGCTACGTTGTGACTTCAGTAGCCTCTTTTGGCCATGCCTTCAACACCGCCTGTACCAAGGTCGCCAGCGGGATCGCGAAGAATATGCCCCAGAATCCCCACAGGCCACCGAACACCAGTACGGCAACGATGATTGCGATGGGATGCAGATTGACTGCTTCCGAGAACAGCAGCGGCACCAGAAGGTTGCCGTCGAGCGCCTGGATAATCGCATAGGCAAGCATCAGGTACGCAAATTCCGAACCCCAGCCCCATTGAAAATACGCGATCAGCGCCACCGGCACGGTGACTACCACAGCGCCGATATACGGAACGATGACGGACAGGCCCACCAGAACGCCGAGCAGCATGGCGAAGTTCAGACCCATCAGCGCGAAGGTGACATAGCTTACTGCCCAGACGACCAGGATCTCCACAAATTTACCACGCACATAATTGGCGATCTGTTGATCGACATCGTGCCAAACCTGCGTGGTCAGCCCGCGTTCACGCGGCAGGAACCCCGTGAACCAGCCGATGATGCGCTGCTTGTCCTTGAGAAAGAAAAACACCAGCAAGGGCATCAGCACCAGATAGACCAGCACGGTGATCACATTCAGCACCGAGCTGAGCGAATGCGACAGCATCAGTTGTCCGGCCTGACCGATCTCGGCGCGCAGTGAGTTGATGATGTCCGATATCTGTTGCCCCGAGATCAGACTGGGATAACGTTCCGGCAGTTGCATCATGAGCGTCTGGCCCTGCGCAATCATGGTCGGCAGTTGTTGGAACAGTTGACTGATCTGGCGTGACAACAACGGCATCAGGCCGACCACAATGAACACAAGAAAGGTCATGAAGGCGCTGTAAACCAGCAGTACGGCCAACAATCGGGGCGCGCGTAGCCGCTGCAAAACGCTGACCAGGCCTTCGAGCAGATAAGCGATGACGATGCTCGCGAGCACCGGGGCCAGCATGTGGCCGAAGAAAATGACCACGGTAAACCCGAGCGCCAGCGACACCGCCAGGATGACGACCTGTGGATCCGAGAAGTGGCGCCGGAACCAGCCGGTAATCAGATCCACGTCAGTCCTGGTCGGATTCGTCGCGCAAGAGCTGGTAGTGCCTGGTGAAGATGGCTTCCAGCTCGTCGACGACTTCGACTTGCGGACGGCCTTGCATGATGTGCTGCGTGACCAGTCCAGAGGTATCGTTCAACAGTTTGGATTTATCGAGCATCGGATAGGTGGTTGTGAGGCGTTTGAGCGCGGCGACGACGGATTCATTGTCGGGTCGGGGTATGTCCAGCGGCTTGGGACGCTCAACCATTTTCGCGGCCGGGACAGCGACTGCCCCGATGCCGCCGGCCGAACGGCGCGTCTGGAGAAATTCCGCGAAGGCCAGCAGGCTGTCGCGCTCTCCCGGCGTGAGCCCCCCGACCAGTTCCAGCAATCGTTTTTCTTCAGAAGTCATTATTCACACCGTCTCGCTGCCGTGGGGAATCGGAAATTTTTCAGTCGGAGGCTGCGCCGTGTTCCTTGCAGTAATTGCGCGCGAACTCCAGCAACTCATCCACCGCCATGTAACGGAATTTCTGCTTTTGATGTACGAACGAGAATGGCCGTTCCAGTGGCGGATCGAGATTGACCTCGACCAGCGAGTTCAGTTGCAACTCTTTCTGTATGGTAGCGCGCGACACGATCGATACGCCCATGCCCGCCTCCACCGCGCCCTTGATGGCCTCTGGACTGCCCAGTTCCATTGAAACGTTGAGATGCCCGGGATTGAGCCCGGCCAGGCTCATGTATTCATTGATTACCTCGCGTGTGCCCGACCCTTCCTCGCGGCAGATGAACGGGAATTCCAGCAGGCGCTGGATGGTGATGGTGTGCTCATGGGCCAAGGTATGATTACGCGGCACGATCGCCACCAGCTTATCCTGACGGCACACCTCCACCACCAGGTTCTTGTTCAGTACCGGCGCCTCAACCACGCCCAGATCGATAACATTGTTCTCTACCATGCTGACAACACCGTCGGTATTCGAAACCTTCAGGTGGATGTTGACGTCCGGATATTTTGCCTTGAAACCACCGAGCAGTGTGGGCAGCATGTATTCGGCGATGGTGGTGCTGGCACCGATCATCAGCACACCACTGATCTCGCCGGTCATTTCACGCACCGCATTTTCCATCTCGGCATACAGCGAGAAGATTCGGTCGGCGTATTCGAACACGCTTCGTCCGGCATCGGTCAGGCTGATGCGGTTGTGGGTGCGGTCGAACAAACGGGTGTTGAAGTATTCTTCCAGCTGACGCACCTGGAAGGTTACCGCCGGTTGGGTCATGTGCAGTGTATCGGCTGCCTTGGTGAAACTTAGCAGGCGTGCCACCGTATGGAACACTTGTAATCTGCGATCTGCCATGAGTTCCTCTTTATACGGCGTGACTACAGAGACGGGATAGTACCAGCAATCCGCCGGCCAACCAAAAATGTGCCTTTCGTGCCGCGGTGTTCACTTTACATGACGCTGCAGGCGCCGGCGTTTCTCGCGCTGACGCGGCGTCAGGACGTTCTTGCGCCCTTCATAGGGATTGGAGCCGGACTTGTATTCGATCCGGATCGGCGTACCGGCCAACTTGAATACCTCACGAAAATACTTGGCAAGATAACGGGAGTAATCCTTGGACACATAGTCCGTCTGGTTGCCGTGGATCACGATCAGCGGCGGGCTGCTGCCACCCTGATGCGCGTATCGCAACTTGATGCGCCGGCCCTTCACCAGCGGCGGTTGATGCTTGTCGATGGCCTCTTGCAAAGTACGGGTCAGCAGCGGCGTTGACATCTTCATGGTCGCGGAACAGTATGCAACCTGTACCGCCTTGAACATTACACCGACGCCCGAACCATGCAGGGCCGAAATAAAATGTGTTTCGGCGAAATCCAGAAACGGCAGCTTCACATCCAGTTCTCGCTTGATGTTGGTGCGTTGGTCGGACTGCAGTCCGTCCCATTTGTTCACCGCCAGCACCAGCGCGCGACCCGCTTCCAGTACATGCCCAAGCAGATGGGCATCCTGTTCGGTAATTCCCTCGCTGGCATCCAGTACCATGATCACCACATGCGCCGCCTCGATGGCCTGCAGCGTTTTGATGACGCTGAACTTCTCGATGCCTTCATCGACATGACTGCGCCGCCGTACACCGGCGGTATCAATCAGCGTATAGGCCTGGCCGTCGCGCTCGAAAGGAATGAAGATACTGTCACGCGTCGTACCCGGCTGGTCGAAGGTCAGCACGCGTTCCTCGCCCAGCAGGCGATTCACCAGCGTGGACTTGCCGACATTGGGGCGGCCGAGAACGGCAACGCGAATACTGTCCCCGGCGGCGTCTGCCGTTGCCGCATCGACATCGGCCGGCAGCGCATCCAGCACCGTCTCCATGAGGTCCGCCACATTGTGACCGTGCGCCGCCGAGATCGGCAGCGGTTCCAGGCCCAGCCCATGGAAATCGACATTGGCGCGCGCCGGTTCCATGCCCTCGGTCTTGTTCACCACCAGATACAGCGTCCTGGCGTGGCGACGCAGTTGTTGCACGATCATCTCGTCCGCGCCGGCCAAGCCGGCGCGGGCATCCACGAGGAACAGCACCGCATCGGCCTCGCGTACCGCGATCATGGCCTGCTGTGTCATCAGCGCACTGATACCATCCGCTTCGGTACTCAAACCACCGGTGTCGATCACCAGATAGTGCCGCGGCCCGAGCAGCCCGATACCGTATTTACGGTCGCGCGTCAGACCAGGCTGATCCGCCACCAATGCGTCACGGGTACGCGTCAGGCTGTTGAACAGCGTGGACTTGCCGACATTGGGGCGGCCAACCAGGGCGATTACGGGAAGCATGGCTCAGTGATAATACTGGCATGCGGAATATTGAACGATGTCGTACACATCGGCTTGTCTCACACATGCCGCGCTCATTCGCATGGCATCAGTACGGAATGCGATAGGCATTCAGCGCACCGCCCCGGCTCTGCACATACAAGAGTCCATCGCCGGCCAGAGGTGCGAACATGATCGCGCTGCTGCCGGAGCGTTTGCGCGCGACGATGGCACCGCTGTCCTTCGACAGCCAGTGCACATAACCGTCGTAGTCCCCGACAACGACAGAATCGCCGAACACAGTCGGTGCGGTCAGACTGCGGTCATGCAGCTTGCCCTGTTTCCACAGGACACTGCCGTTGATCTGGTCGAGACACCAGATATTGCTCTGCTCGTCGGTGATGTAAATATGGTCATCATCGACATCGATGCCGGCGTAGGAAGACATGTCCCGTACCCATTCAATGCCGCCCGATGCCAGCGCCACCGATGCGATGCGCCCTTGATAGGTGGCGATAAAAACATGGTCGCCGACGACCCGCGGATCGGAATCGATGTCGACCATGCGCTCCAACTCGGAGCGTCCTTTCGGCACGGCGATGCTGACTTCCCAGATCGGTTTGCCTTCGGCGAGCGTCATGGCCGCCAGCTTGCCGCTGTTGAAACCGGCGATCACTGCGCCATGGGTAATCGTCACCGAACCGCTGCCGCGCAAGGTGAGTACCGGCGTGCTGCGATCATACACCCAGCGTCGCGAACCATCAGTCGCAGCCAGACCGAAAACCTTGCCGTCGATAGTGCGTGTCACCACCATGCCGGCGGCGACCCGCGGCGGTGCCAGCACTTCACTGGTGACTTGCGCCTGCCACGCCAACTTGCCGTCGGCGGCATGATAGGCCAAGACCAAGCCCTTTTCGGTACCTGCCAGTACCAGATCATCGCCACAACCGACGCCACCGGACAGCACTGTCTTGCTTTTGGTTTTCCAGAGCGATTTGCCACTGACAGCGTCGAACGCATAGACGCCACCCTCACCACCGGCGGCGAATAGCTTGCCGTCACACAGTGCCGGTGTCAGGCGCACCGGATTGTCCTTATCGACCGCGCCGACCTTCCTGTCCCAGGCCTGCTTCACATCGATGGCAGGTTTGATATCTTCGAGCGTGGCAGGCGGTGTCGTGTTGTCATCGCCGGCCAGATAGTTCGATACCCAACTGCAACCGCCGAGCGACGCGGCCATCACGAAGATCAGCAGCGTACGCCGCATCATGACGTTTGCTCCGCAGGCTTGCCGCCGACAGCGTCGAGTTTCATGCTGATCGACTCGCGCAACCCGTCAGCGCCTTTATCGAGCGCCTGTAGCGCTTCCAGGTATTCCGTACGCGCCTTCGCCCGATCACCCTTGGCACGGTACAGATCGCCGAGCAGTTCGGTACGCAATGCCGTGTACTGCTTCGGGTCCATGGCCTCGACCTGCTTGAGCGACTCGTCGACTTTGTTTTCCGACAGCAGCAGCCGTGCCCGACGCAGCATCGCCAGCTGCTTCAGTTCCGGTTGCCGGGCATTTTCGACAGCCCAGTGCAAATGCGCGATTGCGGCCGTCGTATCGCCCTGCTCGACCTTGATTCCCGCCAACACCAATGCGCTTAATGTCGCATAACTGGTATCGGCATAGTGGGTGATGATGTTATCGCCTTCGAGCGCGGCAGCATCGGCCTTGCCGGTCTTGTAATCATTGATCATCTGTATATAGGCGGTGGAGGCGTGCAGCGACGTGTTATGCCGGTGCCCGTCCCAGGCACGCCAGCCGAACACGGCTGACAGTCCAATCACCAAACCGGCGAGTATCGATGTACCGTTTTCTCGCAACCATTTCTTGATTTGTTCAACCTGCTGTTCTTCGGATATGTTTCCGTCCACACCACACCTCGATAAAGTTAATTGCCCAGATTCAGCAAGCCGCCGTCGATATCGCCATGAGACATGGCCCCAAGCTTTTCAATTACTGCCGTCCAGTCCGCACTGCGTTGCGCCTGTTCCGTGCGCAGCGCTTTGATACCGACCACCCGCCGTCGCATCTCGTCGTCACCCAGTATCAGCGCCACGGTCGCCCCGCTTTTGTCCGCGCGCTTGAGCTGGTTCTTGAAATTGCCTGCGCTGCAATTGACCAGCAGTCGCAGCGCCGGACAGGCACTGCGGCATTGCTCGGCGAGCTGCATGCCCTGCTGTTGCGCCGCCTCGCCCACCAGCACCAGATAGGCATGGGGTGTCAGAGCGGGCACAGCGATGTCGCTCTCCTGCACCAGCGCAATCAGCCGCTCCAGTCCCATCGCGAAACCCACCGCCGGTGTCGATGCACCGCCAAGTTGTTCGACCAGGCCATCATAACGACCGCCGGCGCACACCGTGCCCTGCGCGCCCAGACGGTCAGTGACCCATTCAAACACTGTCCGGCCATAGTAATCCAGCCCGCGCACCAGACGCGGATTGATTTCGTAGGCGATGCCGGCGGTATCCAACCGGGCACGCAACTCGGCGAAGTGCGCGTGCGCGTCGGCATCGAGATGCTCGGCGAGCTGCGGTGCGGCGACGATCAGCGCTTGCAGTTCCGGATTCTTGCTGTCCAGTACGCGCAGCGGGTTGCTGTGCAGGCGCCGCCGGCTGTCCTCGTCAAGCTTGTCCAGGTGCTGCGACAGATAAGCCACCAGCCGTTCTCGATAGGCCGCACGCGAGGTGGCATCGCCGAGTGAGTTGAGTTGCAGACGAATATCCGTCAGCCCCAGTTGCTGCCAGAGCCGCGCCGTCATCAGGATCAGTTCGGCATCGATATCCGGACCGTCCAGACCGTAGACTTCGACGCCGACCTGATGAAACTGGCGATAGCGCCCTTTCTGTGGACGTTCGTGGCGAAACATAGCGCCTTGATACCAGAGGCGCTGGATCTGCCCGCGCAGCAGGCTGGCCTCGATGACCGCGCGCACGCAACTCGCGGTACCTTCGGGTCGCAAGGTAAGGCTGTCACCATTGCGATCCTCGAAGGTGTACATCTCCTTCTCAACGATGTCGGTGACCTCGCCGATGGAGCGCTTAAAGAGTTCGGTCTTCTCGACCAGCGGCAGACGGATTTCCTGATAGCCGTAACCATCGAGAATACCACGCAGCACGGTTTCAATATGCCGCCATACAGGGGTTTCCTGCGGCAGGATATCATGCATACCGCGTATGGCTTGAATGGTCTGTGACAAGAAACTTTCACGCCTGTTGAATTTGTCTGGCCCGGCGAGCGCTATCGCAATCGGGAAATATTTCTGCCGCGTGGGTCGTGTGCTGTCAGCGCTTCGCTTCCGCCACCGATACCGCGATCACGCCATCGCCTTCCTTGTGTGCCTTTATTCGGGAACGGATCACACGCTCCAACTCATCGACCATCTGCTCTGGGCTGACCTTGTGGTCGGGCTTGCCGTCGATGTAGAGGAGGCTGTTGGGCGAACCGCCGGCCAGGCCGATGTGCGCTTCGCGCGCTTCGCCGGGGCCGTTCACCACACAGCCGATCACGGCCACATCCAGGGGTTCGAGGATATCCTCGAGCCGTGCCTCGAGCGCATTGACGGTCTTGATGACATCGAACTCCTGCCGCGAACAAGACGGACAGGCGATCAGGTTCACGCCCTTGTTGCGCAGGTGCAGGCTGCGCAGGATGTCGAATCCGACCTTCACCTCTTCCACCGGATCGGCGGCCAGGGAAATACGAATGGTGTCGCCGATGCCGTCGGCGAGCAGCATGCCCAGACCGATGGACGATTTCACTGTGCCACTGCGCAGTCCGCCGGCCTCGGTGATACCCAGGTGCAGCGGTTTGTCGGTGAGTGTGGCGAGCTTGCGGTAAGCGGCTACGGTCATAAAGACCTCGGAGGCCTTGAGACTGATTTTGTAATCGTGGAAATCGTGCTTGTCGAGAATGTCGATATGGCGCAACGCCGATTCGACCAGAGCGTCCGGCGTTGGCTCGCCGTATTTCTTCTGCAGATCCTTTTCCAGGGAACCGGCATTGACGCCGATGCGCAACGGGATGCCGTTAGCGCGCGCCGCATCGATCACCGCCCGCACGCGGTCCTCGCGGCCGATGTTGCCGGGATTGATGCGCAGACAGGCGACGCCGAGTTCTGCGACGCGCAAAGCGATCTTGTAGTCGAAATGAATGTCGGCAATCAGCGGCACCGTGACCTGCTTGCAGATCTCGCCGAAGGCCTCGGCGGCTTCCAGGGTCGGCGTGGAGACGCGCACGATATCGACACCCGCCGTTTCCAGCCGCCTGATCTGCGCAACCGTGGCCGCGACATCGCAGGTCTCGGTGTTGGTCATACTCTGCACCGCGATAGGCGCGCTGCCACCGACTGGGACAGTACCGACTTGGATCTGGCGGGCCAGGCGGCGTTCGATGTGGTGGTCGTAATGCATGATAGTTCGCTATTTGCCCAGCGTGAAGCGGGCGACTCTGGAGGCGCCAGTATACCGCGATTGATCGAAACGCTGGCCCTGATATTCGATTTCGACCACTGGCGAGTTGCCCAGCGTGACCTGAAACGGCGCTTTGCCATCCAGTACGCGCCGTTGTCCCGATTTGATCAGCCCCTGCAACAGTGTCCGACCGCCGGCATCGCGGACCACCACCCAGCTATCCGCTGTAAAATGCATAACCAACGGGCCTGTATCAGCATCCGATGTCGTTTGCGGCAGTGCTGCCGTGACGGACTGCGGCGCCGTTGTGACGCTTGCCGTTGTCACGACCGGGGGCGCGGGCGTGGCTGCAGATGCGGCGGATGCCGTCGTGATCGGTTCCGGGGCGGTCGCTGCCGGCATCGCCGTCATCCCGCTTGGCCCGGACTCCTTGGTCGGGGTCTGATAAAGATTGTCCAGTCTGGTACCCGGTCCGGGTGCCGGCACCACGACGGGGGTTTCATAGGATTCGTCGGTCTGCGGTGGCGGCTGCGGCGCTGACTGCGGCACTGTGACCGGTGGCGCGACTACCGGCGCTGATTTGCCGTCATTCTGATGCCACCACTGATAAAACAGCACAACCGACACAATGGCGAGCACCAACACTATCCAGCGCGCGTAGCGACTGTGCGGCTCCAAGTCGGTCCCGATCGTGGTGGGCAACACCAATCGCGGCGGGGCCTGGGCGGTGCGATGATCAAAGGATTCGACAATGGGTTCGGCCGGCAGACCGACCAGCTTGGCGTAGGTGCGCAGATAACCGCGCACGAACACCGCGGCCGGTAACTGCGTGTAGTCATCGCGCTCCAAGGCATCGATGACCCTGGTTTCCACGCGCATTTGCGCGGCAACGGCGTCACGCGTCAATTGTCGCGTTTCACGCGACTGGCGCAGGCGCTGACCCGGACTCGCACTTTCGCTGGCGAGCGGTGCGTCACGGTCATTGTCCTGAGGGTTGCCCATGTTGCTCCGGGTTCAGCAGCAAGTGCGTTTCACCGGCATTCGGAAAGTCGGTCATCAGCACTTTGGCGTAACTTTCCGCTGTGGTTTTGTCACCCAGTGCACGCTCAATGCGCACACCGAGCCACATGGCCGCGGGACTGCGTTGCGAAACCTCTAGATGACGCTGCAAATATCCGCGTGCCGACAGGTAATTGCCTCTGTTGAAATTCAGCTTTGCCAACTCGAAGAGTGCGTTGCCGAAACGCGGATTGACCTGCAGTGCCTGGCGGAAATAGGCCTCCGCCTTGGCCACGTCGGGTATCTTCAACGCACAGACACCCGCATTGGTGTAGGCATATTCCGGAGTCTTGTACAGCGGATCTTTCAGCGCATCGTGGAATTGCTTGTCGGCCTCTTTGAGGCGATTCTGGCCACACAGGAATGTGCCGTAATTGTTGTGCGCCTCGGGATCGTTGGGCGCCAGCTCCACTGCCCGGCGATAGTGCTTGTCGGCCTTTTCCATTTCGCCGAGCCGCTCGTAGAGGATGGCAATGACGTAATGAGCACTGGGCAATTTGGGATCTTGATCGAGCGCGCGCTGCAGTTTGGAGAGCGCGATTTCATTATTGCCCTGCCGCATGTAGCCGGCGCCGAGCTGGACGTTGACGTTGGCGGCGCGGGTCGCCTCGCTGTCCTGACCACTCAGTTTTGATGTACTGGCACAGGCAGACAGCACCAGCACGACGACAAGCAGGCCAAACCGCAGTTTCATGCCGATACCTCCCGCACTTCGATCGGCGGCAGAGTTGCGCGCCGTAATTTACGCTTGGTGCGGTCGTCGACTCGACCGACCAATTGTCCACAGGCTGCGTCGATGTCATCGCCGCGGGTCTTGCGGGTGAGGGTTGTGTAACCGGCGGCCACCAGCACGTCACGGAACTTCTCGATCGCTTCGGGACACGAACGCCGGTAACGTGTTGCCGGAAACGGATTGAAGGGGATCAGATTGATCTTGACCGGAATGCCGCGCAGCAGCTTGGTCAGGGCACGCGCCTGGGCCACGCTGTCATTGATGCCGTCGAGCATGACGTACTCGATGGTCACGGTGCGGCGCGTGCCGTCGCCGACGTACAGGTGACAGGCCTCCAGCAGTTCCTTGATCGGGTACTTGCGGTTGATCGGCACCAGTTCGTTGCGCAATTCATCATCGGGCGCGTGCAATGAAACCGCCAGACTGACGTCACTGACGTCACGCAAACGGTGCAAGGCCGGCACCACGCCGGCGGTGCTCAACGTCACGCGGCGCTTAGACAGGCCATAGGCCAGATCGTCGCGCATCAGTGCCATGGCGCCCACCACGGCGTCGAAATTCAGCAAGGGTTCGCCCATGCCCATCATTACGACGTTGGTGATACGACGGCCTTCCTGGCTATCGACATTCATGGCACGGTTGGCCAGCCACAACTGGCCGATGATCTCGCCCAGTTTGAGATTGCGGTTGAAACCTTGCTGTGCCGTGGAACAGAACGCGCAGTCCAAGGCACAACCGACTTGTGACGACACACACAAGGTACCGCGGTCGTCCTCGGGTATGAATACCGTCTCGATGCAGTTGCCATCGTCGAGCCGTAACATCCATTTGCGTGTGCCATCTTCCGACTGCTGATCGACCGCGACTTCCGGGCCACGGATTTCGGCCAGTGCGCCGAGCTTTTCCCGCAGCGCCTTGCTGAGATCGGTCATGGCCTCGAAATCATCGACCCCGCGCTGATGCATCCACTGCAGCACCTGTGCGGCGCGGAACGGTTTCTCGCCGAGATCGGCAAAAAAATCCCGCAGACCGGCGAGGTCCATATTCAGCAGATTGGTCTTCGGTTCAGTCACTGCGATCTCACTCATCACCCAAACAGCAATAAAAGCTAAAAGCTTGAACCGCCAAGGACGCCAAGAGCGCCAATAATACGTTTCGAGTGTTCATGCGCCCAACTTGCTGTTAACTGCGACAGCCGAATACATAAACCTTGAATTTACTCCCTTGGCGTCCTTGGCGGTTTACTAAATAATCTAACGCGTGCGCGCGCAAAGTTCCTCAGGCTTGAAGAAGAACGCGATCTCTTCCTTGGCGGTTTCCGGCGCGTCTGAACCGTGCACGGCGTTCTCGTCGACGGTGCTGGCGAAGTCGGCGCGAATGGTGCCGGGTGCTGCGTCCTTCGGGTTGGTCGCGCCCATGATTTCGCGATTGCGCAGGATGGCGTTCTCGCCTTCCAGCACTTGTACCATGACCGGGCCGGAGATCATGAAGTTCACCAGATCTTTGTAGAAAGGGCGTTGTTTGTGCACGGCATAAAAACCCTCGGCCTGGACGCGGGTCAGGAGCAGCTGCTTGGCGGCGACGATGCGCAGTCCGCCCTTCTCGAAGCGGCTGTAGATCTCACCGATGACATTTTTGCCGACGGCGTCGGGTTTGACGATGGAAAAGGTACGTTCAATAGCCATGCAATAACTCCAAATCGGGTCCACAATATAGCACAAACCCGCGTGATTACGCGGGTTTGTGTGCTCATAACAGGCTATAGTTTACTGCCGGAGGCAGGTCCGGGCAATGTCGGTGGGTCAATCCAGGCGGTGGTCCCAGACCTGAATCCGGCCGCTTTCGACCCGCACCTGAAAACTTTCGATGTCCTCAACGGCAGGCGGAGCCATGACCTTGCCGTTGCGGATGCAGAAATGCGCGCCGTGGCGGGGGCAGACAATCTCGTCGCCTTCCAGTTCGGCACCGTCCAGATCGGAACCGTCATGCGAGCAGCAGTCTTCAATGGCGTAATAACTGCCCTCGAAGTTCAGGACCAGGATATTGCCGGCATCGCTTTCGACCAGGATCCGCTCACCGGGGGCCATGCTGCCTTCGGGGGCCACTTCAAGCCAGGTAGACATATCAACTCCTCTTATAAGCGAATAGCCGTTCGCGCGCGCGAGCATCAAACCGCCACCACTTCCAATTCCGGTTCGATGGTGTGCAACAGATTCTGAATCGCATTCAAGGTCCCCGCCAGGGAGGTCGGACAGGTGCCGCAGGCGCCCTGATAGTGCACCAGCAAACGTTCGCCGTGCAGGCCGACCACATCGAGACCACCACCGTCGTCCACCAGATAGGGTCGGATGCGCTCGTCCAGCAGGGCATTGATGCGCTGCAGGCGGGCTTCGTCAGCCTCGTTCAGCGGCGGCAGCGTACGGGTCTGCGTGCTGATGCCGGCACGCGAGACTTCCTGCGCCGATGCGGCACGGATCGGTACGGCCAGTTCTTTCAACAGACCGGTCCAGTCCGCACCACCGTCCTGCGTCACGGTGAGCCAGCGGTCCTGGTAATAGACATTGGTGACATGCGCGACAGCGAACAGCGCTGCCGCCAGTGGATCGTCCTTGGCTTGCTCGCTGTTTTCATAGGAGCGCGGCACACCGGCCGTCAGCGGTTCTTTGAGAACAAACTTGCGGGCGTTCGGGTTCGGGGTGGGTTCAATTTCGGCGATCTTGGGCATGGGTAGATAGTTCAGTTCAACGCCAGGACGCAAAGGTCGCGGAGTGTACGGATGTGGATTGGCAAGACAGGGCGCAGATATTCTCAGGCAGTACTTGCTGTCTGATGCGAAAACGCAAAAACATTACTTTGCGTCCTTTTTGTCTTTGCGTTTAACGGGGAGTCCTGACATTTTCAGGAACTGCCCGGCACAGGATCATTGGCGCCCTCGGTACTGGCGGTGCCACCGGGCTCGAATGCGCTGTGCAGGGTATGCCAGGGAAGAATCGCGCATTTGACGCGTGACGGCAGTTCGCTGATACCGGCAAACACGGTGAGCTTGCCGAGATGGTGTCCGGCATGCTCGGTATCCAGTTTGCCGGTGGTCATGTCGCGAAATTCCTGGATCAACAGTTCGGCTTCCTCGATGGTTTTGCCCTTGACGCTGGCAGTCATCATCGAGGAAGAGGCTTTGCAGATGGCACAGCTTTCGCCCTGGAAGGCAATCGCGTCGATCCGATCGCCGTCAAGACGCAGACTCAGATGGATACGGTCGCCGCACAGGGGATTGAAGCCGTCGGCCTGGCGAGTGGCATCGTCAAGCTCGCCGTAATTGCGCGGCTTCTTGTTGTGATCGAGGATCACCTGTTGATAAAGTTCTTTATAGGCTGACATAGTCGTTAAGGGCAAAGGGGAAAGATGAAAGGGGAAAGTAACGTAATTTCCCTTTCATCTTTGCTCTCTCATCTTTTCCCTGTGCTATCCAAACATTTCCTGCACCGTGCGGATACCGTCGACCAGTACATCCACCTCGTCCCGGGTGTTGTAGAACGCAAACGAGGCGCGCGCCGTGGCGGCGACACAATAACGCTGCATGACCGGCTGAGCACAATGGTGGCCGGCGCGGATCGCGATGCCTTCCTGATCGAGCACCGTGCCGATGTCGTGCGGGTGCACGCCGTCTATGGCGAAGGATACGACTGCGGCTTTGTGTTCGGCCGTACCGATGATACGTACGCCCGGCATGGCGCTGATGCGGTCGGTGGCATAGTTGAGCAGGTACTGCTCATAGGCGGAGATACGGTTCATGCCGATGCTGTTCAGGTAATCGACCGCCGCGCCCAGTCCGATGCACGATGCGATGGCAGGTGTGCCGGCCTCGAACTTATAGGGGATCTCGTTATAGATTGTTTCCTCGAAGGTTACATGCAAAATCATGTCGCCACCACCTTGGAATGGCTGCATTTTGTTCAACAGATCGGCCTTGCCGTACAGCACACCGGCGCCGGTCGGGCCACACATCTTGTGGCCGGACAGGGCGTAGAAATCGCAATCCAGATCCTGCACATCGACTGCTTCGTGCGGGGCGGCCTGCGCGCCATCAACCAGTACCGGCACGCCGCGTTCATGTGCAAACGCGATCATTTCCTTGACCGGGTTGATGCTGCCAAGGGCATTCGAGACGTGGGTGATAGCGACAAACCTGGTATGGTCGTTGAACAGTGCGCGATACTCGTCCTGTAACAACTCGCCGGCATCGTTCATGGGAATGATGCGCAGTTTGGCACCCTTCTCCTTGCACAGCATCTGCCAGGGTACGATGTTGGCGTGGTGCTCCATGGCCGAGATGATGATCTCGTCGCCGGTACTGATGAAGGCACGGCCGTAGCCGTGCATGACCAGATTGATGGCCTCGGTAGCGCCCCGCACAAAGATGATCTCGCGTGCCTCCCCGGCATTGAGAAATCCGCGCAGCTTCTCGCGTGCATTCTCGAAAGCGTCGGTAGCGAGCTGACTCAAGGTATGCACGCCGCGATGCACGTTGGAGTGAATGGTCGTGTAGTACTGTTCCCAGGTCTCGATTACCGTGCGCGGCATCTGACTGCTGGCGGCGTTATCGAGGTACACCAGCGGTTTACCGTTGACCTCGCGACTCAGAATTGGAAAATCGGCGCGCAGACGCGTGACATCCACATCCAGTCCATCGGCGGCAGCCATGCGCCGTGCTTGCGTGTTGCTCATGGCAGGATCTCGACGTGCATGCGCTCGATCACCCATCGACGCAGGCTGTCGTGCAGACTCGCGACCGGCAGCTGATCGATGATCTCGGCCGCGAAGGCGAAGGTCAGCAGACTGCGCGAGGCGCTTTGACTGAGCCCGCGGCTCTGCAGGTAGAACACCTCATCCATATCGAGTTGACCGACGGTGGCGCCGTGGGCACATTTCACATCGTCGGCATCAATTTGCAATTCCGGCTTGGTGTCGACGCGCGCTTTCTCGGACAGCAACAGATTGCGCGAGGACTGCCGTGAATCGGTTTTCTGCGCGTCGTGACGCACCCGCACCTTACCGTTGAACACGGCGTGGGCGTTTTCGTCGACGATACACTTGTGTAATTGTTCACTGGTGCAGTGCGGCAGGGCGTGATCAATCAGGCTATGGGTGTCGCCGAGTTGGCGACCAGACAGCAGATTGAGACCGTTGACCGTGCAATGTGCACCTTCACCAGCAAGACGCACGCGCACATCGTGGCGCGACAGACGCGCGCCGAACGTGATCGCGGCAGACAGATAGTTCGCATCGCGTGCCAGCGTCGCGTCGGTGCTGGCGATGTGGAATGCGCTCGCCGCCTCGCGCTGCAGCTTGGTATGGGTGATTTTGGCACCCTCGCCCAGTACGAACTCACTGACGGCGCTGCTGAGATATGCGCCCTCACCCAGGCTGACGTGATCCTCGACGACAGTGGCCTGACTGCCGCGCTCCGCGATCACCAGACAGCGCGAGGCGGCGACATGGGCGACGGCCTGCGGGACATTGATGAACAGCAGATGCAGTGGCAGCGTAACGACCTGGTTGCGCTCGATGAGCAACAGAGCACCGTCGGTGCACAGGGCATCGTTCAGAGCGGCAAACACATTCTGATCTGTGCCGCTTTGACTACCCAGTTCCTTGATGACGCGATCGGTCAGCGCCGGATCCGCCAGTGCCTCGGAAAAGGTACAGAGCTTCACGCCCGCCGGCAGCGCACAGGTTGACAGATCCGCCGCGTAGGTGCCGTTGACGAATACCAATCGGCTGGCAGCGGCTTCTGGCAGCAGCCACGACTGGATGTCGGACAAGCCGGGCTGCGGAACCGCAGCGGCAGCGGTAAAGCCCAGTCGCAACAGCGGTGCCAGATCGGTGAAGCGCCACTCTTCGTCACGACTGGTCGGCAGCGGCAGGCTGTGCACCCGTTCCGCGCCCCGGGCACGCAAGGCGCTCAGCGCGGCCGGTACAGCCGACGCCAGCTGTGTTGCGAGCAACGCTTCGAGATACCCGTTGCCGGGTTGCGCGACAGCCGCGAGACTCATGCAGTGGCCCTCGTCGCCGTGTCTTCCTCACGCACCCAGTCGTAACCGCGCTCTTCCAACTCCAGGGCCAGTTCCTTGCCGCCGGTCTTGAGAATGCGACCGTCGGACATGACATGCACGAAATGCGGGGTGATGTAGTTCAACAGACGCTGATAGTGAGTCACCATGATCACGGCGTTGTCGGGTGTGAGCAGCTTGTTGACGCCGTTGGCGACGATCTTCAGGGCGTCGATGTCGAGGCCGGAATCGGTTTCGTCGAGTACGGCGAGCGTCGGCTCGAGAAAGGCCATCTGCAGGATCTCGTTGCGCTTCTTTTCGCCGCCCGAGAATCCCTCGTTAAGATTGCGACTGAGAAATCCCGGATCCATCTCGACCACTTTGAGTTTTTCGCGCGCCAGATCATCGAACTCCAGCGGGTCAAGTTCCTCTTTGCCGAGCTTGGCCTGACGCAGGTTGTAGGCGGTGCGCAGGAAGGCGCTGTTACTGACACCCGGAATCTCGATGGGATACTGAAAGGCCAGGAATACACCGTTGATGGCGCGTTCTTCAGGGGCCAGCTCCAACAGATTCTTGCCCATGTACAACACTTCGCCGCCTGTGACGGTGTACGAGGGATGACCGGCCAGAACCTTGGAGAAGGTGCTCTTGCCGGAGCCGTTCGGACCCATGATGGCATGCACCTCGCCCGCTTTCACGGTGAGGCTCAGGCCTTTGAGGATCTGCACGCCCGCGACCGTCGCTGTGAGGTTGCGTACTTCAAGTATGGTTTGTGTGTTGCCGGTCATCAGCCCACGCTCCCTTCCAATTTGAGACTCAGGAGTTTGGTGGCTTCCACCGCAAACTCCATCGGCAATTGTGTAAAGACATCTTTGCAGAAGCCATTGATGATCATCGACATGGCTTCTTCGGCGTCGATGCCGCGTTGCGCCATGAAGAACAATTGATCCTCGCCGATCTTGGAGGTCGAGGCCTCATGCTCAACTGTGCCATTCTTGTTTAATACCTGGATGTAAGGAAATGTATTTGCTGAACAATCAGACCCTATTAGCATCGAGTCACACTGCGAGAAATTACGCGCGCCGGCGGCCTTGGACCCGATCTTCACCTGACCGCGGTAGCTGTTCACGGAGCGTCCGGCGGAAATACCTTTGCTGACAATGCGGCTGCGGGTGTTCTTGCCGATGTGGATCATCTTGCTGCCAGTGTCGGCCTGCTGCATGTTGTTGGTCAGTGCCACCGAATAGAACTCGCCGATGGAATTGTCGCCGAGCAGCACACAGCCGGGATACTTCCAGGTGATCGCCGAACCGGTCTCGACCTGGGTCCAGGAGATTTTGGAATTGGTGCCCTTGCACAGCCCACGCTTGGTGACGAAGTTATAGATGCCGCCGAGACCGTTCTCGTCACCGGCGTACCAGTTCTGCACGGTCGAGTATTTGATGTCGGCATTGTCGAGCGCAATCAACTCCACTACTGCCGCGTGCAATTGATTGGTGTCGAACTGTGGCGCAGTGCAGCCTTCCAGGTAACTTACCGACGCGCCCTCTTCCGCCACGATCAGCGTGCGCTCGAACTGGCCGGACTCGCCGTTGTTGATGCGGAAATAGGTCGACAGATCCATAGGACATTTCACCCCCTTGGGGATGTAGCAGAAGGAACCGTCGGAGAACACCGCGGAGTTCAGCGCGGCATAAAAGTTATCAGTGTAAGGCACTACGGAACCCACATATTGTTTGATCAGTTCTGGGTGCGTCTGCAATGCTTCTGAGAAGGAACAGAAGACGATGCCGTATTCGGCTAGCTTGGCTTTGTAGGTGGTGGTGACAGAGACGCTGTCGAAAATCACGTCCACGGCGACGCCGGTCATGGCTTTCTGTTCGTTGATGGGCACGCCGAGCTTTTCAAAGGTGCGCAGCAATTCCGGATCGACTTCATCCAGACTGTTGAGCTGCTTCTTCAGTTTGGGCGCCGAGTAGTAGACGATGTTCTGGAAGTCGATCTTGGGGTAATGGACATGCGCCCAGGTCGGCTCGGTCATAGTCTGCCAATGACGGAAGGCCTTGAGACGGAAATCGAGCATCCACTCGGGCTCGTTCTTACGTGCCGAGATGGCGCGCACGATATCTTCACTCAGGCCTTTGGGCAGGGCATCGGCCTCGATGTCACTGACGAAACCATGTTTGTATGGCTGATTGACGACATTTAACACACTAGTCATCATGTACTCCTAATACCATGAACGTAATGGCGTTCTTTAATTCCATACTAAATTAATCAGGTATGGCAGTGTATGATTACCGAGTAATTTAGTCAACTATTACCGATGGGGTAGTCCGACTTCAGCCGGTGCGGAAAAGCTGACGCTTTCACCGCAACCGCAGGCCGCCTTTTCGTTCGGGTTCTGGAATTTAAAGGCTTCCTTCAAACCCTCGCGCACATAGTCCAGCTGCGACCCGATAAGATTGACGAAGGTAGCGGAATCGACCACCAGCCTGGCGCCGTCATGTTCGAAGACCTGATCGCCTTGCTTGATCTCATGGACGATGTCATAGGTATAGGCCATGCCCGAGCAACCCACTTTCTTGAGGCCCACGCGCAAGGCCACGCCGCCATTGGTATCGCTTGCCAGCACCTTCTTGATACGTTGCGCTGCTTTGTCGGTCATTGTGATAGCCATAAGTCACCTCGTGTACGAATAACTGAAACTGAAAAAAATCGCATGATGCATTACAACGCCGCCGCGGCGCGTACCGTGCCGGATCGAAGTTGATCGATGGCGGCAATCAGCGCACGGCAGAAGCCGTCGAGTTGCGCGCGCGTGGTGCCACGACCCAAACTGACACGCAAGGCACCGCGCGCCAAATCCGGCGCCACACCCATTGCCACCATCACGTGACTCGGCTCGTGACTGCCGGAGGCGCAAGCAGAACCGCTAGAGACGGCGAACCCGGCACGATCCAGCTGCAACAACAACGCCTCACCATCGATGCCCGGTACGCTAATCTGCGTGGTATTCGGCACCCGTGCGGCAGCGGCGGCGAATATCACCAAACCATCGATTGCGCGTAATTGCGTTTCCAAAAATCTGCGCAATTCCACTTGGGCGGCGGCGCTACTCTGCAACTCGTCTCGAGCAATCTGCGCCGCGGCTCCGAAACCGACAATACCGGCGACATTTTCCGTGCCCGGTCGCAGGGCCTTTTCCTGACCGCCGCCATAGACCAGCGCCTGCATGTCCAGCGCCTTGTCGACAATCAGAGCACCGACGCCTTTCGGGCCATATATCTTGTGAGCCGAAAGACTCATGAGATGTACGCCGCTGGCCTGGTAATCCACTGTGATTTTTCCCGCCGCCTGCACGGCATCGCTGTGCATGATCCCACCCGCGGCACGCACGGTCGCAGCCAGGGCCGGCAGCCGCTCCTGCACAACGCCGCTTTCATTGTTGGCGAACATCACGGACACCAGCCGGGTATCCGGATGCAGGGCGTTCGCCATGCTTTGCTCATTGAGCCGCCCTGCCACATCGACACTCAGGGTGTCTATGGCCCAGCCGCGGCCGGCGAGCATGCGCGCCGGTGCGCGCACCGAATCATGTTCGATCGCACTGATGGCAATGCGTCCCACGGGCAGTGCCGCACAACACCCAAGCAGCGCAATATTGTTCGCTTCGGTGCCGCCGCTGGTGAAGATCACCTGAGTGGCTTGCGCATTGACCAGCGCCGCCACCTGTTCACGCGCGACATCGAGCGCTGTCCGCGCCGCACGACCGAAGCGATGCACGCTCGACGGATTGCCGAACTCGTTGCCGAGATATGGCAGCATCTCCTCCAGCACCCGCGGATCGAGCGGCGTGGTGGCATTGTGGTCGAGATACGTGCTCATACTGATTGCTCAGCAATCCGCTATACGCATGATCTTCTGCACACCCAACTGCTGGCTCATGACGCGATCTTGGCGTTGCGCGACCTCTTGGACACCGTTGCGCTCCACCAAGTGCGCCAGAGTGATGCCGTTGAGGAAATCGTAGATCTGATTGCTCAATTCGGTCCACAGATCATGGGTCAGACAGCGCTCATTATTGTGGCAATTGGTAAGGCCGCCGCAGCGTGTGGAGTCGACTTTTTCGTCCACTGCCGTCACCACGTCGCCGATGGCAATGCGATCTGAAGGACGGCTCAAGGTATAACCGCCGCCCGGACCGCGCGTGCTCGTGACTAAGCCCTCACGACGCAAGCGTGAGAAAAGTTGCTCGAGATACGACAGGGAGATACCCTGACGCCGTGAGATATCGGCCAGACTGATAGGTCCGAGTTCCTGGTGCAGCGCCAGGTCGAGCATAGCCGTTACGGCATAACGTCCTTTGGTGGTAAGTCTCATGCGGGTATCACACCATATACTAATAAATAAGATTAAAATGAATATGTAACTTTATTAAAAATATAACAATAAAATTTAAGATTCACGTCGGTACATCACTCTCGAATACCTAATGATACACAATTCCTAGTAATTTAGTCAACTATTGCCCGGTAAGCTTTTCCACCGCCTCATCCAGTGACTCCTCATCAGGTACGGCATTGCTGCGCCGCGTTGCGGCGTCGCCGATCTCGCACGGCCCAAGGTCGCTCAACTGCTTGTCGCCAATTTCGGCACCCAGGCCTTTGATAGCACCACACATCTCTTCCATACGTTTATCCATCGCATGAATATGATCGAGCAAGCAATTGATTGCATGAGCAACTGGGTCTGGCATGTCCTGTGTCGTACCATAGGCCTCGAAGCCAATCTTCTTGGCGATGGCCGCACGCTTGGCGTCCTGATCGGTCCGTTTGCTGACGACCAGGTGTCCGGGCACACCGACAACCGTGGCATTGGCCGGCACATCTTTGATGACGACCGCATTGGAACCGACACGGGCATTATCGCCAATGACAATGGGGCCTAGTATCTTGGCACCGGCGCCGACTACGACATTATTCCCCAAGGTCGGGTGACGCTTGCCTTTTTGCCAGCTGGTACCACCCAGTGTGACGCCGTGATACAAGGTGCAGTCGTCGCCGATTTCAGCCGTTTCGCCGACCACGACGCCCATGCCGTGATCGATAAAGAAGCGCCGGCCGATGGTGGCACCCGGATGGATCTCGATCCCAGTCAGCCAGCGTCCCAAAGCGGACAACCACCGGCCCAGCCATTTCATGCCGGAATGCCACATCCAGTGGGTGAGGCGGTGCAGCAATACGGCATGCACACCCGGATAGGTGGTCAACACCTCGAAGGTGTTGCGCGCCGCCGGGTCACGCTCGAATACGCAACGGATATCTTCATGTAATCTGTCGAACATAATCGTAATTGCTTGCTTGATAGTAGATCCGGCTCGGGTAGAATAACGGCGCTGTAAACACAGTCGCAATTCCGAGTAAATTACTCAAGTATTATAAGCCTCCGCGCGCAGAACACAACATATCCTCCCTATCCTCTTTGGGAGGCATTAAGCGCGACGGGCCTTGGTGTGATACTCAGGATGGGGAGGAAATGCGCCGACGATTGCGTGCGGCAGTGAGTATGCCGCGCAAAATATTTACTTCATTTTTATCAAGCCGGACGCGATTGAACAAGCGGCGCAGGCGCCGCATCAGCAACCGCGGATTGGCCGGATCGAGAAAATCGATCTCGACCAGCGTTTCTTCCAGATGGCTGTAGAAGGCTTCCGTTTCTTCCCCACTCGCGTAGTCCATTATTTCCCCATCGCTATCTGCCTCCGCTTGCGAGGAAGCCAGCGAGGTCATCATGATTTCGTAAGTCAGCACCTGCACCGCAGCGGCCAGGTTGAGTGAGTTGTAATCCGGATTACCGGGAATGTGCATCAGGTACTGACAGCGATCCAGTTCTTCATTACTCAGTCCGGAATGCTCGCGCCCGAAAATCAGGGCCACTTGTGCATGCCGGCTTTCCCTGAGCAACAGCGCGGCGCTTTCCCGTGGATCGAGTTGCGGCCAAGTCATGGCGCGCAATCGCGCGCTGGCGCCAATGACCAAGGCGCAATCGCCCAACGCCTCGTCCAGGGTGTCACAGACTCGCGCGTGAGCCAGCAGGTCGTTCGCGCTGGATGCACGCGCCGTGGCTTCGGCACTGGGATAACGTTGCGGATTCACCAGATACAACTGATCCATGCACATGGTCTTCATCGCACGTGCCGTCGCGCCGATGTTGCCGGGATGTGTTGTACCTATGAGTACGATGCGGATATTCGGAAAACTGGACATGCCGGATATTCTGCTCTGCGGATAAGTTAAAGGAAATTCTGGTTTATCCGATGCAGGCCGCAGAAGGTCGGAGCGCCCGGAGGGAAATCCATGGTGTACAACATGAATGACCTCTGCGTTCTATGCGCCTCTGCGGCATACATAATTAAACAGGCCGGCCTAAGGTGAATCGGTTGCCGGTGTCAGGTCGACGCAGAATGCGGCGACATCATGCAACAGCGGCCCCAGTACTTTGTTGAGAGTACGCACACCGCCATAGGCATCGTCACCGGCTGCCGGCACATCGGTATCGAACTCACGCTGCCCCAGTACCCGACCCTTGCGGCTATCGATCAACAGCACACGCAGCGTGATACGCATATGGCTTGGCTGTGTTATGAATACCTGCTCGAGTCGCAGGATCTCCACATCCAGGCGCAGGCCCGCGGCTACCGGTGCCGGCGCACGCAACACCGATCTAAAGTGACCCGTCGACTCCAATGCACCGACCAGCAGTGGCTGCAGCATGCGTGCCGGGGTATCCGCCCACTGACTGTTGGCAAAGTAATCGAGCGCATAATTACGCTTCACGTAAGCCATGCGCGGCGTGTCATAACCTGGACGGGTGCGCAGCTCGGCCACGACCAGCGCCGGTGCTGGCGGACTCGCGGGCCTGGCCCGATGCGTTGGCGTCGGCAGCTCCATTACATAGCTCTGCAGATTCACCGCCGGTGGCGGTTTGATCAGTGTACAGGCGCTCAACACAGCACTGCTCATTACCAAAAGCATACGCAGGGACATTCGTTGATCCTTTCCGGTGGGCTCAGTGAAATATGGCCTGCTCATTCGCCTGGACCCGGGGGTGTCGCGCGCCTGCCGTACAGCATTGCAGAAGGATCGCGGTCCAGTTCACGGGTCAGCCGCTGCAGGTCATTCGACAGATCGCGCAGATTGCTGACCAGTTGCGTGGTCTCCGGCAGGGTCTGTTGCGTGAACGCCTCGACGTCATGGCGGCTGTTCTCGACAGTCTGCGTGAGACCGCTCCCGGCACTGGCGAGCTGGTTGGCCATGCGCTGCAGTGCTTGCGAGGTATCCTTCAGGCCGGAAACCAGCTCCGGCAGATCGGCACTCGCCTTGGCGGTGTTCTGCAGTGTCTTGACGGCACTATCGACACCGGCCTGCAAGGCCTGATCGCGCGAGGCCAGAGCAGCCGTCAGCGCGTCGATATGCGCCAGTATATTGCGCACTGACTCGCGGTTCTTCGGCTCCAGCAGCGCATGCACGTCTTCAGTGAGCTGATTGATATTGCTGAGCGCCTGATTCAATGCCATATCGACACGCGCGAACAGCGAGGGACCGGTGACGATCTCCGGGTCCACCTGCCCGGGCTTGGCCTTTAACAATGGCGCGTCACGACTGCCGCCGGTCAGATCGATAAAGGCGATGCCGGTCAGACCCTGCGCCGTCAGCACCGCCACGCTGTCCGTTTTAATCGGCGTGCCGCGTTCTATTTCCAGCTTGATGCGCACCAGTTCCGGATTGTCCGGATCGAGCATGATCTCGCGTACCTTGCCGACTTCGACGCCACGGTATTTCACCGGCGCATTCAGATTCAGGCCCGATACCGACTCACGCATGTAGGCGACATACGTGTCGTAAATCACACTCTTGAAGTTGCCGGCACTCAGCCACAGCGTGATACCGATTAGCGCCGCGCCACACAACAGCACGAACAGACCGACCACGGCGTAGTTCACCTTCGCATTCATGCCTGCGCCCTCGCCGCGCGTCCACGCGGGCCCTGAAAATATTCACGTACCGCCGGGTGGACGTCACCAGCCAGTTGCGCCATCGAACCCAGGCCGACAACCTTGCCCTCGGCCAACACGGCGACGCGGTCCACCACCCGCCACAAGGTGTCCAGATCATGGGTAACGACAATAATGGTCAAGCCCAGCAGTTCTTTCAAGCGCAACACCAGATCATCGATACCGTCGGCGCTTTGCGGATCGAGGCCCGCGGTCGGCTCGTCCAGGAAGATCAGTTCGGGGTCGAGAGCGATGGCGCGGGCCAACGCCACGCGCTTAAGCATGCCACCGCTGATCTCATTGGGATATTTCGCACTGCTCTCGGGCGGCAGACCAACCAGGGCGATTTTCAGCGCGGCGATTTCGTCGATCAGGGTATCGCTCAGTCGGGTGTACTCACGCAGTGGTGCGCCGACGTTCTCGGCCACCGTCAGCGCGCTGAACAAGGCACCGCGCTGAAACATTACACCGGTGCGACGGCGCAGCAACTGAGTCCGAGC
>JBBQDK010000023.1:0-24890 GCA_038319625.1 Gammaproteobacteria bacterium
TCCGTCGCGAGGAGGAGCCGAAACCGGTGCTGATGGCGCGCTTCGGTCTGAGTGACACACAGACCGAATCGATACTGGAGTTGAAACTGCGGCATCTCGCCAAGCTGGAAGACATGAAGATCCGTGGCGAGCAGCAACAACTCGATAACGAACGCGATGGACTGGAAAAAACCCTGGCATCCAAGCAGCGCTTGAAGACGCTGATCCGCAAGGAGCTTGGCGAGGACGCCGAGAAGTACGGCGATGCGCGCCGTGCGCCGTTGGTGGAACGGCGCGCCGCCCAGGCCTTCGATGCCGCCACGCTGATTCCGAATGAACCGATCACTGTTATCATGTCGGTGATGGGTTGGGTGCGCGCTGCCAAAGGCCACGACATGGATCCGGCGACCCTGGGTTACAAAGCCGGCGACAGCTTCCTGTGCGCGGCGCGCGGTCGCAGCAATCAGCAGGCGGTATTTCTCGATTCCACCGGTCGCAGCTATTCATTGCCCGCCCACAACCTGCCTTCCGCGCGCGGTCAGGGTGAACCGCTTACCGGTCGCGTCGACCCGCCGGCAGGGGCCAGTTTCGCAGGTGTGCTGCTGGGCGACCCCGAACAGCGCTGCCTGATCGCGAGTGATGCCGGTTACGGCTTCATCGCCAAGCTGAGTGATATGCAGGCGCGCAATCGCGCCGGTAAGACGCTGCTCAATCTGCCCAAAGGCGCGCGCGTGCTGATGCCGGTGCTGGTGCAGGACAGTGCCAGTGATCAGGTTGCCGTCTTGACCAACACTGGCCGTCTGCTGGTGTTTCCCGCCAGCGATTTGCCGGAACTGTCCCGCGGCAAGGGCAACAAGCTGCTGGGCATCCCGTCAGCGAAGCTTATCGCACGCGAAGAATTCCTGGTGGCGGTAGCCGCCATTCCGGAAGGTGGTAATTTGGTGATGTACTCGGGTCAGCGGCATCTCACACTCAAACCGTCCGATCTCGGCAATTACCACGGTGAGCGCGGTCGACGGGGAGAGAAACTGCCGCGTGGATTCCAGCGCGTCGATAGAGCGGAGTCCGCCTGACAGGTCAGGCCGATCTTGCGCACGCTTCTTTTGAACCCAAGCCGGCCTGCTGGCTGCCAATAAAAAAACGGACTGCGTCCTTCGACACAGTCCGTTTTCGGCGAACGTAGCCTTGCTTACTTGCTGCCGGCAGGAGGAGCAGCGGGCTTAGCGGCCGGCGCTGTGTCAGGCGCAGGCTCCGGTGGTGTGGCGGGTTCTGCGGCAACCGGTAGATTCTGCTCATCGATTACAACCTTGCCCGTGGTTTTCAGGCTGTCGATGAAATCCCGTGACATCTTTTGTTGCATGAAATTGCGCATGCGTTCTTTCATCTGGTCGAACGACGGGGCCTGCGTGCTGCGGGAATCTTCCAGCTGGATGACGTGCCAGCCAAATTGTGAATGTACCGGCGTTTTGGTGTATTCGCCTTTCTTTAGTGCCAGGGCGGCATCAGCGAAGGGTTTAACCATCTGGTTCGGATTGAACCAGCCCAGGTCACCGCCTTCCTTCGCGGAGCTGTCGCTGGATTTTTCCTTGGCGAGCTTGGCGAAATCCGCGCCCTTGTCGAGCTGTGCAATGATTGCCTTGGCCTCGGCCTCGGTCTTGACCAGAATGTGACGGGCCTTCAGCTCCTTGTTGCCGGCGCCGGCGATGCGCTCTTCGTATTCTTTCTTGAGCTGTTCATCCGTAATGGGATGCGCTTCGATATAATCTTTCAACGCGGCATTGGCGAGTAGCACCCGGCGTTGCTCTGCGATGTTTTTCTCGACCTCGGGATTTTTGTCGAGTCCTTTCTTGATGGCGTCTTGCACCACCAGTTCCAGGCTCACCATCTCGTTGACAATGGCCTTCGCTTCCGCGGCGGTCGGCTTGCTGCCGGGCTGGATGCGATGTGCGGCGTATTCGTTGAACTCGTCGACGGTTATCGGCGTGCCATTGACTGTGGCGACGACCTCGCTGTGATCGGCGGCCGTGATCGGCGTCGTGGCGGCTGCTTTGCCCGATGTGTCACTGTTGGTCGCGGTCGGCTTGTTGCAGCCGCTGAGCATTAGTGTGGCACAGACGGTAGCCAGCAGCAGGTGCTTGGAGAATGTTGGCATAACAGGTTCCTTGCGTGGCGGAGTCAAAGTTAGATTTCTTGCGGAGTAAAGGCTTTGATGCTGAGTGCATGAATCGCGCCTCCCATGGCATCGCCGAGTGCATCATATATCAAGCGATGACGTTGGAGTAGGCCCAGTCCGGTGAACGCTTGTGCGACAATAATGACTTCGTAATGACCGCCGCCGCTCAGGGCGCCGGCATGGCCGGCGTGACTGGCGCTGTCGTCGATAACCTCCAGACTTTCCGGGGTGAGCGCTGTGTTGAGGCGGTCGCGGATCATGGCAATTCGCGCTTCGGGCATCAGGGCAGTACCTGTTTGAAGGGTTTGACGATAGTCTCGGCATAGACGCCGGCCGCGACGTAAGGGTCGGTATCCGCCCACTCCTGCGCCGCAGACTGGCTGGTGAACTCCGCCACCACCAGACTGCCGGTGAAGCCGGCCGGTCCGGGGTCGGGGCTGTCGATCGCCGGGTGCGGGCCAGCCAGTATCAGTCGGCCTTCGTCGCGCAGGGTGTTGAGGCGTGCGAGATGCGCCGGGCGGGCGCCGAGGCGCTGTTCCAGGCTGTCGTGTACATCGCGGCTGATGATGGCGTAGAGCATTGTGTTCAAATCTGGTCCGTATTCGGCGGCTCGCTGGCATGACGACTGATGAACACGGCCTGCAACAATACGAACAGCAGTGTCAATCCCATGATGCCGAACAGCTTGAAGTTGACCCAGGTGTTTTCGCTGAAATTGAACGCGACGTAGAGGTTGACTACGCCCATGACGATGAAGAATGCCACCCAGCTAAGGTTGAGTCGCAGCCAGATCGGCGCCGGTAATACCACCGCCTGATCCATCATGCGCTGTACCAGTGATTTCCCGCCGATGAACTGGCTGCCGAAAAAGGCGATGGCGAACAGCCAGTTCAATACCGTCGGTTTCCACTTGATGAAGTTCGGGTCGTGCAGCAGCAACGTGGCACCGCCGAAAATCGCGACCAGTACCAGTGTTACCAGGTGCGAAGTCTGGAAGCGGCGATGCATGAGCCAGAATACACCGACCTGCAATAAGGTTGCGACGATGATACTGGCTGTGGCGACATAGATGTCGGACAGCTTGTAGGCCACGAAAAACAGTAGCACCGGAAAGAAGTCGAAAAGAAATTTCATGGTTGGCGTTTGACGGTGACTGAGGTGATAAGTTTCAAGGGGCCGGCACGAATTGTAAAGTGCCGCAGCACGGACCGGCGTTTTGCCGTGACTAATGCAGGGTTTTGGTAATACTCCATTGCCGATAGTACTTTTCCATGACGCTGCGCACCACCTCGGGGTAATCCAGGGCGTCCATTTGCAGCATGCCTTCGCGGAAGAATTCCGAAGCGTCGTCCGGCAGGTTGGCTATCAGGAGCCGGAAGGCCGCTTCCATGACCGTCGGGTTGTGGGTACGGGTGGCGACGATGCCACGGTTAAGGTTGAGCACGCGCCAAGGACGATTGGGATTGCTGTTTTCGAGATCGTGTTGCAGCGTCGGTGACACCGCGGCGATGATCTCGCCCATGCCAGCACACAGATCTTCCAGTACCATGGGGTCGGAAGTGGTGTTGGCCAGGTAGGCGACACCATCGACCACCGGCTCAAGGTTGCGCAGTTCCCCGCCATGGCGCGCCAGCCACAAGGCCAGAGGATAGGCGGCGCTCTGCATCTGTTGGTGACTCTGTTCCAGATCGAGTTTTTGCGCCCAGTAGATCATGTCGTTGAGCAGGCTCAAGCCATAATCGCCGAGTTCGCTGATATCGAGGCTGTCATTACCCTGCCAACCCGCGTCTTGTTCTCTGGAGGCGCCATGCAAATCGGTGTCCATGCGTTTGATGACGTCCATGAACTGATGCATGGCGCTGGCCAGAAGCGCCGGGCTGGCGGCATCGTCGTCGGCACTGCCGATGTCCTCGAAGGCCTCGACAACCTCTTCGATGGCGTCTTCACAGGCTTCGCACAGCGAGCCGATATCGAGAGAAATCCAGTTCATCGCGTACACAATCACAAAAGGGGTACTTATGATAGCGCAATTGCGCTATCAGCAGGAGGGCATTTCCCCGGTCGGACCCGCCTGCTCGGTGCGCCACGGACATCCCGGCTGGGTTACAATCCACGCCATGAGCTTACGTTACGATCTGCACACCCATTCCACGGCGTCAGACGGTACCCTGTCACCTGAGGCACTGGTGCGCCGTGCCTACGCCAAGGGCGTCGACGTCCTGGCGCTGACCGATCATGACACGACAGCGGGCTGTGCCGATGCGGCGGCGATCGCAGCGGAAGTGGGCATGTGTCTGGTGCCGGGTGTGGAAATTTCGGTCAGCTGGAACGGCGCAACCTTGCATATTCTCGGGCTGGGTGTCACGCCGGAGCATGACCTGTTGCAGCAAGGACTCACCGGTCTGGGTCGCTACCGTGCACTGCGTGCCGAGGAAATCGGCCGTCGGTTGCAGAAGCACGGTGTAGAAGCAGCGCACGCCGGCGCACGTGAACTGGCAGGTGATGCCCAGATAGGGCGCACGCACTTCGCGCGGTTTCTGGTCGAGCAGGGTCATGCGCGCGATCTGCGCGATGCCTTCAAGCATTTTCTGACACAGGGCAAGCCGGGCTATGTCTGCGGCGAATGGGCCGAGCTCGCACAGGCCATCGCCTGGATCCGTGCTGCGGGCGGTCAGGCCGTGATCGCGCATCCAGCGCGTTACAAGCTTACCGCGACAAAACTGCGGCGGTTGATCGGCGAGTTCAAGGAATGCGGCGGCGTCGGCATGGAAGTCGTATCGGGGAGTCACAGCCGTGATGAGATATTCACCTACGCCAATCACACGCGTCAGCACGGCTTGCGTGCGTCGAGTGGTTCGGATTATCACGGGCCCACCAACCCGTGGATCGATCTGGGCCGCCTGCCCGACCTGCCTGCGGGCTGCGTACCGGTGTGGTCGGACTGGTCTTGTGCGCTGCCGGCGGCGAGCGTCATATAACACTATCGAACGGTGCAAACGAATCCATGTGTCCGTCTTCTGACAGGTTGTATGCGTAGCATAAGCGCGGCGCAGCCACTACGAATCACTGAATCCATGAGTCAATTTTTTCAGATACACCCCGACAATCCGCAAGTGCGACTGATACGTCGCGCCGTTGAGATCGTGCGTGGCGGTGGCGTGATCGCGTATCCCACCGATTCGGGTTACGCACTGGGCTGTCACATCGGCGACAAGGACGCGATGGAACGCATTCGTGCTCTGCGTGTGCTCGATGAAAAACATAACTTCACACTGATGTGTCGCGACCTGTCCGAAATCGCAACGTATGCAAAAGTGGAGAATAGTGCCTATCGTCTGCTCAAGGCACACACACCCGCGCCTTATACGTTCATCCTGGAGGCGACGCGCGAGGTGCCGCGTCGTCTGCAGCATCCGCGCCGCAAGACCATCGGCATCCGTGTGCCGGACAATGCCATCACTCAAGCCTTGCTTGAAGAACTGGGCGAGCCCTTGCTGAGTTCGACGCTGATACTGCCGGGTCAGGATATTCCCATGACAGATGCCGAAGATATTCGTGACACGCTGGGCAATCGTCTCGATCTGGTTATCGATGGAGGTTATTGCGGCTTCGAGCCCACCACCGTGGTCGATCTGGTCGCGGGCGTACCGGATATTCTACGCGTCGGCAAGGGGGCAACGGATACCCTGGTGTAATAATGGTGCACGGGCCGCACTCCCTCTGCTCCGTCGCTCGCACAATGCAGCGCGCCATTACGCACTGCCTAGATACAGAATCCCCCGGACTGGGTATAATCCCCGCACAATGTTTGAACTGAATCTGTTGCAACGCATAGCCGTGTGGGCGCTGCCGGTGTTATTCGCGATCACGGTCCATGAAGTTGCGCATGGCTGGATGGCGCGGCGCTTTGGTGATCCTACCGCCATGATGCTCGGTCGCCTCACTCTCAATCCGCTCAAACATATCGATCCTGTCGGCACACTGTTGATCCCCGGTGTCATGCTGATGATGGGCGGCTTCATCTTTGGCTGGGCCAAGCCGGTCCCGGTGACCTGGAGCAACCTCAGGCACCCGAAACAGGATATGGTGTGGGTCGCCCTGGCGGGCCCCGGAGCTAACCTCATCATGGCGATTGGCTGGGCGGTGGTCGCCAAGATCGGCGTCATGACGTATGTGGATGGCAGTCTGAGTGCGGTATTCATGCTCTATTGCGGTGTCGCGGGTATCTATATCAATGTCATCCTGATGACGCTCAACCTGCTACCCCTGCCGCCGCTGGATGGCGGACGGGTACTTACCGGCCTGCTGCCGGGGCCGCTAGCCTGGAAGCTCAGTCGCGTGGAGCCTTATGGTTTTTTCATCCTGCTGGCACTGTTTTATTTCAGAGTTCTCGATTACCTGCTGGTACCGGTGATCAACTTCTTCGACATACTGCTGACACACTTCGCCGGAATGAAACCGGCGTTGTACGGAGCCGCACTGACCGCCTTGATGGGTCACTGACGAGGTAGCCACTTGAGTTATTCACCCGCCAATAATCGTCGCGTTCTCTCTGGTATGCGACCGACCGGCCAGTTGCATCTCGGTCATTATCACGGCGTGCTCAAGAACTGGCTGCGTCTGCAGCATGAATACGAGTGTTTTTTCTTCGTCGCCGATTGGCATGCGTTGACCACGCAGTACGAAGATCCGCACGTCATCGGTGAGTCGCTGTGGGACATGGTTATTGATTGGCTGGCCGTGGGCGTCAATCCCGGTGCCGCCAAGATTTTCATCCAGTCACGCGTCCCCGAACACGCCGAACTGCACTTGCTGCTGTCCATGATCACGCCGCTGGGCTGGTTGGAGCGCGTGCCGAGCTACAAGGATCAGCAGGAAAAGCTCAAGGAAAAAGACCTCGCGACCTATGGGTTCCTCGGTTATCCCTTGTTGCAGAGTGCCGACATCCTTATCTATAAAGCCGGACTGGTGCCAGTGGGTGAGGATCAGGTCGCGCATGTCGAGATAACGCGCGAAGTGGCGCGGCGCTTCAATCACCTGTACGGCCGCGATGCCGGTTTCGCCGAGAAGGCCGAAGCGGCCATCAAGCAGCTCGGCAAAAAGAACGCTAGGCTCTATCAGGACCTGCGCAAGCGTTATATGGAACAAGGCGATCACGAAGCGCTGGATGTCGCGCGCGCCCTGCTGGAAGGCCAGCAGGGCATGACGCTCGGTGATCGAGAGCGCCTGTTCGGCTACCTGGACGGCGGCGGTCGCATCATCCTCCCGGAGCCGCAGCCGCTGCTGACGCCGACATCCAAAATGCCCGGCCTAGACGGCCAGAAGATGTCCAAATCCTATGGCAACACCATCACCTTGCGCGACGATCCGCAGGTGATCGAACAGAAACTGCGCACCATGCCCACCGACCCGGCGCGAGTACGACGCACCGACCCGGGCGACCCGGGCAAATGTCCGGTGTGGCAACTGCATGAGGTGTATTCCAATGCCGAGACCAAGGCGTGGGTGCAGGCAGGATGTCGCGCGGCTTCGATTGGTTGTCTGGATTGCAAGCAGCCTGTCATCGAGGCCGTACAGGCTGAATTGGCGCCGATCCGCGAACGCGCCAAGGAATTCACCGAAAACCCCAGCAGCGTCCGGGCCGTGATCAACGATGGCACGGAGGCCGCGCGCGAAGTGGCGCGCGAGACGCTTGACGAGGTCCGGCAGGCAATGGGTCTGGTCTATCGATAGTACATTGTGACGGACGGCGCCACCAAGTGGAAATCCAGGCCCGGGTCCTGTAACCTTTACTAATGTTGTCGGTCGGTCCCCGACCCCGTCACAGGGCTGAAGATTCCTCGATCATGAGCACCGCCGAAGCCATCGCCCCCGAACAGGTTGAGATGCCATTTGCCATTGTGCAGGGCGAGGCCCTCACCACAATGCCGCGCGATCTGTACATCCCGCCGGATGCATTGGAGGTGATCCTGGAGGCCTTCGAGGGGCCGCTCGACCTGCTGCTATATCTCATTAAGCGCCAGAATCTCGATATTCTCGATATCCCGATCGCCGAAATCACCCGTCAGTACATGTCCTACATCGATGTAATGCAGGAACTGCGACTGGAACTGGCAGCGGAATATCTGGTAATGGCGGCGATGCTGGCCGAGATCAAATCGCGCATGCTACTGCCGCGGCCGGTACTCGGCGATGGCGAAGAGGACGATCCACGCGCCGAGCTCGTCCGCCGGTTGCAGGAGTACGAGCGCTTCAAGCAGGCGGCCCTCGATATCGATGCATTGCCGCAGATCAGTCGCGATGTCTTCAATACTTCGGCCGAGCCGCCGGAACGCAACCAGACGCGTCCGCACCCCGATGTTAACCTGCGTGAGGTGTTGCTGGCGTTCCGTGAAGTACTGACCCGTGCCGAGATGTTCACGCACCATCATATCCAGCGCGAGCCCTTGTCGGTACGCGAGCGCATGTCTCGGGTGCTGTCCAGCTTGGTGCCGGAGCGCTTCACTGATTTCGCCTCCCTGTTCACTGTCGAGGAAGGGCGTATGGGTGTGGTGGTCACCTTCCTCGCCGTGTTGGAACTCATTAAGGAATCGTTGATCGAGCTGATCCAGGCCGAAGCCTTTGGTCCCATCCACGTCAAGGCCGCCGCGCAACTTGACACCGAAGCGGAGCCGCTGTCATGAAACTGTTAAACTGAGCGCTATGGACCTGCAACAGATCAAGAACATCATCGAAGCGGCGCTGCTCGCTGCCGGCCGCCCGTTGCGCCTGGATGAAATACAGCTGTTGTTCGGCGTGGCCGAGGCGCCGGAGCACGCGCTATTGAATCAGGCGCTCCAGAGCCTGCAGGACGATTACAGCGCGCGCGGTATTGAACTCAAGGAAGTCGCCAGTGGTTGGCGCGTGCAGGTCAGGCAGGATTACGCGCCGTGGATTTCGTTACTCTGGGATGAGCGCCCGGCGCGGTACTCGCGTGCCTTGCTGGAAACCCTGGCGCTGATCGCCTACCGGCAACCGATCACGCGCGGCGAGATCGAAGACATCCGCGGCGTGGCGGTAAGCACCAACATCATCAAGACACTGCAGGAGCGTGAATGGGTGCGTGTTGTCGGGCATCGCGATGTGCCCGGCAAACCGGCGATGTACGCATCCACCCGCCAGTTTCTCGATTACTTCAATCTCAAATCGCTTGATGAATTGCCGACCCTGGCAGAATTGCGCGATATCGACACCATCAGCGCCGGATTGGAACTCAGCTTGAGGCTGGAGGAGGATGAGGTCCACGAGGCCGAGCCGCCGCACCTTGTGGAGACCGCGCCGCATGAGACAGCGGGTGCGGAGTACGAGCAAGACGCCTGACACCAGGCATTGCCGGTAGATCTGAACGCCAGTCCAGTCTCCGCTTCCTGTTAAGCTGGCGGAATGCTACCGGTCAAGCCTCTCTTCGCATATCCGCACACTGTCGCGTTGATTGACGCAGTGTGACGCTTCACGCGCGACCGCGCCGATGCCATCACAGAGGTTCAGTAATACATGCCAGAACGTCTGCACAAGCTGCTCGCCAGCGCCGGTTTCGGTTCGCGTCGCGAGATCGAACGCTGGATTGGCGAGGGACGCGTCTCCGTCAACGGTGTGATCGCCAGGCTTGGTGACAGCGCCAGTGCTGAGGATGACATTAGTATCGACGGCCGGCGCCTGCCGACGCGCCAGATTACCGCGCCACCGCGCCGCGTTATCGCCTATTACAAGCCCGAGGGCGAGATCACCACGCGCAACGATCCGGAGGGACGTCCCACCATCTTCGAGAATCTGCCGCGCCTCACCCAGGGCCGCTGGATAGCGGTCGGGCGCCTGGATATCAATACCAGCGGTCTGCTGCTACTCACCACCGACGGCGAACTCGCCAATCGCCTGATGCATCCCTCCCATGCCGTGCAACGCGAGTATGCGGCGCGGGTGCTTGGCGAGGTCGATGCCGAGGTGCTGAAGACACTGCTGCACGGCGTCGAGCTTGAAGACGGGCCGGCACGTTTTGAATCGATTGCCGATGCCGGCGGTCCCGGCGCCAATCACTGGTATCACGTGACGCTCAGCGAGGGCCGCAATCGCGAAGTGCGACGTCTCTGGGAAACACAAGGTGTCAAGGTCAGCCGGCTGATCCGGGTGCGCTTCGGGCCGTTGACACTGCCGCGCAGCCTGCGGCCCGGACGTTGGCAGGATCTCACTGTCGGGGAGCTTGCCCAGTTGCTGGAACTGGTCGGATTACCGACGCAAGGCCCAGTTGTGGTGCCCGAGAAAGTGCCACGCCGCAATGCACCCAGAACCCGCGGCAAGATGCCGCCGCGCACGTCCGCTCCGGCTCGTTCGGGCAAGCTGCCGCGTGAGACTGCCGGCGCACCCGGTAAGCCCGTTTCGCGCGGCATTGGCAAGGTATCTTCTCAGAAACCTGTCACGAAATCCGACCGAAACCCGGCTCGGACGAGCGCCACGGTGCATGGCAAGACACCACATCGCACCGCAAGCACCGACGGCGCCGGCAAGCCCGCAGCGCTGTCGCGTTCCGCAGCAACGGCGCACGCGCCACATGGCGCGCGCAAGAAATAATCCCGTGGCGGGTCGCCGTTTGCCGCCGAAGTGCCTGCGGAAAATATTTCAGCGTCTGTATACAGTCTACGGGCCACAGCATTGGTGGCCGAGTGAAACACCCTTCGAAGTAATGGTCGGTGCGGTACTGACGCAGAACACCGCTTGGAGCATTGTCGAAAAGGCCATCGCCAATCTCAAGACACTCGGGCGTCTGCGGGCCGCCATCATCGTCGATTTACCGCACCCGCACCTTGCACTGCTACTGAAACCATCGGGATATTTCAACGTCAAGGCCATACGTTTGCAGTACTTTTGCGCCTGGTTGCTGCAACAGGGTGGAGTCGCGAGGCTGGCGCGCGTTGATACGCTGCACTTGCGCGAGGCATTGCTCGCCGTACATGGCGTGGGTCCCGAAACCGCCGACGATATTCTGCTTTATGCCTTTGCGCGACCGGTATTCGTTATCGATGCCTATACGCGCCGCTTGTTTACGCGACTCGGTCTGATCACCGGCACGGAATCCTATGAACAGCTGCGTTCCGGTTTCGAGACGGCGCTGGGCGCGAATGCGGCATTGTTCAATGAATATCATGCCTTGATCGTGCGGCAAGCCAAGGATGTCTGCAGAACACGACCGCGTTGCGAGCGATGTTCTCTGGCGCGCGGATGTTCGGCACGAGAGCAGCGCATTTAGCGGTCGAGTTGCAGTGCGTGACCGCCGGCAAGGTGTGCCGAGTCAGATGAGAGTGATCTTTGCAACGCGCGTGGCCAGGCGTGTCGGCAGCCTGTGATGAGTGCCGAGCAGCAGCACCAGTTTGCGTACCGAACCGGTATCGGTAATCTGCTGCTCCAGTCGTGCGCACACATTGGGGATGGAAAGTCCCACCTGAAAATTATGCAGGAGATAGATGCCGAAGTGCTGGCTGGCCAGGATGTGTTCCATGGCATCGAGAGGACGCAGCGTGTTCGGAATCAGAATGTGTTCGACGGCGATGCGCCGCAGACCGTCCTGCGCGGTCCAGACATAACTGGCCTGTCCAGTCTTGGTAAACATTTTCCGCAGCCAATCGATTATACGGTCATGGTCGCCGGTCTCCACCACCGCAAGGCGTGTGTCTGAATTGATCAGTGCCCGAATAGGCTGCATTTCATCCATGAGTGTCTCGTGACCAGGGGATGATATGTCAATGATAGCGCTGTTTGAGGGATTCTGAGTGTGCTGCGAGTCACAGCTTCAATGCCGGGAGTCAATCGGCGCTCACGGCGCGATGCGGACCCGATTGCGACCTTCCTGCTTGGCCATGTAGAGCCCGCTGTCGGCCCGGTTGAACAAACTCTCGCCGCTGTCGTCTTGTTGCAGAGTGGCAAGACCGGCGCTGATGCTCATGTTGAAGCAGATGTCGCCGCACATCAGCGGCATTTCGCTCACCGCGCGCCGCAACCGTTCGGCCAGCAGCAAGGCGCCGTTGGTACCGGTGTTGCTAAGCAGAGCCACGAATTCCTCACCGCCATAACGGAACAGGATGTCGCTGCCGCGTGCGGTACGCACGGCGCATTTGGAGAAGGCCTGGATGGCATTGTCGCCCACGGTGTGGCCGTGGGTGTCATTGATGGTTTTGAAGTGGTCGATGTCGACGACGACCAGTGACAAAGGCGTGCCGTGCCGCTGAGCCAGATCGATCTCCCGGCGCAGGGCGCAGGCGAGTGCGGCACGGTTGTTCAGGCCGGTGAGCGGGTCAGTATTGGCGGACTGCAGTGCATCGCGATACAGCAGCGCGTTGCGCAGCGGATAGACCAGGCTGCAGAGCAGATGTTCGAGCAGTTGTGTCTCGTGCATGGAAAACTTGCGACCACGCTGGAACACCAGTTCGCCCATTGACTGCTCGCCGACCACCAGGCGATAGCTGCACGAATGCCGGGCGACAGTGCCGATCTGCAGATCCAGGCCGCGGTCCGGATGACGGTAGCGAAGGCCGTCATGCATGACCAGACCGTTGACCTTCTGATAGAACAGCTCGATGATCCGTTCCGCATCCAGTGTGGTTTGCAGGGCCCCGCTGATTTCCAGCCCCTTGCTCCAGGCGGCCTGATCCGGTCCGATCGGCGCCATGTGGCTCGCGGTGCCTGACGAAGGACTCTTCTTGTCACTCCGGTTCGATCCAAAGTGTGGCTGTAAGTAGGATGACATCCTAGACCCCTCGGTTATGCGTTGGTTGACTGAATAGATGCCAGAAGCATGCCAGCATATTTTGACCGTGCGGTATATGTATTACAATAAGTTAGATAGTATACTCGAATTGCCGGTGATCTTGCGTCAACGGCTTGGCGCAGCGATGTCAGGTCGGATGGCACAATCAGCGGTGCATGGGCAGGGTTGATTCGCTCGGCGGTTATTCATATCAGGAGCGGCATACGTGGTAGAAACGGTCATCACCAATCTGAAAGACCTGGAAAAACTGATCGGGCAGATTCAGCCGATCCAGAACGTTCATCTGGGCGACATGCTGGTTGAGGAAGGCATCATCACGTCGCACCAACTGGCGGACGCACTGATACTGCAGCGCCGCAATCACGGCAAGCACATCGGTCGGTTGCTCACCGAAATGGGTCTGGCTTCGCAGCAGCAGATCAATACCGCCCTGGCGCAAAAACTCGGCATTCCCTCCATCAAGCTGGATAATTTCGAAATCGCGCCGCGCACCCTGGCCATGGTCCCGACGGACATCGCCATGCAGTACAACGTTCTGCCGTTGACCGAGGTCGACGGCTGCCTGATCGTCGCCGTGGAGAACCCGCTCGACTGGGATGCGCTGGGGATGATCCGCTTTAACACCAACCTGCGCGTCGAGGCAGTGATCGCCTCCGCCCAGGATATCCGTCAGGCGTTGAGCCGCTACTACACCAAGTACCAGGAGCACGAGGCGCTGGAAGAGCTGGATTTCGACGTGCCGAGCAAGGGTGCCGAAGACAATCTGCCTGCCTACTCCATCGAGCAGGAGGCGATGAAAAAGCCGATCGTGCGGCTGGTCAATGCCATTATCCTGCAGGCCGTGACGCGTCGTGCTTCCGACATCAACATCCGGCCCGAGGCCGATACCGTCAAGGTCTATTACCGTATCGACGGCCGCATGCAGTTCCTGCGCAGTCTGCGTAAATCACTGCTGCCGGCGCTGGTGAGCCGCATCAAGATCACCGGTAAAATGAATATCGCCGAGCGGCGTCTGCCGCAGGACGGCCATGCGCGCGTGATGCGCGGTGAAAACATTATCGATCTGCGTATCTCGATCATGCCGACGGTTTGCGGCGAAAGCGTGGTGATCCGCATCCTCGACAAGAAAACCGGCTTGAAACCGATGGACCAGCTCGGGTTCACCGCGCGCGATGCGGAGCTTTTCAAGCAGATGCTGGCCAAGTCCTTCGGCATGTTGCTGGTCACCGGCCCCACCGGTTCGGGCAAGTCGACCACGCTCTATGCGCTGCTCAACGAGGTGCGGCTCCGCGAGCCGCATATCATCACGGTCGAGGACCCGGTGGAATATGACATGGACGGCGTCGAGCAGATCCAGATCGCTTCGGCGCCGGGCTATACCTTCGCCGAGGCGCTACGGCACATCCTGCGCCACGACCCGGACGTAATCATGGTCGGGGAAATTCGTGACCTGGAGACGGCAGAAATTGCCACCAAGGCGGCATTAACCGGCCACCTGGTGCTGAGTTCGCTGCACACCAATGATGCCGCGGGCGCCATCACGCGCATGCTCGATATGGGCGTCGAGCCGTTCCTGCTCAGTTCCACCCTGCAGGGTGCTATGGCGCAGCGTCTGCTACGGATCAATTGCGAACATTGCAAGGCGCCGGAGCCGGTCGATACATTCGTGCGCCGTCTGTTGGATGTGCCGGAGGCCGAGGTGTTTCAGCGCGGCAAGGGTTGCCAGGAATGCAACTTCACCGGTTACAGCGGCCGCTTCCTGGTTTACGAACTGCTGCCCGTGACGGCGAAGATCGCCGATTGCATCACACAGCGAAAGTCGGCGCGCGAGATCAAGGAGGTTGCGGTGCGCGAGGGCATGATCACATTGACGCAATGCGCACTGTCAATCGCGCGCAACGGGCGAACGTCACTGGAAGAGGTGTTCACGGTACGTCTGGAATGAGCATGTCTGGCGCTTGCCACACACTTAAGGTTGCTGCGCCGTGAACGCACGGCCGCTGATGTTACGGCTGTCCGGTCCCAGCAGATAGAGATAGCTCGCCATCACCGTATCCGGTGTCGGCAGTTGATTGGGGTTTTCAGCGGGATAGGCCTGCGCCCGAAACAGAGTGCGCAACGCGCCCGGATCGATGCTGTTGACCCGCACCCGGCCCTCGTTCTCGGTCTCGTCGGCGAGTATCTGCATCATGCCCTCCAACGCCGCCTTGGAGGCGCCATACGCGCCCCAGTAGGCGCGGCCATGTCGGCCCACCGCATCCGTCGTGAATATGACCGAAGCGTCCGGTGCCCGCCGCAACAGATTGAAGCAGGCGCGCGTCAGCAGGAACGGCGCATGCAGATTTACCTGCATCACCTTGTGCCAGAGATCCACGTCGTACAGCCCGAGTGGCGTCAAAGTGCCGAGGATGGCGGCGTTGTGCAGCAATCCGTCAAGATGGCCGAACTGCTGGTCCAGTGCGGCGGCCAGTTGTGTGTAATCGGCTGCACCGGCCTTTTCCAGATCAAGCGGATGGATGACCGGCTGTGGGTAGCCGGCTTGTTCTATGGCGTCGTAGACTCTTTCGAGTTTGCGCTGGGTGCGACCGAGCAGGATGACAGTGGCGCCGTACTCGGCGCAACTCATGGCAGCGGCCCGGCCGATGCCGTCGCCGGCTCCGGTGATCAGGATGATGCGATCTTTGAGCAGGCCAGGAGCGGGGAGGTAGTTCGACATGATAAGGCTCTTCAGTAGCAGTTTGGAAGTGGTTGAAAAAATTGTGTAGTCTGGGTTAAGTGCAGCGAAATCCGGGTTCGCCCCAGTCATCAGTGAGCGCCCCCTTCGGGCCAAGCCGCGGCTATTTTGAGTCACTTGCGCAGTGCTTGTCTCCGACGCTGGAGAATGACAGCATCACGCCCCGCCTCAAGTTGCGAATCCTGCAAGAATACCACTCCGAGGTGATTTTGTCGGTGTCACAGCATGTCACGTGAGGCAGCGTCGTGCGCCGGATGCAGTCCGCCAGGCGATCCAGAGTTTGCGCCAGGGCGGCAGCGTGACGCGATCATGCAGCAGACGGATCGGGTCGGTGACCAGTGTGTCCAGCAGCGTGAGATGCAGTTGCGCCATGATCAGACTGTGATGCTGTGACCAGCGATCGGCGGCGGGTAATTGCTGCAGGGCATCTGCAAGCAAGCGCCGCGTGCGTTCGAGTTGTGTGCCTAGCAGTGCGCGCACGGCAGCGCTGGCATCGCCACGGCAAAGCTCAGCCACCGTCACCCGATAGTCGGTCAGTTCATCACGCGGCACCAGTATGCGATCACGGTTGGCATCGGCGCGCAACGCGAACAGACTGTCGAGCAACATCAGGGCTGTGCCGAGCGACTCGCCATGCAGTCGTGGCGGTGCCGTGTGAGAACCGCTCAGTTCAACCGCCAGCGCACCCGTCAGACCACCGATGCCGCGACAGTGCGTCAGCAAAGCCTCGTCCGATGGAATATCAACGCAGACCAGCGCCGACTCCAGATTGTCAACCAGTGTCAGCAGGCCGGTCAGTGGCAGAGCATGTGGCGCTACACTGGCGCACAAGGCTTGCACGGCCGGATGCTGGCCGTTACCGATCTGCGCGCGTTGCAGTTCATCGCGCCACCATTGCAGTTTGAGGCGCGCTATCTGCGGGTCGCTGCAGTCATGTTCGATGGCGCACAGATCCTTGCGCACGGCGTGTAGCGCCAATAACCGTCGACGGGTCGTCTCGATGGTAAACAGCAGGCTGTAGTGCAGGCTCGCGCCACGCCGGGCGGCGTGTTCACGGCAATAGTCATCGGTATGCATGACTTGCTATGGGTTTTCGCCGCAGAGGCGCAGAGAACGCAGAGGGTTTGTTAGAGATAAAGCGGCGTACATATTCACTGTGTCCTGTGCGCCTCTGTGGCAAGTGCTTTTCCAGGCAATTAGGTGAGAGCGCCCGACTTTACTCGGACTCGAGTTTACGCAACGGCACTTCGATCGGGCCTGGCGTATCCAATTCCTTGCGCGGATTGATGCCGAGTTCGACGAATTTGCGTGCGCCAGGAAGCAGTTGGCGTTCCAGCGAACCGACGGCTTTGTTGTAGCTGTCGACACCACCTTCGAGTTGCCGGCCAAGGCGTGCCAGATGTTCGGTGAAGGTGCCGATGCGTTTGTACAGGTCTTCGCCAAGTTCGCGGATGCGTTCGGCGTTTTCCGCCACGGCCTGCTGGCGCCAACCGTAGGCCACCGCGCGCAGCAGCGCCACCAAGCTGGTCGGCGTGGCCATGATGATCTTCTGGCGCAGCGCGTCTTCGAGCAGCGCCGGGTCGATATCCAGTGCGGCGCTGAGGAACTGATCGCCGGGGATGAACAGCACGACGAAGTCCGGCGCGTTCTTGAACTGGTCCCAATAGGATTTCGCCGCCAGTTCGCGCACGCGCTCGCGTACCTTGCGGGCATGGCGTTCCAGTGCTGCGCGGCGGTGATTGTCATCGGGCGCTTCCATGGCGCTGAGATAGGCATCCAGCGGCGTCTTCACGTCGATGACGATCTCGCGCTGGTCCGGTAGGCGCACGATCATGTCGGGGCGCTGTGTGCCATCACCCGTGTTGACGGATTCCTGCTGGTAGAAATCGCAATGTTCGACCATGCCGGCCAGTTCCACCAGCCGCTTCAGTGTCATCTCGCCCCATTGTCCACGTACTTCCGGGCGACGCAGGGCCTGGACCAGATTGCGCGTTTCCAGTTGCAGTTGATGCTGGGTCAGCGTCATGGATTCCAGATGTTTGCTCAGCGAGCCGTAGGCCTCTTTGCGTGCCTGTTCCATGGCCTGGATCTGTTGTTCTGTTTTGGCCAGGGCTTCCTGGATTGGTTTTACCAGGTTGTCGATGGATTGTTCCTTCTGCTGCAATTGCGCAGTGGCCTGGACCTGAAACTGCTTGAGATTTTCCTGGGCAAGGCGCAAAAATTCTTCATTGTTGTTGCGCAGTGCCTGACTCGACAGGGCACTGAATGTATCCGTAAGTTGATCGCGTGCCTGTTCCAGTGCGGCGAATTTCTCTGCCGCATTGCGGCGTTCCGCCGCGAATTGCGCGCCAAGCCGCGCGTTTTCTTCACGCAGTGTGCTGTTGAGGCGTTGCAGGCGCTGCTGCACGATAAGTCCCCCGAGCAGTGCACCGAGCGCGGCGACGCCGCACAGAATCAGTGCGAAATAGACGGTCGGCAGGCTGACAAGTGCATCCATGCGCGGCTCAGACGCCGCCGGCCCGACCGGCGGTGTCGATCCAGGTCAGCAGTTCCATGGGGTGTTCTATCAATGTATCCGCTCCCCAACGTTGCGGCGTGTCCTGTGCGTCGAGATAACCGAACAGCGCGACGGCGGTATGCATGCCGGCGCGGTGGCCGGCTTCGATGTCACGTTCGGCATCGCCGACGTAGAGGCATTGTTCCGGTGTGCTACCGGCCAGTTGGCAGGCAAGCAACATGGGTTCGGGATGCGGTTTGCGGTTGGCTGTGGTGTCGCCACTGATGATGCAGGCGGCACGTGTGCTGAGGCCGAGCTGGTTCATGAGCGGGTCGGTGAGCCAGGCCGGTTTGTTGGTGACCACGCCCCAGTTCATGCCGCGCTGTTCCAGCGTGCCGAGCAGTTCGGCCATGCCGGGGAACAGCCCGGTGTGTAGCGTCAGATTTTCCTGGTAGATGCGCAACAGCTCAGCGCGCAACTCGTCATAAGCCTTATGGCCGGGTCCGAGGCCGAAGCCGAGGCTGATCAGTGCGGCGCCGCCGTGCGAGACCACCGGGCGGATCTGCGCGAACGGCAGGGTCTCGCGACCCTGCTGTTGCAGCACGCAATTCAGCGCATAAGCGAGATCGGGGGCAGTGTCGGCGAGTGTGCCGTCGAGGTCGAACAGCACAGTACGCAGTCCGCGTGCTTGCGGTGTGGCGGCGGTGTGGCTGGAGACGGCCTGTGCCATCAGTCTTGCGACCGTGTCGCACAGGCGAGGTAATTGACATCCATATCGCGGACGAGGCGGTATTGGCGCGTCAGCGGGTTGTAGGTCATGCCGCTGAGGTCGCGCAGTGACAGTCCCGCAGCGCGTGCCCAGGATTCCAGTTCGGAGGGGCGGATGAATTTGCGGTAGTCGTGCGTGCCGCGTGGCAACAGGCGCAAAAAGTATTCAGCGCCCAGTATGGCCAGCAGATAGGCTTTGGGATTGCGGTTGATGGTGGAGAAGAATACCGTGCCACCGGGTTTGACCAGTTGCGCACAGGCGGCGATGCTGGCGGCGGGATCGGGGACATGTTCGAGCATCTCCATGCAGGTCACCACGTCGAAGCCGGCCGGTTGCTCGGCGGCGAGTTGTTCGGCGCTGATGTGCCGGTAATCCACCTGTGCGCCGGATTCCAGCAGATGCAGACGCGCCACCGCGAGTGGCGCCTCGCCCAGATCGATGCCGGTAACCAGCGCGCCGCGCAATGCCATGCTTTCGGCGAGGATGCCGCCGCCACAGCCGACATCGAGTACCTGCTTACCGGCCAGGCCGGCACGACTGTCGATATAACCCAGGCGCAAGGGATTGATGTCGTGGAGTGGTTTGAACTCGCTGGCGGGGTCCCACCAGCGGCTGGCCAGCTGCTCGAACTTGGCGATTTCGATGGGATCGACGTTGGGTGTGGATGTTTGTGGCATGGTGTCAGGGTCTTGTCGTGTTGTCTGCCAGTATATCGCGGAGCGAACTGAAAGGGATTATGCGCGGAGCGGGGCAGCGGTGCCATTGCATGCCCCTCGCCGCCGAACACGTGTACCATGGCGATTCCGTGCGCGGGCACTGCAATCCCGGGAGCATTATGGTGCCAGATACGCACACTGCAGTTTCGAACATTGGCTACAAATCGAGGACCGTACTGACACGCCTGTTCAGGGTCGCGGCGGCGGTTTGGCGTGAAATGACCGATGGTCAGTTGTCCCTGCATGCCATGAGCCTGGTGTATACGACTCTGCTGTCGCTGGTGCCGCTGCTGGCGGTGAGTTTTTCAGTGCTCAAGGCCTTCGATGTACACAACCAGATCAAGCCGTTGCTGATGACCTTTCTGGCACCGCTTGGTCCACAGGGTGACGAGATCACCAACCAGGTGATCGGTTTCGTCGAGAACATGAAAGTAGGCGTGCTCGGCGCCGTCGGCTTGAGTCTGTTGTTCTATACCGTGATATCGCTGATCCAGAAGATCGAATCGGCGTTCAACTTCGCCTGGCGCGTGCCGCGGCCGCGGCCGTTGGGGCAACGCTTCAGCCAGTATCTAAGCGTGCTGCTGGTCGGGCCGATACTGGTATTCTCGGCCATGGCACTCACCGGTACGCTGTTGAGCAGCCAACTGGCAAGCTCGTTGCTGAGTGTGCAGCCGTTTGGCATGCTGGTCGGTCTGCTCGGCAAGCTCGTGCCCTATGCGCTGGTGATCGCGGCGTTCACTTTTATCTATGTATTCATCCCCAATACCAAGGTACGCTTTGGCTCGGCGCTGCTCGGCGCGACCATTGCGGGATTGATCTGGCAGACCGGTGGCTGGGCCTTCGGATCGTTCATCGCATCGTCGTCGCGCTACACGGCGATCTATGCCAGTTTTGCCATCGTCATCCTGTTCATGATCTGGCTGTATCTGAGCTGGCTGATCCTGCTGCTCGGCGCCAGTATCGCTTTTTATTACCAGCATCCCGAGTTTCAGAGCGGCAGCCGGGCGCCGCGCCTGCTTAGCGCTCACGCCGAGGAACGACTGGCCGTATGGGTCATGGCCCTGATCGGGCGCGCACATGCGCAGGGTGCGACGGCATGGACGGCACAACGGCTTGCGCAGCGGATCGGCATGCCCATCGCCAATATCGAACAACTGCTCGACGCGTTGGAGCAGGGCGGTCTGCTGGCGCACACGACGGAGACGCCACCGTGCTATCTGCCGACGCGTGCCTTGGAGGCGATTTCCATAAAAGCGGTGCTGGACAGTTTGCGCAACGCCGGCGAGGCGGTCGTATCCGGTCCGGGAGACGCACCGCTGCGCACGAGCGTGGAAGGGGTTTTCGGCGACATCGACGCGGGGCTGGCCAGTGCGTTACACAACAAGACGTTGCGGGATCTGGTGACCGAGGAAGCTATGAAGGATACAGCTGAAGGGTCGTAACAACTGATCGGGTGCTGGCGCTAATCGCTGCGCAGGAGACTGCGGCGGGAAGCATGACAGGGGAAGGGCCGAGACCCTCCATCTCGCTATAACGGCACGGACCCGTCAGGCATCGTGGTGATGCAAGGCGTCGGCGATGAATGCATTCAGGCGCTGTTCCATTTCCGCGCGCAGACGCTGTTGCAGCGCAATACGTGCGGTTTCCAGTGCGCTGGAATGGGCGCGCGCCAATTCTTCCTCGACCAGATATTCAATGCGTTCTTCCATCTCCGCCAGCAGAATATCGGCCTGGTGTTGCAGTCGTTTGGTGAGTGGATTTTCATGAACTGTGAAGTCCATTACAGGTTTCGTGGCGAGGGCGACAGGAAGACTGCCGGGTTTCACGATATCGGAAAGCACCGGGATGTTGTCGCTGGCGCTGCGCTGTGTGTCATTCATGGCAAGCCGGTTCCGGTCAGGTTGTGTGTGTTCAGTTCACACCCGCTGTCACGGTAGGCGCGAAACCGCTGGCGTGCCTGCTGGCGCGCCGCTTCGCCGGGGCCAACCAGTTCAGCAACCCGTTCGTAGCGGGAATAAGATGCCGGCATTCCGGTATCGAGATTGATCAGCACTGCAGCGGCCGCATGCGGTTCGACACCCTGTCTGATCAGGATCGGCGCGGTTTTCCCGTCGCTGCCGATATGCAGTGCATGCGGCAGGAACGAACCCTGCTTAAAGGTCCACAGCAGATTGTCGAGCGCCTGTGCCTGTTCCTCCGAAGCAGCCTGGATATATATGCTGTGGCCAAGCAGAAAGGCCTTCTCGGCGAGCCGGCACGCCAGCAGCGCCACGCCTTTGGGTGCGGGATCGTCGAGCAGATAAAAGTCGATGCGAGGCATAGCCAGGGCAATTATGACCGATGAATGATAAATGATGAATAATGCATGGTTCAGTTGTCGGTGTGTCAGCTGCCCCATCGTTCATCGTTCATCGGTCAACCGCCGGCTCTATCCAGTAAGTACTGCATCAACAAGGGTACCGGTCGGCCGGTTGCGCCTTTATGGTCACCGCTCTTCCAGGCCGTGCCAGCGATGTCCAGATGCGCCCAGTGGAATTTCTTGGTGTAACGCGACAGGAAACAGGCGGCGGTGATGGTGCCGCCGTCGCGGCCACCGATATTGGCCATGTCGGCGAAGTTGCTCTTGAGCTGATCCTGATACTCGTCCCACAGCGGCATCTGCCAGACGCGGTCGCCGCTGACCGTGCCGGCCTCGAGCAGCGCCTTGGCGAGCGGCTCATGATTGCTGAGCATGCCGCTCGGGTGCTTGCCGAGGGCGATGACGCAGGCACCGGTGAGGGTGGCGATGTCAATTACGGCGCTGGGTTTGAAGCGTTCGGTGTAGGTCAGGGCGTCGCACAGCACCAGACGGCCTTCGGCGTCGGTGTTGAGGATTTCGATGGTCTGACCGGACATACTGGTGACCACGTCGCCGGGTTTGCTAGCGGCGCCGTCGGGCATGTTCTCGCTGCTGGCGATCACACCCACCACATTGATCCTAAGTTTGAGTTCGATGCAGGCGGCGATGACGCCGAGTACGCTGGCGGCACCGCACATATCGAACTTCATCTCATCCATGGTGGCTGCCGGTTTGATGGATATGCCGCCGGTATCGAAGGTAATGCCTTTACCGACCAGGGCCACCGGTTTCACGCCTTTGGCCGCGCCCTGATATTCCAGCGTAATGAGTTTGGGCGGCTGGCGACTGCCGCGCGCCACCGACAGCAAGGCGCCCATGCCGAGCTTTTCCATATCTTTCAGTTCCAGCACGGTGACCTTGAGCTGTTTGCTCGCCTTGGCGAGCTTCTTGGCTTGCTCGGCGAGATAGGTCGGCGTGCAGACATTGGCGGGCAGATTGCCGAGATCCTTGGCCAGTGACATGCCACGACCCACGGCGCGACCGATGCGTAGCGCCGGTTCGCCGAGCGTCTGTTCGCGCTTGTCGGCGGCCGCAAAGGCGAGCTTGTGCAGGGCGTGTCGTGTGCTTTCGTGCTTGCTCTTCATTTTTTCGAAGTGGTACAGGACGTCCTCGGCGCATTCCACCGCCTGACGTACCTTCCATCTGAAGTCCTGTTCCTTAAGCGGCAGCCGGGTGAGATAGGAAACGGCGTCGACCAGGCCTGCATCTTTCAGTGACCGGACGGCCTGAACGGCACTCTTGCGAAAGGCGCGCGCGTCGAATTCGTTCTGCTTGCCGCAACCGACCAGCAACACGCACTCGCCTGTGGTGTGTGGTACGTCGTGCAGTAGCAATGTCTGACCGCTGTTGCCCTGAAAGGAACCTCGCAGCATCACTTTCTTGAGATAGCCCTTGCTGGCCTGATCGAGTTGTTGTGCCGCCTCGGACAGGTGCCGGTCTTCGAAGATGCCGACCACGACGCAGGCGCTGCGTTGTTTCTCCGGGTTACCTGTGGTCAGGGTGTATTGCATGGTTGTACCTCGTTGGTGTTGTCAGGTGTCAGATATTAGATACAAGATACAAGGTACAAGTTGCAAGGAAAGGGCGGCTGGTGCGGCTCCCCTTGTATCTTGTATCTTGCATCTTGTACCTTACCGCCCGGGGCGGCGCTGCAATAATGTAGTCTACTTGAATTCAGCCTCCCGACATACACCGCACAGCGCCGCCGACGGGCGCGGAGTTGAATTTGATCATCGATCGATATCTGTTGCGAGAGATCCTGCTTACTTGGCTGGCAGTGACCGTGGTATTGCTGGTAATCCTGATCAGCAACCGTCTGGCCGGCTATCTCGCCGACGCGGCGGCAGGGCGCATCGCCGGCAGCGTGATTTTCACTTTGCTCGGGCTCAAGGCGGTCAGCGCGCTGGTGATGCTGCTGCCCTTGGCACTGTTTCTGGCTATGGCGTTCACGCTGGGCCGCCTGCACAAGGACAGCGAGATGGCAGCGCTGGCTGCGTGCGGGGCCGGTCCGGCACGGTTGTACCGGCCGTTGTTCCTGGTGGCCGTGCCCATGGCGCTGGGCTTGAGCTGGTTGTCGTTCCAGGGCGCACCCTGGGCCGCCAATGTCGGTTATCAGTTGCGCGACAAGGCCATGAAGACTGCCGAACTCAGCAGCCTTACCGCGGGACGGTTCAAGGAGGTCGACCAGGGCGAGCGGGTGTTCTTCATCGAACGCCTGTCCGAAGACCGCACGCTGATAGAAAATGTCTTTGTGCAGATGCGCCATGCCGGTCGCCTGCAACTGCAGTCCGCTGCTTCCGCGCATCAGTATATCGACCCTGACACTGGTGAGCAGGTGGTGGTGATGGACAACGGGTATCTGTACGAAGGCCTGCCCGGCAAGGCCGATTACCGTATTGTGCACTTCGCCCAGCAGACACTGCGTCTACCGGCCGAGGACGGCAGCAACGCTCCGCGCAAGCGCGATGCGGCAGCAACCCTGGAACTGCTCAGATCTACTGACCCGCGCGACCTCGCCGAGTTCCATTGGCGGTTGGCCGCGCCCGTGTCGATGCTGGTGTTGACCCTGCTGGTGCTGCCCCTGGGATATGCCTCACCGCGCGAGGGTCGCTACGGGCGGCTGCTCGCCGCCGTGCTGGTGTATATCATCTACGCCAACCTGATCGGTGTCGCCAATGTCTGGCTGGAACGCGGCGTGGTGCCGACGATCTGGGGCATGTGGTGGGTGCACGGTTTGCTGCTGCTGCTCGCACTGGGTCTACTCGCACGTCGTGTGCGTCTGCCCGGGCCGGATCGGACGTCACACACTGTAACGGTGTCGGCATGATG
>JBBQDK010000024.1:0-24723 GCA_038319625.1 Gammaproteobacteria bacterium
CCTTCGCAAGGCATACACCGGCGTAGTGCCCCAAGTGTGACGTGGCCTGTATCCGCAAGCGTCCGCCACACGGACGGTCGTGTTTACGGTCTAGTACTCCAAGGGCGATTTTGGACGCTCGCAGCGATTTCAGATACACTCATCGCAGTTTAATAGCCTGTGCAGGGTCTCCGACCACCTCTCCACGCACGGCTAATCCGCCACCTTCGCCTCGTGATCACCGCGCGGCACCACTTTATAAGAACGGACACTGTTATGCCGATGCGCTGGAAGCAATACCAGACTGCGGAACTGCACGACGAACTCATAAACGCGCGCGGAAAACCGCGTGCGGGAGCGGCGGTATTGTGCAAATACCTGGCTTCTCTCAAGGATCGTGAGATCGAGGAGCGCAAATCGGCCGCTGAACTGGCGATTCACGTGATGGGCGTCACCTTCACGGTCTACGGCGAGGAAGGCGGTTCCATCGATCGCGCCTGGCCCTTCGATATCATTCCACGCGTCATCGCCAAGAACGAATGGGATCGCATCGAGGCGGGTCTCAAGCAGCGCGTCACCGCGCTCAACATGTTCATCGACGATATCTACCATGACCAGCGCATCATCAAGGACAAGGTCTTCCCGCGCGAGATATTAAAGGGTTCGAAGAACTTCCGCCCGCAATGCATGGGCGTGAATCCGCCCTTGCATATCTGGGCGCACATCTGCGGCTCCGATCTGGTGCGCGACCGCGACGGTACGGTCTACGTGCTGGAGGACAACCTGCGTGTGCCGTCCGGCGTGTCCTACATGCTGGAAAACCGGCTGGTGATGAAACGTGTGTTCCCGGAGCTGTTCGAGAACCAGAACATTCTGCCAGTCGACAACTACCCGTCACAACTTTTCGATATGCTCACTTCGTTGTCACCGCGTAAGGGCGAAAACCCCGAGGTGGTGGTACTGACACCTGGCATCTACAACTCGGCGTACTTCGAGCACGCCTATCTGGCACAGCAAATGGGCGCCGAGCTGGTGCAAGGCAGCGATCTGGTGGTGGGCGATGACGATTGCGTGTACATGCGTACCGTGAGCGGGCCACAGCGCGTCGATGTCATCTACCGGCGGGTTGACGACCTGTTCATCGACCCCGAGGTATTCAATCCCGACTCGACGCTCGGCTGCCCGGGTCTGATGCGCGCCTGGAAGGCCGGCAAGGTGGCCCTGGCCAATGCACCGGGCGCGGGTGTCGCGGACGACAAAGTGGTGTATGCCTTCGTGCCGAAGATGATCCGCTATTACCTGGACCAGGATCCGATCGTCGAGAACGTGCCGACCTATCTGTGCATGCACAAGCAGGAACGAGATTATGTGCTCGCCAACCTCGATAAGCTGGTGGTCAAGCCCGCGAATGAATCCGGCGGTTACGGCATGCTGGTCGGACCGCACGCCACGCGGGCGGAACGCGAGAAGTTCGCCCGCCTGATCAAAAAGGATGCGCGCAATTACATCGCACAGCCGACGCTGTCCTTATCCACCACGCCTACACTGGTGGATCTGCACGTGGAACCGCGTCACGTGGACCTGCGGCCGTTCATTCTGTCGGGTGAACAGATCACCACCACTACCGGTGGCCTTACACGCGTGGCACTGCGCAAGGGTTCACTGGTAGTGAACTCCTCGCAGGGCGGCGGCAGCAAGGACACTTGGATCGTGGACACCGGGGAGGCTTGAGAAATGCTGTCACGCGTCGCCAATTCAATCTACTGGATGGCCCGCTTCATCGAGCGCGCTGAAAACACCGCGCGTATCGTGAGCGTCAATGCGAATCTGCTCATGGATACGCCCAAGGGAATGTCGCCGGGGTGGGAACCCCTGATCTTCATCACCGGCAGCGATGAGTTGTACCGTCAATCGAACAAGGAGTTCGATGAACGCAGCGTGGTGAAATTTCTGATTGGCGATCCCGCCAACCCCGGCTCCATTCTGTCCACGCTGCTCATGGCGCGTGAAAACGCGCGTATTGTGCGCGATGTCGCGCCACGTGAGGTCTGGGAGTACATCAACGACCTGTATCTATACGCCAAGAGCGGTCTGCAAAGCGGTTTGTCGCAGCGCGGACGCTACGATTACCTGAAGCGCATCATCGCTGGCGCCCAACAAATCACTGGTATGCTGGCCGGCACCATGAGTCACGACATCGCCTACAACTTTCTGCGTATTGGACGCAATCTTGAGCGCGCCGACATGACGATTCGTATTATCGATGTGCGCTCGGCAAGCCTGCTGCCCAACCAGGCGGATCTCACACCGTTCGAGAACATCCAGTGGATGAGCGTATTGAAATCGCTGTCGGGTTACCAGATGTACCGTCAGCACATGCAGGCGCGCGTGCGGCGTTCGGCGGTGCTTGCGTTTCTGCTGGGCAACCGGGAATTCCCGCGTGCATTCTTTCATTGTTTGTGCGAGGTGGAAGAAGCACTTCGCAATCTGCCGCGTAACGAAAAGGCCCTGGCCATCATCGCGGCCGCGAAGGAGACCGTGCAGAAGGTCGACCTCGCGCAGCTGGCTCAGGAGGCCTTGCACATCTTCATCGACGACCTGGAGTTGGCAATTGTGGAATTGACCGCACTGGTCGACATCACGTATTTCACCAACGAACCGCAACCGGCACAAATGCGTGTGAGCTGATCAGTCACGGCGCAGGCGCGGGGCCTGCGTATAATGCGCCCGCTGCCTCACTTTCTCTTGATGAAGCGCTGACTGATTCGTCACTCAAAATGTGAGTCCGGCTCCGCCCTTCCGCTTCGCCCTCCCCGCTCGCGGGAGAGGGGAGTGAACGAATACATCGGAACTTCCTTTCTAATTACAAGCGACTTGCCGCCAGGGCCGCACCCAGCAGTCCGACGCGCGCATTGATCACCACGCGCACCGGCATGTCGGCGAGCAGCACGGCCATGCGGCCTTTGGCCAGAAAGGCCTTCATGAAGCCGCCATCACGCAGCTTGTCGAGGATCTTCGTGGCGATGCCCCCTGCGATATAGACGCCGCCGGTGGCGAGCACAGTGAGCGCGAGGTTACCGGCCTGCGCACCGTACATGCACACGAACAGATCGAGCGCGGTCTGTGCCAGACGATCGGTCCCGGCCAGCGCGGCGGCGCTGATCGCGGCAGCGCTATCGCCCTGCGTCATGGCGACACGCAAAGTCTCGCTCTCCGGCGCGGTCTGACGTGCACGTAGAAATTCGTAGATGCGCACCAATCCCTGTCCGCAGATCAGGCGCTCACAGGATACGTGATCGAATTCGCTCAGCAGGCTGCGCAGCAATTCGACCTGTTCGGCATCGGTGGGCGCGAAATCGGCATGCCCGCCTTCAGATGGCAACACCTCGTAGAAATCGCGTGCCCAGACCAGCACGCTCTCGCCCAGTCCCGTGCCGGCGCCCAGTACCACGCGCGGACCGCAGGCACGCGGCTTGCCCATCTGTAGCGTAACGATATCCTCATCGGTCAGCGCTTCGATGCCACAGCCCACGCCTTGAAAGTCATTGATCAAGCGCACACGCCCGATACCGAGCTGCGCGGCGAGACTGCCACTGTCGAAACGCCAGGGCAGATTGGTGATGCTGGCACTTTGCCCGTCCGGCGTCTCGGTTACCGGGCCGGCCACTGCGATACAGGCGCGCTCCACGCCGCGCGCGTGATCGCCCGCGGCACGCAAGAATGTTTGCACCATGGGCAGCAGATTATCGAAGGCGGCGCTGTCGTAACGCTGCTCGAACAACGAGGTCACCTGGGTACCGACGCATTCGCTGATGGAGAGCAGGGTCTTGGTGCCACCGAGATCGCCGGCAAGTACTTTCATAAGGTCAATCCTTTTGGCAGGTGCACGGCGGCGGCCGCATCGAGCAGCCAATCGACGGCGCCCTGAGCGGCGATACGCTGGATGGGAACAGGATCGCTGCCGGGCGGGTCCACATGAATGCGACGCAGCATCTCGGCCTTGTCTGCGCCCGCGACCAGGAACATCAGCCGACACGCATGATTCAACAGCGGGTAGGTGAAGCTGATGCGCCAGCTGTGGAATTTATCGACATAGACAGCGGCCACAAGCCGATCCGCATGCAGGATGCAAGTGTACGGAAACAATGATGCGGTATGACCGTCGGTGCCCATGCCGAGCAAGACCAGATCGAAACTCGGCACACCTTGCGCATCATGTGGTACCCGGACCGCGATCAGCTGCGCATAATCCCATGCGTCCTGGCGTACCGAGTTCATGTCCACTGCGATGCGATGCACTTGCTGTGGCGGTATCGGCACGTGGCGCAGCAAAGCCGTTGCGGCCATGCCGTAATTACTGTCAGGGTGATCGGGTGGCACACAGCGCTCGTCGCCAAAATAAATATGTGTCCGCGACCAGTCGATGCTGTCGCGGAACTCCGGGGTGGCGAGTGTTTCGTAGAGACGGCGCGGCGTGCTGCCGCCGGACAGGGCGATATGAAAGGCGCCGTGCGTGGTGCAGGCATCGGCCGCCTGCGCACTGATACGCTGGGCCGCGGTGCGGCTCAAGCTGTCAAGATCGGGGCTGATGCTGAAGGTAGTGTCCACCATGCAGGTTCCTTGTGATTGTCCGTGCGGCATGCCCGGCCATTATCACCATTCCACCGCCTGATAGAAAGACGGCGGAATACTGCCCTGCAAGCGGTGCGACCCGGCAATCGATCCGGGCGTGAAGCTCAAGTCCCGGAACGATACTTCGTAACGCTGGCGGACTTCTCATCGATGGCATTGAGCAGGTTCCGGTAGGACTTGGCGAACGAGGCGACGCCATCGGTTTCGAGCTGGCTGGTCACGGCAGCGATATCGATACCGAGTCCGGCCAATTCGACCAGCTGTGCCTCGGCTTGTTCCACACCCTGCTCCAGTGTCGGTTGCGGCTTGCCATGATCGAGGAAGGCGCGATAGGTATCGGGCGGAACGGTGTTGACGGTATCGGCGCCGATCAGTGCATCCAGATAAAGGACATCGCTGTAAGCGGGATTTTTGGTACCGGTGCTCGCCCATAGCAGGCGTTGCACCTGGGCGCCGGCGGCTCGCAACGGGTCGAAGCGGTCACTGTGAAATTGCGTTTTGAATTCCTGATAGGCGCGCTTGGCATTGGCGATGGCGATCTGTCCTTGCAGGGCCTGCAGGCGCGTGCGCGCTTCGGACCCGGCCTGCGCGCTGTGCTGCTCGAGTAATTTATCGACGGCACTGTCGACCCGGCTGACAAAGAAGCTGGCCACGGATGCGATCTGCCGCACTGGTTGTCCGCGGCGCAGCCGCGATTCCAGGCCGAGCAGATAGGATTCGATCACCTCGAGGTAACGTTCTACGGAAAACAGCAGCGTGACATTGACGTTGATTCCGGCATCGATGAGCCGCTCGATGGCCGGCAGCCCCTCCGGGGTGGCCGGCACCTTGATCATGAGATTCGGTCTGTCGATGCGCTGATGCAGGCGCAGGGCCTGTTCGACTGTGCCGTCGGTGTCGTGCGCCAGCTCAGGCGAGACCTCGATGCTCACCATGCCGTCGGCGCCCTGACTCTCGTCATACACCGGACGCAGCAGATCGGCAGCCGCGCTGATGTCAGCGATCGCCAGCGTGTAGAACAGGCTTTCGCTGTCCTGTCCCGGCTGACGCCGCATTTCATCCTGCAAGGCCTGGTCGTAGTCGTGACTACCGGTGATGGCCTTTTCGAAGATGGTGGGATTGGAGGTCAACCCTCGCAAGCCGTCGTCGCGAATCAGACGCTGCAACTCGCCACTGCTGAGCATGGCGCGCTGGATATTGTCGTACCAGATGCTCTGGCCCAGTGCGAGTACGGCGCGTATAGGTTTGGTCGTGGCTGTCATGGTGCATCCCTCACTTGTCGGTGCCCCCTGCGGGGGCGGGGCCCGGCGCTCTCTACTCAATCTTAGGACATCATAAGAGAACCGGCGTTCCACAGCCGTCGATCAGGCCTGGCGCTGTGGCTGTGCTATACCTTAAGCACAGGAAACATATAACTTTAACGCTTATCGGCGGCCATCGGACGGGACCGGCGGGCGAATGGGTGATGCCATGTATCTTAAACACAAATCCAGTGGTGACCTGGTCGAGGTTCTGAATCTCGAAGCCCTGTTCGATCCTTGCCGGAGCATAATCCAGGGCCGCTTGCATGCCGAAGAAGAGCTTCAGGACCCGGCACCGTTCACCAAGGCGGAACTTTTATTCCCTTCCGGCGAAAATTTGCCGCACTGCTGGCTCGATGTGCACTACCGTGAGAAGGCCGCCTGAGCCTGCTGCCGTAATATACCGGTGCAAAGCGACATCAGTTCGCCGTGTCCTGGGTGAATGTGTGCGGACGTGGTGAAGCAGCCTGTTCGACCACAAACCGGATTGCCATCCTCACGGCGCCTGTGACGGCACAATCGATCTGAACCCGTTCATCAGCCGTCATGTAAAACATCAGATCCACCGTATGGCGCACATACCGGGCTGGCAGCTGATTCAACGCCACACAGGTAATATCATCGATAACATCCTGATTCGGCATATGCTCCAAATCGGCAAGCTGCTCCTGCAGCGCACTGCTGACCAGTCTTTCGTAGAAATTGTGTATCGTTTCGAAACCCATCGCAGCTCTCCAGTTGGACACCCTCTTAGCGGCTGACGAAGCACACCCTGAACCAGATCCAGCCCCGGGCAGCGGGCGCACCGCTACCAACCGGCAACGCACGGCTTGTAGCCGTGCAGCATGACACACCGTACTTGCCCCCGGACAGCCACATCGGCATGTGGCTTGCTAGGTATTCAAATAATGCTGACAGTGTGAGCCAAGTCCCGAACCGGTGTGACTGACATCCCGGATTACTTGGCAAACATAAGGCAATCTGACAGCAAGTCGTGACAGGCCAGTTACCTGCCGCGGGGACCGCAAAACGATAGCGAGCCGACTGTGGGGTGGAGTATGAACAGATTGACCGAAGATCAGCGCCTGTCACGTCGTATCGGACTGAAGTTGCTGGGACTGTGTTTACTGGTTTTCCTCAGCAGCACTTCACGGGCCGCATCGGATGATGACTTCAGGAGCATGACGGCTCAGTATTCGCGTAGCGGCAGCCCGGTACTGATCTGTGGTGGGAAAGTCGGAAATCAAGGCGCCAAACTGCAGATCCGCGGTTCCGATGTCGCCGCACTCTGGCGCAGCACCTATCGCATGCTGATACCCAGCGCCGCCCTGTCAAATAACAGTTCACCACAAGTCGGCGTCAGCACCCTCCCACACAAAGGTCCGGTGTGGGGCATCAACATCTCTCATGGCGACGCACTGATCACTGTTCAGACCAAGTGGTAAGCGCACTACCGCTCAAGATTTCATACGGACCGCCAACACATCACAAGACGCCGCATGCAGGACACCATTGGCGGTCGATCCCAATAATAACGCCAGTCCATGCCGCCCATGGCTGCCCACCACGATCAGATCGGCCTGCAGCTCCTGCGCCAGGCGCGTAATTTCATTTTTGGTGGAACCCAGTGTTACATGCTGATCGGCACCGGTAATGCCAAGTTGCTTGACGTATTCGGCCAGCCGGCTGCGGGCACCGTCGACCAATTGCTGTTCAAGATCGAATTCAGGCCCCATCAACAGTTCACTGCCTGGCTCCAACGGGATGTGCTCGACAGTGTGCACGAAGCTGAGTCGCGCTCCGTACAGCGTTTGCAATTCGACGGCACGCTCGCCCAACAACGTACTGTCTGCCGCGAAATCCACCGCCACCAGGATATGCGTGTATTTTTCCATCACCGCTCCCCCTGCTTGTAAGAAACCGCCCGCCGATTCAATCGGCCCCGTTTGCCCCTGCGATCAGCGAACTGTCCACCATGTTACTCAAGGCGGCGAATTGCGCCAGCGTCAGCCGCTCTGCGCGCCAGCCGGGATCGATACCGATTTTGCGCAATTGCCCATCATCGAGCAGTCCCTTGAAATTATTATGCAGGGTTTTGCGACGCTGCGCGAAGGCCTGTTTAACCACGCGAGCGAACACCTCGGTATCGCGAACCTGCGCTGCCGGCGTGGCGTGCGGGATCAGCCGTACCACGGCTGAATTGACCTTGGGCACCGGATCGAAGGCCTCCGGACCAATGATGAAAAGCGGCTGTACCGCACAGCGAAATTGCACCATCACCGAGAGCCGGCCGTAATCCGCCGTGTCGGGAGCCGCCGCCAGCCGGTCAACGACCTCTTTTTGCAGCATGAAATGCATATCGCGCAGCAGTTCTGCCTGCGACAGCAGATGGAACATCAAGGGTGTGGAGATGTTGTAGGGCAGATTGCCGACAATGCGCAACCTGGTCCCGGCGACGGCCAGTGTGGAAAAATCGAAGCGCAGCGCGTCAGCGGAATGGATACGCAACTCGCCCCGCCCTGCGCAGCGCTGCCGCAATGGCTCGATCAGATCGCGGTCCAGCTCGATGACATCGAGTGCATTGACGCGCTGCAGCAAGGGAACAGTCAGCGCACCCTGCCCCGGGCCGATCTCCACCAGGGCATCACCGGGCTGTGGCGCTATCACATCCATCAGATGCTGGATCACGCCCTGGTCGTGCAGGAAATTCTGGCCGAAGCGTTTGCGCGGGATCATCAGCGTGGAACGCCTATCAACAGACACAGATGCCGCAGAGACACAAAGGACGTAGAGAAAGGGATGACTGGCACAAAATAACGCTCATCCTCTCTGCGTCCTTTGCGTGTACGCGGTAAAAAATTTTAGAACCAGCTTAACGGCGTAACAACCAGAAAGCATTGACCATGGAGGACACTGGCAGAACCGGGGATGCCAGAGGCGGTCATTCCTCGTGGTCAATTGCTTTTTGTCAGGCCCTGTTAGGGAAACTTTACTATTCTGCAACCAGGATAACGACTATCCGCATCACTCATTTCGATATTCGACATAGGCCTCGTCGCGCAAGCGCCGCAACCAGATATCGATCTCTTCTTCAGCCTTGCGTTTGCGGATCATTTCACGGGCCATGTTGTGACGGAATTCCTTGGTATCGTCATGAGTACGCCGCCCCAGGACCTGTACCAGATGCCAACCGAACTGGGTGCGGAACGGGGCGCTGATCTTGCCCGGCGCCAAACCGTTCATCACTTCTTCGAACTGCGGATCAAGTTCGCCCGGGCTGACCCAGCCGAGGTCGCCACCTTTGGCGGCAGACACGGCATCGTCGGAATGGGCGCGCGCCAGAGACGCGAAATCATCGCCGCCTTCGAGACGCTGTTTCAGTTGCTCGAGGCGCGACTTGGCATCGTCGTCGCTAATGAGATCGTTGGTGCGGATCAGAATATGCCGCACGTGGGTCTGCTGCACGCTGTGACTGTCCATGCCACGGTGGTCGATCAGCTTGATGATATGGAATCCGCTCGGACTACGCACCAGATCACTGACTTGGCCGGGTTTCATATGCGTAACCATGTCCACGAACAGGCTGGGTATCTGCGCCGGACTGCGCCAACCCAGGTCACCGCCTTCCAGCGCCTGCTGACCGTCGGATACGGACACTGCCATTTTCTGAAAATCGGCGCCACCGCGCAATTCGTCCAGTACCCGCTGCGCCTTGTCGTGCGCCGCCTCGACCTGCGCTGTCGAGGCGCCTTCCGGTAGCGCGATCAGGATATGGGCAAGGTGATATTCATCACCGACGCCGCCCTGCAGCTTGGCATTGGCCAGGAAGTTGTCGACCTCCTGATCTGACACCGTCACCAGGCTGTTGACTTGGCGTTGTTGCAGCTGCGCGATGATCATCTGGTCGCGGATGTTCTCGCGGAAATGAGCGAAATTGTAGCCTTCGCGCTCCAGGGCAAGGCGGAAATCGCCAAGTGACATCTTGTTCTGCTGCGCGATGTTGGTGAGCGCGGCATTGAGTTTCTCTTCATCGATGCGGATGCCGGTGCGCTCCGCATACTGCAATTGCAGACGCATCATGATCAGACGCTCGAGCACCTGCTTACGCAACACATTGTCAGGCGGCAACTGGGTATCCTGTTGATGCAATTGCCGCTTGACGGTATCGAGCATTTCGTCCAGCTCGCTCTGCAGGATCACGCCGTCATCAACCACCGCGACGATGCGGTCGACCGGTGCGGCAGCACCGGCCGACGGGTCATCCGCCGCCCGGGCGGTGCCAACGGACAGATTCGCGATCAGACTCAACAGCAGTATGGCAACGAAGCGAATAACTGGATTCATGGGGCGGGAGCGACTCAACGGTTGTCCTGATAGCCTAGGATACCATGTTCCAGTAGACCCGAGACATCCTGGCCGACACGGGTCAGACCCTTGAGCTCAAGCTGAACGAACACCGCGTTGTTGGTGGAACCGAAGGCATCGTTGACATAATTGCGCCAGACCACGCGCAGCGCATAGCAGCAGCTTTGATATTCCAGTCCGAGCAGCTTTTCCAGATCCTTGCCGTCACGCAGTGAGCGGTTCCAGCGACCCACCACATGCCAATTTCGGTTGATCGGCATCTGGGTCGATACATCGGTCTGCTCCAGAATGCCGTCACGGTAGCGGTACTCGAAATTCACGATGCGATCTGTCGCCGGCTGGTAGTGCACCTGAAATACGCTCATGTTGGTGCGGTTGCTGTTGGGATCCCAAATCAAGGTTGCGCCACTGCTCCAGTTCTGATTCAGCCGTACCTGCGCCTGCGCAACGATATCCGAATTGGCGCCGGTCTGTGCCACGCCACCCGGCAATGTCACGTCACGATGGCGGAAATACTGGATCTGCCCCAGGCTGGCGCTGAGACGCTGCTGACCGCTGGAGTCCTCGAGGAAACGGGTGGTCAAGGCCAAGGTCAACTGATTGGCATCACCCATGCGGTCCGCGCCGCTGAAACGGTTGGTGCGGAACAACTGCTCGAGACTGAAATCGAGTTCGGTGCTGTCGAACACCGGCAAGTCAGCCTGGTTGCGGTACGGGACGTAGAGATAGTAGATACGCGGCTCCAGTGTCTGAGAGAGCGCGATGTTATTCCAGTTGAGGCTACGTTCGAAAAACAGTCCGCCATCGAGACTGAAGATCGGCGTGGTGCGCGTGGGGTTTCGGTCAATACCGGGCGTGAGATTATTCAGCACATAGCGGGTGTGACGCAAAGCCAGTGTGGGCGTCAGTTCATAGACGCCACCACCCATGGTTCGACTGATCTCCGGCGTCAGATCGAGTCGCGATCCGGTTGGTAGTCCACCACCCACTTCGAACTGATCAAATTCACCCCGCATCCGGTAACTCAGTCCCAACGGATGGACCGGCAGTTCCCCTTCCAGTAGCAGTTGTGGCACCAGTTTGTAGGTATCCGGGCCATTCAGCACCTGATAGTCCTGCGCACGGGTATGCAACGACCAGAAATCACCGTGATAGCCGGCGTCGACGCTGCGATTCAGATACGCCGTGCTCGAGGCGCTGAGGCTGTCGCCGAGGTCCGTGAAATAGGTATCATCGGATACCGAATTGAGATCGATAGACGAGGTCCAGCGCGGCGCGAATACACCCGCTTCGCGATAGGAAAACAGGCTGCGGTCCTTGCCCTTGAGTTTGTCGCCGGGCAGAAATTCGACATTCAGTTGACCCTGGCTGGAGTCAGTAAGATAACGGTATTCACCGCTCATCTGCAGCCCGCGCTTGCTGAGCAGGCGCGGCGTGATGGTGGCGTCCTGATCCGGCCGGATATTCCAGTAATACGGAATGCTGAAGTCGAAACCCGAGGTGACCGAGGTGCCGAAACGCGGCACCAGAAAACCGGATTTGCGGCGCTCGTCGATGGGGAAGCTCAGATACGGCAGATACAGGATGGGCACGCCTTTGAAGTCCACGCGTGCCGCGCGCGCCTCGCCCTGACCCACGTCTTTATGCAATGTCACCTCGCGGGCCGTCAGCAACCAGTCGGTAGCGTCGGGGTCGCAGGTCGTGTATGTGACATCGGACATGCGCATGGTGTCGAGATCATCGAAGTGCACCATGCTCGCGCCACCGCGTGCATGGCGCTCGAAGAGGGTGTATTGCGCACCTTTGATCATTCCGCGATTTGAGTGCAATTGCAGTTCGACATGCTCACCCGTCAGAGACATGCCATTTTCCGAATACTTGATATCGCCGTCGCCCACCACCTGGCCGGTCGCCTGATCGTAACTCAAGTGATCGGCCTGCAGGCGCTGATCGGCGCGCCGCATCAGCACATTGCCGCTCAACTCGTACCCCAGCAGTGAAGTACTGCTGGCGCTGTCCGAGGTCAGATCGAGAGGCACGTTGCGATCGGGTCGCAGGAGCTCGGTCGATGCCGGCTGGGGTGGCTGGCAGCACAACGACCATTGATTCGGATTGGGAGCGGCAGCCTGCGAAACCAGCGGCACAAGGCAGCCTGCGACCAGCAGGATAAAGATGCCACTGTGGCTGAAGATATTACGGAATCGCACCGGCGCCTGTTCTCATTGTCGCTGCGGTCTGAAACATCGCATAGAACCACATGCGCCGCAAACTGCTTATTGCTTGCCGATTACAGGTGATTGGCCCTGTCAGGATAATGACCTGTCCCTGATTGCAGTCGGAAGCGCCGCGCGTACTTCGACAAATTCCACAGCGGACGTGACTGACCCGGCGAAATATACACGATCCGCGTGCAATGTCTAGGAAACACCAATGCATTCAGACACTGCGCAAACAGCCACCGCCGCGCGTGTCGCCGCCCGTTGCGGGCATCGGCGGCACACCGGCATACTGGATAAATCACACAACCAAGCTTATCAGGGAAAATGAGTTGCCGACGCTCTACAACACGCTTGCCGACCTGATCCTGCTCGTGCACATGGCACTGGTCATGTTCGTGCTGCTCGGACAAGGCGCGATTCTGATCGGCTGGGCGCGCAACTGGGACTGGACGCGCGGCGTGGCACTCAGGTTGGCGCATCTGGCCAGCATCTTTTTCGTCATGCTCGAGACCTGGTTCGGCGTTGCCTGTCCGCTGACAGTCCTGGAGAACCATTGGCGGCGCCTGGCGGGGCAGACCGGCTATCCGGCCAGCTTCATCGGCAGCTGGCTCGACCGCCTGCTGTTCTACAACGCGCCAGATTGGCTGTTTACCACGGTCTATACCCTGTTCGCCCTGGCGGTCCTGGCAACCTTTATCCTCTACCCGCCGCGTTTCCGGCACGCTTAGTGCTGCTTTTTTCCAGGCGACGGAATCCGGTCGCCAGCCAATACCCGGAGTTGTGACCGGATTGACGGTCATGGCTCACCGGAACGCTATACTGGCCCCGAACCTCGATACCGCCACGCCGGGAAGCTTGCGCCCCTCCGGCGGATAGGGTAAAAAAGCACGCGACAGGCTAACGTCATGCTCAAAATCGAATTCATATCCAGGATGGTACTGCTGCTGACGCTGTGCGGCGTGGCCGCCTTCGCACGCGCCGATATCTATGCATTCACAGACGCTGACGGCGTGCGTCACTTCACCAATATCAAACCCACCGATGTGCGCTTCAAACGCATCATCAAGAGCCGCGAAACCGAGCCTGGCTTCCACTTCCCGTCCACGGCCCATCCCGCGGGCCTGGTCGTGGCCAGCGCCCAACCGCGCAGCACCGCCTACGATGGCCTGGTGCGGCAGGCTGCAAGCGCCTATCAGATGGATGAAGCACTGGTCCGCGCGGTGATCCACACCGAATCTGACTTCAATCCCAGCGCGGTATCGCCCAAGGGCGCTTCGGGCCTGATGCAACTCATGCCCGACACCGCCAGTCGCTACGGCGTGCGTGATATCTTCGATCCGGTGGAGAATGTCTACGCGGGCGTGCATTATCTGCACGATCTGAAGCAGATGTTCAACGGCAATACGCAGCTCGCCGTGGCCGCCTACAACGCCGGCGAGAACGCTGTACTGCGCTATGGGGGCATACCGCCCTACACTGAGACCATCAACTACGTAAGCCGCGTCACCAACCTGCGCGGTCGTTACCGTGCAGGCATGTAAGCCCGGTTACGCTCTGACGTCGATCAGCGTTCCGATTACTTCATCTGCGGTGTGCAACGCGCTGGCCGAAACCTGTACCTGCTGCTTCGATTCCTGCAATTGAACGAGGGCCTTATTGAGGTCACTCGAATTGTCGTTTTTGAGTTGTCCTACACTGGCGATTTTGGCTATGGCGTTCCCTGCCCCGGTCAAACCGCGCTGAATGCCCAACAAGGCATTATCAAGCGGTGCGATCATCATGGCTGGTCACCTTTTGTGAAGAGGGTCCCCGCGCCGCATCTGCCGACGTTTTGCCCCTCAAGCCTTGTAACGGCCGACACCGCTCAGGCTTGAGACAAAATATTTCCCGCTAAACCCACCGGCAAGCACACTGCGATGTGCAGAGGTGCCGCGATCCGCTATCATTGCGTCGCCCCGCTGAAGGATTTCCATCTTTGCCACAACGACTTGAACTGCTTACCCACTGGTTGCACAAGGTCCTCGGCGAGCCCGCTTGCCGACTGGAGCCAGCCTCCGGCGATGCCAGCTTCCGGCGCTATTTCCGGGTGCACCACAACGACCGGACCCTGATCGCCATGGACGCGCCACCCGACCGGGAGGATTGCCGCCCATTCATGCAGGTCGCCGAAATTCTGCTCGCGCTGGGCCTGCATGTCCCGCAGATCCTCGCCCGGGATCTGCAGCAGGGTTTCCTGCTGCTCAGCGATCTTGGCACCCGTCTGTACCTGCCGGAACTCGACGAGGCCAGTGTCGAGCGATTGTACAGTGATGCGCTGGGGGCACTGACCACGTTGCAGGCCCGTGGTCCGCGCAACGACGAACTGCCACCCTACGATCACGCGCTGTTGCGGCGCGAAATGCAGCTGTTCCCCGACTGGTATCTGGAAAAGCATCTCGGCATGACACTCAGCGCCGCGCAACACGCCGTGCTGGACGATAGCTTCGAACAACTGGCCCGGGTCGCCCTGGAACAGCCCCGCGTCTGCGTGCATCGCGATTATCATTCGCGCAACCTGATGATCACGCCGCACAACAACCCCGGCATCCTGGATTTTCAGGACGCCGTGATCGGCCCGGTAACCTACGACCTGGTATCGCTGCTGCGCGATGCCTACATCGCCTGGCCACGTGCCCGCGTCGAGGGCTGGGTGCTCGGCTATCACGAACTGGCCCTGCATTCAGGTATCCTGCAGCACGAAAATGAAGCGGGCTTCCTGCGCTGGTTCGACCTGATGGGCGTGCAACGCCACCTCAAGGTGGTCGGCATCTTCGCGCGCCTCAACCACCGCGACGGTAAGCCTGGCTATCTCAACGACATACCACGCGTGCTGGATTACGTTCTCAACGTTGCACAACGCTACAATGAGCTTACCGGGCTCAATGGACTATTGCATCAACTCGATCTGACAACAACAGCTTATAACCACTGAGAGCACGGAGAACATCTTTAACGGCTTGCCATGGATTCTCTTCTGCATTCTGCGTGTGTTGCGTTGTCAAAGTTTTTTCTTGCACCCTAAGGCACACGGGAGACGGCATCATGATTAGACGACACAAGCAAACCTTCATATACTCCGCGCCCTCCGTGGTTGACTGCATCAACACTTGAATGAAAGCCCTGATACTCTCCGCCGGACGCGGTGAGCGCATGCGCCCGCTCACCGACGACACACCCAAACCGTTGTTGCGCGCCGGCAACCGCGCCTTGATCGAATATCACCTGGATGCACTGGCACGGGCCGGCATCCACGACATCGTCATCAACATTTCCTACCTCGGCGCGCACATCACTGCCGCACTCGGTGATGGCACAGGCTACGGCGTGCGCATTACCTACTCCGAGGAAGGACCGCAGGCACTGGAAACCGGTGGCGGTATATTCAACGCCCTGCCCCTGCTTGGCAGCGCGCCTTTTCTGGTGGTCAACGGCGATATCTGGACCGATTACCCCTACGGCGAACTACCGGCTCAGCCCGCCGGGCTGGCGCACCTGGTCATGGTTAGCAATCCCACCCATCACCCGCACGGCGACTTCGTCCTCGAGCACGGCAAGGTCTACGACAAACCGGAAGACACGCGCCTGACCTTCAGCGGCATCGGCGTCTACCATCCGGACCTGTTCGCCGCCAGCAAACCCGACGCGTTTCCACTCGCGCCGGTGCTGCGACGGGCCATGAGCAACGGTCTGATCAGCGGCGAACACTACCGTGGCGAATGGCTGGACATCGGCACACCGGCGCGGCTGGCGGAACTGGACCGGATGCTGTCGGAACGGTTGTGAGCAAACACCTGCTCGTCTGCATCACGCCGCACGGCTACGGCCACACCGCGCAGGTCGCGCCGGTGGTCAATGCGCTACGCCGGACGCAACCGGACCTGCAGGTGACGCTGCGCACCACCGTGTCACCGGCGTTGCTCGCGGCACGCTTCGACGGGCCCTACACACACATCGAGCGTGCCGACGATTTCGGCATGGTCATGGCCAGTGCCGTGGACGTGCTCGCCGCACCCAGTGCCGCCGCCTACGCCGCCTTCCACGCCGACTGGGATCGCAAGGTCGACGCGGAAGCCGCCGCACTGACCGCGCTGGCACCGGATCTAATACTGGCCAACGTGCCCTACCTACCGCTCGCCGCCGCCGCTCGCACCGGCATTACCAGTGTCGCCATGTGCTCACTGAACTGGGCTGACATCTATCAGCATTACTGCAGCACAAACCCCGAGGCCGGCGGCATCCTCGAACAGATGTACGCGGCCTACAACAGTGCCGCCGCATTCCTGCGCACGCAACCGTCCATGCCCATGCCCACGCTACACAACGGCATTGCGATCGGCCCGATCGCGCGCATCGGTCACAATCGGCGTGAACAGATCATGCGCCGCTTGCAAGTCGCGGACGACACGAAGCTGGTGCTGGTCGCGCCGGGCGGCATCCCGACACGCTGGCCGATGGAACACTGGCCACGCCTGCCCGGCGTGCGCTGGATCGTGCAATCCGACTGGCATGCCACGCACCCCGATTCCATCAAGCTGGAGACGCTCGAACTGCCGTTCACCGATGTGCTGCGCAGTTGCGACGCCCTGCTCGGCAAGCCCGGCTACGGCAGCATTGTCGAATGTGGCTGCAACGGCACCCCGATGTTGTATCTGCCACGCCATGACTGGCCGGAACAGCCCTGGCTACTGGAGTGGCTGCACGCGCATGGCCGCGGCCTGGCGATTGATCGTCAGGCCACGGAAACGGGAGCATTGGGTGAGGCCTTGCAGGAATTGTTGAGCCAACCCGTCAAGCCTGCCGCAACACCCAGCGGCATTCAGGATGCGGTGACTGTACTGCAGGAATTGATGAACCGATAATGTAGTCGGCTTGAGCATAGCGAACGGATTCATCCGCAGGGAGGCGGGAGTGTGGTTTGGTGAGTGAGACAGACGGGTTGCGTTGCTACCAGTCTACACGCCTGCGGCTTGTTGATCGGCGTGGTACGACGAGCGCACCATCGGCCCGCTGGCTACATGCGCGAAACCGAGTTGCCTGCCCAGCGCACCGAGTTGATCGAACTCGGCCGGCGTGACGAAGCGTGATACCGGCAGGTGATGCAGACTGGGTTGCAGGTACTGGCCGAGCGTGAGCATTTCACAGCCATGTGCGCGCAGGTCGCGCATCACTTCGGCGACTTCCTCCAGCGTTTCCCCCAGACCCAGCATCACGCCGGACTTGGTGGGAACACCGGGATACATTGCCTTGAAGCGCTGCAACAGGCGCAAGGAGCCGGCGTAATCCGCGCCGGGGCGCGCCTGCTTGTACAAGCGCGGTACGGTTTCCAGATTGTGATTGAATACATCGGGCGGTGCCGTGGCGAGTATCTCCAGCGCCTTGTCCTCACGGCCACGGAAATCCGGCACCAGCACTTCGATGCGGATCGCCGGCGAGTGCACGCGCACCGCGCTGATGCAGTCGGCGAAATGCGCCGCGCCGCCGTCACGCAGATCGTCGCGGTCCACCGAGGTGATGACCACGTAGTTCAGGCCCATGGCCTGGATGGTGCGCGCCAGGTTCTCCGGCTCGTCGGCATCCAGTGCCAGTGGCTTGCCGTGGCCGACATCGCAGAACGGACAGCGGCGCGTGCAGATATCGCCCATGATCATGAAGGTGGCCGTGCCGTGTCCGAAACACTCACCGATATTCGGGCAGGACGCTTCTTCGCAGACGGTGTGCAGGTGATTGTCACGCAGAATCTGTTTCAGGCGCTGCACCGCCGGGTGCGCGGGCGACTTGGCGCGGATCCAGTGCGGCTTGCGTGCGATCTGCGTGCTCGGCTCGACCTTGATGGGAATGCGGGCGACCTTGTCGGCACCGCGCAGCAGTACACCGGCTTCGGGCTTGTGCTTGGATGTCGACATAAAAAACCTTGCGGGATAGAGGGATGGCGTTGGCAGCCCGGTAGTAACTATAACATGCACCGAGGACAGCCGCAGGGAGAGGGACAGGGTGAGGGGGAATCAAAACCGTGCCACACCGCCCCTCTCCCCAACCCTCTCCCCGCGGGGAGAGGGGGTTATTCATCAGTCCCTCGGAAGTAGGCCCAGATTTCTCGCCAAGCCTTGCAACAAGCGCTCGGCAACTACTGCCAGATCGACACCCGGCGTGAGCGCCGCCAGTTGTGTCACGGCCATGCCCGGATAACCGCAGGGATTGATGCGCGCGAACGGTTCGAGGTTCATGTCGACGTTGAGCGCGATGCCGTGATAGCTGGCACCGTGCGTGATGCGCAGACCCAGGGCGGCGATCTTGGCGCCGTTCACATAGACGCCGGGCGCGCCGACTTGACGTTCCGCGACGACACCGTAATCGGCGAGCAGGTCGATGACGCTCTGTTCCAGTGTCTGCACGAAGGCCTTCACACCCAGACCCCGACGACGCAGGTCGATCAGGCAGTACACCACCACCTGCCCCGGGCCGTGATACGTCACCTGGCCGCCGCGATCGCAGCGCACAACCGGGATTGCGCCGGAGTCGTGTAGATGTTCGGGCTTGGCGTTGAGGCCGAAGGTATAGAGCGGCGGATGTTCCACCAGCCACAACTGGTCCGGCGTGTCCGCGGTGCGGGCTTGAGTGAAGGCCTGCATGTCGCGCCAGACGGGCTCGTAGTCGCTGCGGCCGAGGCGGCGGATGATCACGTGCGGCGCGGACATGGCGGCGTCCCGGCGGTGCTCACAATGCGCCACCGCCCTGCCGTCAAAGCGCGACAAGAACCTGTTCGCAGTTGGTGAGTTCCAGGTAGATGGCATCGAGCTGATCGCGGCTTTGCGCTTCGATGGTCACGGTGACCGACAGGTACTTGCCGCCGACACTGGGACGATTGTACACAGCGTCCTCACCGCATTCGGGCGCATGGTGACGAACGATCTCCAACACGCGCGTCTCGAAACCGGCATCGGCATAGCCCATGGCCTTGATGGGAAAGCTGCAGGGGAACTGCATCTCGACTGCATGGCTCGTGGTCATGTGCGGCTCGCGGTCAGGTTCGGTCATATTCGTGAAGCATAGTACATTCCCAGGATTATTGGTTTCGTGCCGCAACTCTAGAGTGCCGCGAGGGCCTTGTCGTAATTCGGCTCATCGGCGATCTCGGGGACCAGTTCGGTGTAGAGCACCTTGTTATTGGCGTCGAGCACAACCACGGCACGCGCGGTGATGCCGGCCAAGGGGCCGTCCTGAATCAGTACGCCATAGTCCTTGGCGAAATTCCTGGAACGCATCATCGCCAGTGGTACGACGTTTTCCAGCTTCTCGCCGGTACAGAAGCGGCCCATGGCGAACGGCAGGTCGGCGGATATGATCAGTATCACGGTGTCGCTGTGTGCCTTGGCGTGTTCGTTGAACTTGCGGGTGGACGTGGCGCAGGTCGGGGTGTCCAGACTCGGCACGATGTTGAGCAGCTTTTTCTTGCCCTTGTAATCGGCCAGCGTCTTATCGGCGAGGTTGACGTCCGTCAGCTTGAAGTCCGGCGCGGCGCTGCCAATTTTCGGCAGATCGTCGTTGGTGGTGCACTTGTTGCCTTTCAGTGTAATGTTGGCCATGTATCGTCTCCTTGGTTGGCAGTGTGTAGCCTGCGTTGAACGGGGTGAAGCCCGGGTTGCGCTGCGCTCCACCCAGGCTACAATTTTTACAGCTTCGGTTTGGTCGGACACCCGGCACTGGTTTGGGTCTTGATGATACGCCCCAGGTGATCGGCATACTGATCCATCTCCGCCACACTCTTGGTCTCGGTGGCACAGACCAGCAGCGCATTGCCAAGTTCCGGATAATCGTCGGCCAGGGGGAAGCCTGGCAGCAGATTGTGCGCATACAGTGGCTGCAGCAGCCCAGACAAGGGTAACTCGAAACGCAGCACGGCCTCGTGAAAGATTGGTCGGTTAAACACCGCACTGACACCCGGCAGCGCGGTGAGTTTGTCGACCAGTGTGCGGGTATTGGCATGGCAGGCACTGGCCACACGTACCAGACCCTCGGCGCCGAGCAGCGCCATGTGGATGGTCGCGGCCGTCACCAGCAGGCCCTGATTGGTGCAAATATTGGAGGTCGCCTTGGAACGGCGGATATGCTGCTCGCGCGCCTGCAGGGTCAGCGTGTAACCGGGCTTGCCGTCGAGGTCGACGGTGCGGCCGACGATACGGCCGGGCATCTGCCGCACATGTTCCTTCTTACAGCACATGAAACCGAAGTACGGACCGCCCGATGACAAAGGCACGCCGAGCGGCTGGCCTTCGCCGCAGACGATGTCGGCACCGTTCGCACCCCAGTTGCCCGGCGCCTCGAGCACGGCCAGTGCGACCGGATTGACTACCGCGATGGCGAGGGCCTTGTTGGCGTGTGCCCAATCGGTCAGCGCATCGACTTCCTCCAGCACGCCAAAGAAATTCGGCTGCGGAATCACCAGCGCCGTAATATCCTGGCCCGCGTACTGCGCCAGTGACGCCGGATCGATATTGCCGTCCTGCAAAGCGAACGGCAGTTCGACCAGTTCGATGCCCTGGCTGGAAACGATGCTGCGCACCACCTTGCGATAAATCGGGTGCACGGTGCGCGGCATGAGGATGCGTCTGGACTGCGACTTGCGATTGGCACGCACTGCCATCAGCACGGCCTCGGCCAGCCCCGAGGCACCGTCATACAACGAAGCATTGGACACATCCATGGCCGTGAGCCGCGTCATCATGGTCTGGTATTCGTACAGCAGCTGCAGCGTGCCCTGACTGGCCTCGGCCTGATACGGCGTATAGGCGGAATAGAATTCGCCACGCGTGGTGATCTCCCAGACCGCCGCCGGCACGTGATGATCGTAGGCGCCGGCACCGATGAAGCACAGCGGCCGGCCGTCGCGTTCCGCGCGCTCCTGCATCAGGCGTCCGACCTCCATTTCACTCAGCCCTTCGGGCACGCGTGTCAGCCCGGTGGCACGCAGCTCGGCGGGAATTTCATCGAACAGCGCCTCGATACTGCCGACGCCGATAGCGTCGAGCATGGTGCTGATGTCTTCTTCAGTGTGTGGAATGAATGGCATAGTGGTGTATATCCGAGATTTACAACTCAGCACAAAAACGTGAAGAGCACAGAGAAGTCACTATCATTAATTAACAATCAAATACGCCTGACAGAAAAAATTCAGCGATACCCTTTGACTCCCTCTCCCTAAGGGAAAAGGGGAAATCATAAACGATTGTTGCCATTGATACCCTCACCCTGTCCCTCTCCCTGAGGGAGAGAGGACTTTTTCTGTTAGAAGCTCTAAAGGACCCATGAAGTTGAAGCAATTAAGGAAGCTCTTTATTCGCTTACTCCCCTCTCCCGCAAGCGGGAGAGGGTACTCTCCATTTTGATTCGGTGAATAAATCAGAGCTTCATTAAAAAGATCAATGCGCTTCGGAGTCCAGAAACGCTTGATAGGCCGCCGCATCCATGAGGCCATCGAGTTCGGCGCTGTTGGCAGGCTTCAGACGCGCGATCCAGCCCGCGGCATAGGGTTCGTTGTTGACCAGTTCCGGGCTGGTCGCCAGCGCTTCGTTGCCTTCGACGACTTCGCCGTTGATCGGGCTGTAGACATCGGAGGCCGCCTTCACGGATTCAACCACGGCGCAGGCTTCGCCCGGTTTCAAAGTGCGGCCGACATCCGGGGTTTCGACGAACACCATATCGCCGAGCAGATCCTGGGCATGATGAGTGATACCGAGAGTGACAGTGCCATCACTTTCCTTGCGCAGCCATTCATGGGATTTGGCGTATCTAAGGTCGCTGGGTACATTGCTCATTTTATTCTCACTGTAAATTAGGGAACAGGGCAAAAGAAAAAGGCAAAGGCGGATTTCCGCTTTATTCTTTGCACTTTACTCTTTTATCTTTCATCTATTTCAATACACGACTTGCCGTTGCGCACGAACGGCGCTTTCACCACGCGCGCGGATATCAGCTTGCCGCGCATATCCACCTGACAATCGGTGCCGGTGGCCGCCGGTACCCGCGCCAGCGCGATGGCCACGCCCAGCGTCGGCGAAAAACTGCCGCTGGTGATCTCGCCCTCGCCCACACCCTCCACGACAACCTTCTGGTGATTGCGCAGCACGCCCTTGCCGTTCAGCACCAGGCCCACCAGTTTCTGCGGTACGCCATCGGCACGCTGTGCTTCGAGCGCCGGCCGGCCGATGAAATCGCGCGTGGCAGGCTCCCAAGCCACGGTCCAGGTCAGGCCGGAGACCAGCGGTGTGGTGTCCTCGGTCATGTCCGCACCGTACAGGTTCATGCCCGCTTCGAGACGCAGCGTATCGCGCGCTCCCAGTCCACAAGGTTTGACGCCGGCCTGCGCCAATGTATTCCAGAATCCGGTGGCGCGCGCAGCAGGGAGGATCACTTCGTAACCGTCTTCACCAGTATAGCCGGTGCGGGCGACGAAAAACTTGTCACCGTCGACCGCATTGAACGGCGCCAGTGCCACTGCCTTGGCGCTCAGCTCCGCGTCCAGCAGCGCATGGACATGCTCGCGGGCCTGCGGACCCTGCACCGCAATCATCGCCAGCTCGGGCCGCTCGGTCACCGTCACCGCGAAGGCCTGCGCCTGCCGGGTGATCCACGCCATATCCTTGTCACGAGTGGCGGCGTTGACCACCAGGCGAAACCAGTCTTCGCGCAGGAAATACACGATCAGGTCGTCGATCACACCGCCGCGCTCGTTGAGCATGCAACTGTACAAGGCCTTGCCGGACACCTGCAGGCGATCGACGTTGTTGGCCAGCAGGTGACGCAGAAAAGCGCGGGTGTTGTCTCCCGCCAGATCGACCACCGTCATGTGCGAGACATCGAACATGCCCGCCGTGCGACGCACATGGTGATGCTCCTCGAGCTGCGACCCGTAATGCAGCGGCATGTCCCAGCCGCCGAAATCGACGATCTTGGCGCCGTGCGCGAGATGCGCGTCGTAAAGTGGTGTTCGATTAGCCATGGGACCCCGTTAAAAAGCAAAAAAAAGGCGGCGGCCCGCCTTTCGGCAAGCCGCCGCCCCTCTGTCCGCAAACCTGAGAGATTGGGAGCCTGTGGCATGCACAGATTCCGGCCCCTTCGGTGGATCAATCGTGTTGATCGCTCTCCAGAGTCAACCTCCCCCGGGTCCTTTTGCCTGAGCGATTCCGGGCGGGTTGCGCCTTCGGCGGGCCGACGCGCGGCCTCTCTCCCTCGGGGGATTGTGTTGAGGGCACACTATATACGAACCCCGATTCATGTACCACCGAGCGAGCGGAAGGAAGCGAAATCATATGTGGATGCAATATTTATCCCCTCTCCCCAACCCTCTCCCTGAGGGGGAGGGGGCAAGTGGGCAGTAACCTTGAAGTCAGTGATCACCACACGAGCTAGCGCCGCGCTCAAAAAGTAAGTGTCTACTCCCCTCTCCCCAACCCTCCCCCTGAGGGGGAGGGGGTGTATGCGATGGCGGAAATTGTCCTCAGTTCAAGTTGCCCACGTTTAATCAACGCATTCGGTTGCTGTAATATCTACCAAGCAACAGGGACGCGCTCCCTCTCCCTCCGGGAGAGGGTCGGGGAGAGGGGATCGAAATCATATGCAGTCATTGGCCCGGATGCTACGGCGACACATGACCGATGCAGAACGCTTGTTGTGGCATCACTTGCGGGCACATCGATTTGATAATTTCAGGTTCCGACGCCAACTGGTAATTGAGCCGTACATTGTCGATTTCGCGTGTCTCGAAGCAAAATTAGTGATTGAAGCCGACGGTAGCCAGCATGGGACACAGCAAGATAGCGACGACGCGCGGACTGCCTATCTGGAAACCTTGGGTTACCGTGTCTTGCGATTCTGGAATCATGAAATTCTGACTGAAACGCAGGCCGTGTTGGAACGTATTCATCAGGAACTGACTGACACTCTGCGCAAGCCCTCCCCCAACGGTCGACGGTAACCACACATGTTACCGCCGTGCTCAAAATGTAAGTTCCTTCTCCCTCCGGGAGAAGGACAGGATGAGGGAGGTTAATCACGGGCGGTGTTTACTCCCCTCTCCCCAACCCTCCCCCTGAGGGGGAGGGGGTTAGTGGGCAGTGAACTTGGAGTCTGTGATCACCGCACAAGCTACTGCCGCGCTCAAAAAGTAAGTTCCTTCTCCCTCCGGGAGAAGG
>JBBQDK010000025.1:0-23807 GCA_038319625.1 Gammaproteobacteria bacterium
CAAATGGAGCATGGAGGCTCGCATGATTACACCGAAACTTCTCGATCAGGTCCGCACTGCAATCAGCGTTCGGCATTACAGTCGGTGAACGGTGAATAGTTTTGTGCATTGGATTCGATGTTTCATTCTTTTCCATGGCAAGCGTTAGCCCGTAGCGTTGGGGGGTGCAGCATCACAGCCTTTCATTATAAATCCTGCTGTCAGAAAGAATGTCTCAGCATCCTCTCAAAATCAAGAGTTTAATGACGTAGCTCCATGTAACCACCTGAGGTGGTCATGCAACGTCTGCTCACGATCGAAAGTGCCAGCTCGGCTCGCCGATGCGAACGTCAGCGGCCAGAATGAAGCGGCCGATGGCTGGCTGTCGAATTGCCCCCGGGGCGCCAATTTCTTCGCGACTAGTCGCGCACCTCTCTGCAATCGAACGTACACTACTCATTTCATCCTCGTGGAGAAACCGCCATGTCATTCCTGATGCCCACGCGTGCCGCACTGATTACCGCTCTGCTGTTCATCTGCAACGCTCCGCTGTGCGCCGCCGAGGCGCCGCATTACAATCAGATCCACTTGCAGGCCCAGAGCAGCATGATGGTCGGTAATGATCATATGCAAGCGCAGTTGAGCGCCTTCGGCGAAGGCGGTGACACGGCCAAGCTCGCCGAACAGATCAACAGCACCATGAGCTGGGCCCTCAAGACCGCAAAGCAACACCCTAAGGTCAGCGTCAGCAGCGGTCAGTATCAGACCTATCCTGTTTTCAACAAGGACAGTCTGAAGCACTGGCGCGCCACGCAAGAAGTCCGGCTGGAATCGGCCGATACCGATGCGCTGGTGCAATTGCTCGGCATCCTGCAGACGCGCCTGCAGGTCAATGCGATCAACTTCTCTGTGTCTCCCGCACTGCGCGCCAAGACCGAGGACCAACTGATCGATCAAGCGCTGGCGTCGTTTCAGGCACGTGCCGAACGGGTACGCAAGGATCTGGGCGCCAAGAGTTATCGCATCGTTGATATCAACATCAACAATAGTGGCGGCGCGACGCCGCCTTATCCCATGATGCGCGCGCAGGCCATGGAAAGTTCCGTCACGGCACCGGCGGTCGAATCGGGCACCAGTCAACTCACGGTCAATACCGATGGAACGATCGAGTTGCAGTTCTGACACAACACGCCACATTGAATGCGGGCTTCATGACGCACAACCGCATGCGTACGGATTTATGGAAAACTCTCCCCTCCGGAAGGAGAGGGAGTTGTCTCCATCAGCGTGGCTTTGACGCGGCGGCTTCCTGCTGCGCCATCAGCGGCGGTGCATAGGTTGGCGGCTGGTTCTTAATTGCGGGAATCGTGTGCAGGTAAGCGAATACCGCCTTGAGATCCTGCACCGACAGATGTGAATACGCCTGCCAGGGCATGGGCGGCATGATCGGGCGGGAGATACCAAGGTGCTTGCCGGTCTTGATCGCGGTGACGAACATCTGTTCGGTCCACTTGCCGAGGCCCGTTGCCGGATCGGGCGTGAGATTCATCGCGTAACTGATGCCCCACGGTCCCGCGAAGGCCGTATTACTGGCCGAACCAACCCAGGCCCAGGCCGCATCAGTCTTCGGTGGTGGCGGCAACTTGAGCTGCTCGGGATGTCCGGACAGCATGCGCGACATGTCCGGCTCCGGTCCGTGCGCGCCCATCTTGAAGGGCGTATGGCAATCGTTGCAGCCCAGTGACAAGACCAGCATCTTGCCGCGTTCGATTTGCGCGGCGTCGGGTTTGGCTGCAGAGGCTGCCGGGCACAGCAGCAGACAGACAATACCGCTCAGCACCGTTGCCAGTACGGCGTGAGCCCCGGCCTGGCATTTGTGCTTGTGACTCTCCTCGTGATTGCGCATGACAGAACCCCTTCGGTTATTATTGAACTTGGTATCGGCAGCGACCTGGCGCCTGTCGTACCGCTGCAAACTCTAGCCCAAGGCTTACGGTGGCGGCAAGTACTGCCGGGCGCAATAACACGCAGGAAACTGGCGCAACCGACATGACCGACAACAACAGTCCACGCCCCACCCTCGCCGCCGTGCAGTCCGCACGCGGCCGCACCGTCGCAGATGTGATCGCACCGGGACTCAAAGTGTTGTTCGTGGGTATCAATCCGAGCCTGTACTCCGCCGCCATTGGCCACCACTTCGCCCGCCCCGGCAACCGCTTCTGGCCGGTGCTGCACGGCGCCGGCTTCAGCTCCCGGCTGTTGACCGCGGAGCGGGAAGATGAATTACTCGACTACGGTTACGGCATCAGCAACATCGTGGCGCAGGCGACTGCCAGTGCAGCGGAACTCACAGCACGGCAACTCACCGCCGGCGGCCGCCGACTGATTGCAAAAATCGAACGCTACCGGCCGGCTTGCGTCGCCATCCTGGGGCTCGATGCCTACCGGCGCGCCTTCGGTGAAAAGCGCGTTCAACCCGGCGCGCAAGGGCGTACGCTCGGCGGCGCGGCATTGTGGGTGTTACCCAATCCGAGTGGCCTGAACGCACATTATCAACGCGATGCGCTGGTGCGCCTGTATGGAGAACTGCGGCGTTCGGTGCAGTAAAACAGCATCAGAACTGTTATTCTTGCGCGGTACGAAACACACCGCCCGGAACAGAACGAAAGTCCACACACTCGACGCAGGTTCAGGCCCGTCAATCGCCAGGAACTCCTTGAACGTTTACCAGCCGACCCTTGTCAGAGCTGAATCATGAATAGTGCTTTACGCATCCTGTTATCGATTGTGGCGATCCTGCTGATCGCGCCAACGTGCGGATTTGCGGCCAACAACGCCGCCATAGCCGATGAAACACCGGTCCCGGTCTTCAGCAAACCGCTGACACTGGTCGAACTCACCGACCTGGCCCTGCAGCGCAATCCCAAGACGCGCTTGGCCTGGGCCGCCATCCGTTCCTCCGAGGCCGGCGTGGAACTGGCGCGTGCCGGTTACTGGCCGCAGCTCAATGCGACACTCAACGCACAACGCAACCGCGCCCTGAATTTCTCCGGGCAACCCGCCGACATTCAGTCCCGCTACGGCGCCAGTGTCAGCCTGAGCTATCTGTTGTGGGATTTCGGTACGCGCGGTGGCCTGCTGGATCAAGCCAAGTACGCGCTGGTCTCCGCAAACTTGAGTCAGGATCAGACCGTGCAAGACGTGATCCTGCAGGTGGAACAGGCGTATTACCAAGTACTGGGCTTGCAGGCCGTGGTGGTAGCGAACAGACAGAGCCTGAAGGATGCCGCGACCAATCAGGCGGCGGCGCAAGAACGCAAGGCAAACGGCCTCGCCACGCTGGGCGATGTCTATAAGGCCGATGCCGCACTTGCCGGCGCCAGACTCGCCTTGCAGCAGGCCGAAGGACAGTTGGCGGTGGCGCACGGTCAGTTGGCGACGGCCCTGGCGGCGTCACCCGACACGCAGTTGCCGCTGGTCGTCTGGGAACACGACGTGACACCTGCCTTGCCGACGCAAAGCGTAACCAGCCTGCTCGCCGCCGCCCGCACGGCGCGGCCGGAACTGCTCGCCGCGAAGGCGCAGGAGCAGGCCGCCGCCGCCAACGTGCAGGCCACCCGCGGCCGTGGCCTGCCCAGCCTCAACCTGAACGCCACTTCAGGTCGCACCCGGGTCGTGGATATCGGCGGCAGTTCGCAGTTCAGTGCACTGGTGAGTCTCAATGTGCCACTGTTCGCCGGCTTCGGCGACCGTGCTGTCGTACATCAGGCGCAGGCGCAACTGGACACCGCCCGCGCCGACAGCGACGACCTGCGCAGCCAAGTGGAGCTGGAAGTCTGGCAGGCGTATCAAAATCTGCGCACCGGCATCGTTACGCTGGACAGCAGTGCCGCACAATTGAAAAGCGCACAACTGGCGGCGGAGGTCTCCAGTGCGCGCTATAAAAACGGGCTCGATAGCATTCTCGATGTATTGACCGCGCAGATGACCCTGGCCAATGCCCGCGTCCAACAGGTGCAGGCGCGATTGGACTGGGCGGCGGCGCGCGCCGCCCTGGGACATGCGGTGGGCGGACTTGATGCTCCCGCGACACTGGAGACGCCGTGACACGTAAAACACTCTCACTCTTCACTTTCGCTGTCATCATCACGGCCTTGATCGCCGCGCTGGTCTGGCGCATTGCCGGCGATACCCGCACTGGCCAGAGCAAACGCACCGATCAGCCGCTGGTGGTAGAGACGGCCTCGGCCCGTCGTCAGCCTATGCCCATTCTGCTGCAAGCGGTGGGACAGGTGGAGTCGGAACACAGCGTACAGATCCGGCCGCAGGTGAGCGGCATGCTCGCTGCGGTTTATTTCAGTGAAGGCCAGGCCGTGACCAAAGGCCAGCGTTTGTTCCGTATCGACCCTGCGCCCTATGAAGCCGCATTGGACTCGGCGCGCGCCGCCGCGGAGAACGACCAGGCACAAGCGGCGCGCCTCGCACCACTGGCCGGCAAGGACTATGTCACGCCGCAGGAATACGGCAATGCGCGCACGGCAGCCGATCAGGCCCGGGCCGCGCTGATCCAAGCCAGGATCAACCTCGCCTATACTGACATTCGCGCACCCATCGCCGGACGCACCGGCAGCCTCGGGGTCAAAGCCGGCAACCTGGTCGCGCCCACCGATACTGCGTCGCTGGTCGTCATCAACCAGATGCAACCGATTCTGGTCCGGTACAGCATCCCGCAACAGACACTGCCGACGCTGCAACGCTATCAGGCGCAAGGCGGCATTCGCATCTTCATCACCCGCGAGGATGGCAGCAGTGATCTGGGCGAAGGCAAGCTGATCTTCGTCGATAACGCTGTGACCACGAATACCGGCACGGTGACACTCAAGGCGCGCCTGCCCAACACACAGGAACAGCTCTGGCCCGGCCAGTATGTGGGCGTGCGCACGCAGCTCGCCGTGCAGGCCGATGCGATCGTCGTGCCGCAGTCCGCGATACAGACCGGACAGAACGGCAACTTCGTTTATATCATCGAACAGGACAAGGCCGTCATCCGCCCGGTACAGGTCGACCGCCAGGTGGACGATCTCGCGATCATCGCCACGGGTGTGAAAGCGGGCGAGACGGTGGTAACGCGCGCACCGCGCAATCTGCGTCCGGGTGTCAAGGTCGTTATCGACAACAGCGCTGGCAAGTCTGCCACGCCAGACCTGCCGTGAACTTTTCCGCGCCCTTCATCCGTCGCCCGGTGATGACCACCATCATCACGTTGGCGCTGGTCATCTTCGGCATCGCAGCCTATGACAGTCTGCCGGTCAGCGAGCTGCCCAATGTCGACTTCCCAACCATTAGTGTTTCCGCCAGCCTGCCGGGCGCCGACCCGCAGACCATGGCCGCGGCGGTGGCGACGCCGCTGGAACGGCAGTTCAGCGCCATCGCCGGCGTGACCTCCATGAGTTCGACGAGCACCACGGGCAGCACCAACATCTCCCTGCAATTCGATCTGGCGCGCAACATCGACAGCGCTGCCCAGGATGTGCAGACCGCGATCTCGCAAAGCATCCGCCGGTTGCCGCAAAACATGCCCGCGCCGCCCAGCCTGCGCAAGGTCAATCCCGCCGACTTCGCCATCATCTACCTCGCCCTTTCCGCCGAGCAACTACCGCTCACACAACTCGACGAGTACGCCGAGACCCGCGTCGCCCAACAGATCTCCACGATTCCCGGCGTGGCGCAGGTATTGGTTTTCGGTTCGCATAAATACGCCGTGCGCATTCACATGAATCCCTACGCACTGGCGGCGCGCAATCTCTCGCTGGCGCAGGTCGAGCAGGCGATTCAGGGCGGCAACACCAATCTGCCCACCGGCACGCTCAACGGCAGCGTGCGTACCTATACCGTGCAGTCCGACGGCCAGTTGCAGAATGCCGCCGCGTACAACCGCCTCGTGATCGCCTATCAGAACGGCGCGCCGGTGCATCTTGCCGAGGTCGGCAAGGCTCTGGACAGCACCGAACAGGACAAACAGATCACCACTTTCTTCGACAATGGCGTCGCCGGCCAGGGTCTGCGCCCGGCCATCGTCCTGGCGGTGAAACGCCAGCCCGGCGCGAATACCGTGCAGGTTTCCCGGGCGGTACGCGAACAACTGACGGAACTTACCCGCCAGGCGCCCGGCGATGCCACGCTGCGGCTACTCTACGACCGCGCCGATTTCATCAACGGCTCCATCCACGAGGTCAAGTTCACGCTGTCACTGGCCATCGTATTGGTGGTGGGCGTGATCTTTCTGTTCCTACGCAATGTACGCGCCACACTTATCAGCGCACTGGCCCTGCCTACCTCGCTGATCGGCACCTTTGCGTTGATGCGCGTCTTCGGCTTCAGTCTTGATAATCTGTCGCTGATGGCCCTGACCCTCGCCGTGGGCTTCGTGGTCGATGATGCCATTGTGGTGCTGGAAAACATCGTCCGCTATCGCGAGAAGGGCCTGGACCGCCTGCAGGCCGCGCAGCTCGGCAGCAGGGAGATCGGTTTCACGGTGATGTCCATGACCTTGTCGCTGGTGGCGGTGTTTATCCCGCTGATCTTCATGAGCGGACTGGTGGGCCGATTGTTCCGTGAATTTGCGCTCACCGTTACCATCGCCATCCTGATCTCCGGGCTGATATCGCTGATTCTCACACCCATGTTGTGCAGCCGCTTTCTCGAAGAGAGCGGGCAGCACGGTCGGCTTTACCACGCACTTGAACGCGGCTTCAACCACACCCGCGACGCATACGGATACACGCTCACCTGGTCAGTGGATCACTGGCGCACCATGTTAACGCTGGCGGCGCTGCTGCTGGGACTGACATTCTATCTGTTCGATGTCGTGCCCAAGGGCTTCATCCCCAGCGAGGACACCGGGCAGATCATCGCCGACACCAAGGCGCCAGAGGGCGTCACCTTCGAACAGCTGCAAAAATTGCAGGAACGCGTCGCGCGCATCGTGCAGCAGAATCCCAATGTCGCAGCCGCGATGTCGAGCGCGGGTCAAGGTGGCGGCGGCGTCAGCGGCGGCAACATCGGACGCCTGTTCATCCGTCTCAAACCGCAGAACGAACGCGATGCCAATGCCGAGCAAGTGCTGCAACAACTGCGTCACGCGGTGGCCCAGGTGCGCGAGATGCAGGTGTATTTCCAGAATCCTCCGGCAATACGCATCGGCAGTCTCGGCGGCAGCGGCCAATACCAATACGTGCTGCAGGGAACGGATCTGGACGAATTGAATCAGGCGGCGACAGGGTTCGAATCCAAACTCGCCAGCGTGCCGGGCGTACAGGATGTGAGCAGCAGCCTGGAGCTCAGCAACCCGCAGGTCAACGTGCGTATCCAGCGCGGCACGGCCGCCGCGCTGGGCGTGAGCGCCGAACAGATCCAGGCGGCGCTGTACAGTGCCTACGGCGGCAATCAGGTCAGCACGATCTACGGTTCCACCGACGAATACCAAGTCATCATGGAACTGGCACCACTCTACCAGATGAATATGGATGCACTGAATGCCTTATATGTACCGGGTACGGGCGGGCTGGTGCCCTTGCGCGCCGTAGCCACCATCGAACCGGGTGTCGGCCCGTTATCCGTCAATCATTACGGGCAACTGCCCGCTGTCACTTTCTCTTTCAATCTGACGCCGGGCACTTCCCTGGGTGAAGTCAGCAACCGCATCGATACGCTGGCGCAGACCAACCTGCCGGCGGACATCACCGCGTCCTTCACCGGCAACGCCCAGACCTTCCGCGATTCACTGGTAGGCATGCCACTGCTGCTGCTCATTACCGTGCTGGTGATCTACATGGTGCTGGCCATACTCTACGAACACTTCATTCATCCCATCACCATCCTCACCGCTTTGCCGCTGGCCATGGTCGGTGCGCTGCTCACGCTGATCCTGTTCGGGCAGGAACTCAACATCTTCAGCTTCGTCGGCCTGATCTTGCTGGTAGGACTGGTGAAGAAGAACGGCATCATCATGGTGGACTTCGCACTGCAGATCCGTCGCGAACGCGACGCCTCCGCGCGCGATGCCATCATCGAAGCCTGTCTGGTACGTTTCCGGCCCATCATGATGACGACGCTTGCCGCCATCCTCGGTACTCTGCCCATCGCGCTGGGCACCGGCATGGGCGCAGAATCGCGGCGGCCACTGGGTATCGCCGTGGTGGGCGGCCTGCTGTTTTCACAACTGCTCACCCTCTATATTACGCCGGCCTTCTATGTGGCGATGGAACATGTGAGCGAACGGCTGAAACGGCGCAAGGCGGCGCGTCGAACGGTCGTTGCGGAAACGCCGGCTGGCGAATGAATATGCTTAGGGAAATACTGATTTATTACTTGAACCGCCAAGGGCGCCAAGAAAATCTATTTTGAAATTCAAGAGGAAATAACTTGATGTTCTTGGCGTCCTTGGCGGTTGATGGGTTTTTCTGATCTTCCTTAGAGTGACGGGATGATAAGAGGCGCGGCAAAAACTCAACGATCCAGCAACTGACTGCGCAGGAATCTCAAGCAATTATGCAGACTGTTCTGGTCGGGCAGTTTGCCATCGGGCGTCAGGGCGTTCACCAGCACCGGCAGCATCTCGGCCAGACTGTCAACCACCCGCGCCGGCGAAAGATTCGTGGTGTCAGCCAGGTAGAGAATTCTCGCCTCACCCATCCCCCGACGGACCTGCAATGCCGTCACCGACAGATTTCGGCCGACGCCGACCCAGGAAGCCATGACCTCGCCCAAGTCGTGCGTCTGAAAGTCGCTGATCAATTCCGCAAAGCCTTTCCGACCACCTTCACTGAGCGACTCGAGCAGGCTGTCCAGCAGACTGCGTTGTCCGGGAGTGGTATGTACATCGGGACTGATCGGTAAGGTGGGTATATCCATGGTACAACACTCTGAAGTGCACGGTTCCTTGTGTAAGACAACTCCAACTCGACAACTGAAAGACGCGCACGAGCACGTTGACTTGAACTGAGGATAGGCTGGGTATGGAGGTGAGTATTTGCCGAGTGAACGGCGAATACAAGGCAAGTGCGAGTACTATGACAATTTTTTACAATTGACACAGGGGCGGCGCCAATTCCTTATCGCGTCAAGCCCATGAACACCGAGGGCAATCGCTCCGGCAGACGTTGTACATGGTCGACGACAGTGAAACCGCGCACGCCGAAGATGCGTGATACATATTCGTCTGCGTGCGCATCCAGCGTCAGACAATAGGTCGTGACGCCGCGCGTGGCCAGTTCTTCCACGGCCTTTTTGGTGTCCTGACGCAGATACTGCGGGTCACGCTCGTCGATATCAGCGGGTTCGCCGTCGGACACCAGCAGCAGCAGCTTCTTGCTCTCCGGCCGTTTGTGCAGGTAATGTGCGCCGTGGCGCAAGGCCGCGCCCATGCGCGTCGACAAGCCGCCCTGCATGCCGGCGAGTCTGCTTTTCGCTTCGTCGTCATACGGCTGATCGAAATCCTTGAAGCGATAGTACTGCACATCGTGACGGCCGTCGGAGGCGAAGCCGTGTATGGCGAAAGGATCGCCGATGCGGTCGATGGCCCAGGACAGCAGCGCCGTCGCCTCGCGCGCCAGTTGCAGCACCGGACGGTCGCTGCCGGGCAGCACTTCGTTGGTGGACTCGGAAAGGTCGAGCAATACCAGCACGGCCAGGTCGCGGGTTTTGCGGATATGGCGCATGTTGATACGCGTGTCGGGTGTGTGTCCCAGGCGCAGATCGACCAGGGCACGGATCGCCGCATCCAGATCGATCTCGTCGCCGTCCTCCTGATGCCGCTGACGAACTACGCCTTCCGGCTGCAAGGCATCGATGACATGCTTGATGCGGCTGGCGATCGGTTTGTATTCATCGAGCACACGCTCGATCTCACCGGCATCACCCTTGGGTTGGCGCTTTTCAAGCACTGTCGCCCAGTTGGGGCGGTGCAGCTGGATGTGATAATCCCATTCCTGATAGTGATACGGATCGCTGACCGGTTCCTTGCCGAGCACCTGATTGATGGACTGGCCGGCAGGATCACCGTCACGGAAGAACTCGTCCTGCATCACCCAGATTTCCTGCGCGTCGTCGCCGGCCAGCTCGCAGTCCAGTTCGTGGGCCATTTCCATCACCGACATATGCTTGCGCACCTGAGGCTTCGAGCCTGGCATCGATTCGAAGTCGTCCGCCCAGATATTGTCGGCAAAGGCCCAAATGAAGCGGTTGTCGTCGCGATAGGGAATAGCGATGCTCTCCAGCGTGCGCGCGCTGGGGACAGCGGTGGATTCACGCAGCACGTTGAAGAAATCGACGCCGAGATCCCAGGATAACTGATTGTCGTGTGGAGTCTGCCGCACGCGCTCGTGGAACTCGCGCGCGATGGCCATGATACGCGGATCTTCGTCCTGATGCGTCGCATCGAGCAGCGCATGTGCGGTGCGCTCCAACAGACCGACGACCGGCTCGACCGGGCAACTGACCTCGGTCACCGCAACATGAAATTTCTTCCACAACTGACGCATGCCGGGAAATTCACTGATCGCCAGATGCTCGATACGGGCATCCTCGAACAGACCGATGAAGGCCATCTGCACAGGTGTAAGTTGTTCCGCGGAGATAGGTGCCGTTGTATAGACCTGATGTGCTGCGGCATGCGCGGCGGCGGCCCGATACAATTCACTGCCGGAAATACCCGCATAGTCGTCGAAAGCATCCGGCAGATGCATAAACATATGCTCTATGAACGGCTTGTAACCCTCACGCGTCTCGTAATCGCCAGAGGTCGGACGCAAGAAGAAATCACGGCCCCAGAAGGCACGCAGATAGAAATTCAGACGGCGATGCTGATCGACGAACAGGATGCCGCGCCGCTCCTTCTGCAGGATCGCCTGACTGTCGCTGGATTCCAGCGCGAAATATTTCAGCTGCGCGGGAAAATCACGCGCATGCGCCTGCGCGCCCCACAAAGCCCAGCGCCGCAGGCCACCGAGCGTGAGTTTCGAAAACAGTTCGTCGAGATGCGACAGCATAGGGCGCAACCCGCGTGGCGCCTTGGCGGAGAGTTGGCGAATCAATTTCAGATAGCCGCGCAGCAGTTCCGCATCGCCGAGCCGCTGCGCGGCCGACGGCAGACTGGAAAACAGCAGTGCGATGACTTCGCCGCTGACCATCGATGCCAGCTTCATCGATTCGGTAATGCAGTCATCCAGAACATCCTCGCCGGCTTCCTTGACGACCGCCGGGATGCTCTGCAAATATGAGACAACCAGGTCATTGCCACGCCCCAGCCCGGAGAGGGCCAGCGCGCCGGACATGTATTTATGCAGACCCGCCGGCGACATCACATGCGCGGCTTCATTGAAGCTCGGCTGCAACGTGTCGCGCACGTGCGGATCGATCTTGTCGAGCAGTTCGCTGTATTCGTCGAGGTTGATGGTCATGATACTTTCATCGCTCTACGTGGTTATTACTTCCCCCCTCTCCCCGGCCCTCTCCTCGGGGGGAGAGGGGGAACTACCGCGCCCAAAGAGCAGCGATAATCTCATGGATCAAGTCCCCTCTCCCTCCGGGAGGGCCAGGGTGAGGGCATCCAATACGTCTGTTATATTTCCGAGCACCTCATTATTCCAATAACGGAGCACCTTCAATCCCTGTGACTCCAGATAGCGCGTTCTGACCTCATCGTACTTATGCTGTTCCAGATGTTGCCCGCCATCGACTTCTACTATCAGCATGCACTTCAAGCAGACAAAATCAGCGATGTAATTTCCTATGGCTACTTGTCGACGGAACTTGTATCCGGTAAAGCGCCGATCCCTCAGGTGTCGCCACAATAATTGTTCCGCGTCTGTTTGTTGCCTGCGTAATGCTTTGGCTTTGGTCTGGATATCCATATCCCCCTCACCCTGGCCCTCCCCGGTGGGGAGAGGGGACTGCTCCATTTAACTCCGTTTAATCTTTAATGCCGTTGCTTCCTACATACTGCGAGCGTCGATCCCCTGCGAATCTGAAAAAGCCAATCCCCTCTCCCTATGGGAGAGGGCCAGGGTCAGGGCAATCAATCCACAACAACTACTAAAGCACTCTAAAAATAAGTCCCCACCGCTGCATCCAGTGTATCGCGCATATCCGGATCATCCGTAATCGGCCGCACCAGTGTCATGCGGCAGGCATCTTTGGGATCAATGCCCTTGGCGATGAGCTGACCGGCGTACACCAGCAGACGCGTGGAGATGCCTTCGTCCAGGCCGTGGCCTTTTAGATTGCGGGCACGGTGTGCGATTTGCACCAGCTTGCCGGCGACTTCCTCGCTGACATCGGTCTCATGCCGGACAATCTCGGCCTCGACCTCGGCTGAGGGGTATTCGAAATCCAGCGCGCCGAAGCGCTGCTTGGTGGATTGTTTGAGATCCTTCATCAGACTCTGATAACCGGGGTTATAGGAGATCACCAATTGGAAATCCTTGTGCGCCTTGACCAGCTCGCCTTTCTTGTCGAGCGGCAGTTCGCGGCGGTGATCGGTGAGCGGATGGATCACCACCGTGGTGTCCTGGCGCGCTTCGACCACTTCATCGAGATAACAGATCGCGCCGATGCGCGCGGCCACGGTGAGCGGGCCGTCGTGCCACTTGGTACCGGCGGCATCAAGCAGGTAACGACCGACCAGGTCTGACGCGGTCATGTCTTCGTTGCACGCCACGGTGATCAGCGGGCGCTTCAGCTTCCAGGCCATATACTCGACGAAGCGCGACTTGCCGCAACCGGTCGGGCCTTTCAGCATCACCGGCATGCGCGCGGCATAGGCCGCCTCGTACAGCGCGACTTCATCGCTGACGCTGCGGTAATAGGGTTCGTCTTTGATCAGATATTGGTCACTGTCTGACATGTCGCTCACCTTTTCCAGTTAGGACGCGAGTCCATCGTTTCAACTGTCATCTTCGTCGTCGTAAAAATCCGTGGCTGCGGTCCAACCGGCGGCGGTGGCGCGTTGCATCGCCTCATCCTGTATGCGCATGAATCGTTCGCGCATGTCCTCGGGCAGTTTCGCCACCAAGAATCCGTATTGCTCCCACTCCGTGCTGACTTTGGCCCAGAGGTCTTCTATACCCGCCGCCATCCAGCCTTCGCAGGTTTCGGTTTCCGGCAGCAGGCCCAGCGCCCAGGCGTCGCGGATGATCTTGCCGGCATCGGTCATGCCGCCGTACAGATCATTATAAATCCCGACGTAACGCTGGTCCTTTTTCATGCCTTGCCCTTCTGTTGAAAAACTTTTTTGAACCGCCAAGGACGCCAAGGAATATCAATTAATCAAGCATCAGCGACCGTAATACCATTCCAGCTGCGCACAGGGAGAACATTGCGCATCACATACTATCTTGGCGTTCCTGGCGTCCTTGGTGGTTCAAAATAAAACAATCGGGTCGTAAAAAAACCCCACCCAGTCCCCCGGGCAGGGTTTCTGGTTCGACGGCTTTGACTCAGGCCTTCATAGGACCGCGGAAAATCACCATCGACGCACCCTGCGACTGCTTGAAATTGTCGTAACCGACCAGGCGCACGTGGTGCTTGGGATGCGCCTTGTGGCAGGCGTCGGCTTCGGCGAGGATCTTTTTCACGTCGGTCTCGCCGAACATCGGCAGCTTCCACATGTACCAGTAGTGGTCGAACGCGTTTTCGGTTTCGGTGTGTTCGATGGAAGGATTCCAGCCCTTGCTGACGATGTAGGCCACCTGCTTTTCGATATTGGCCTGGTCCATCACGGGCAGGTAGGAGAAGGTCTCGAACTTGCGGCTAGCCGTGTCGCTGAGACTGGATTTGTAATCTTGCATTTCGCTCATGTTATGAACCTCGGTGTAGGTATTAGATAACAGGGAAAAGGGAAAAGGGAAAAGGGGGAGATACAACTTTAACCCCTTTAATCTTTGCCCTTTAATCTTTCCCCTTGCCTTTATTTATGCGCCACGTCGAGCTTGTCCACCGTGTCGAACTCGAACTTGATTTCTTTCCACGTTTCCATGGCGATCTTCAGTTCGGGGCTGGACTTGGCGGCACCGGTAAGGATGGCCTTGCCTTCCTTCTCGATCTGCACGCCCTGATTGCGGGCTTCGACGCAGGCTTCCAGCGCGACGCGGTTGGCGGCGGCGCCGGCGGCGTTACCCCACGGATGGCCGAGCGTGCCGCCACCGAACTGCAGCACGGAATCGTCGCCGAAGATGGAGACCAGCGCCGGCATGTGCCAAACGTGAATGCCGCCCGAGGCGACCGGGAAGACACCTGGCATGGAGCCCCAGTCTTGATCGAAGAAGATACCGCGTGAACGGTCTTCCTTGATGAAACTGTCGCGCATGATGTCGATCCAGCCCAAGGTCGCCTCGCGGTCACCTTCGAGCTTGCCGACGACGGTGCCGGAGTGGAGGTGATCGCCGCCGGACAGACGCAGGATCTTGGCCAGCACGCGGAAGTGAATGCCGTGGTGCGGGTTGCGGTCGAGCACGGCGTGCATGGCGCGGTGAATGTGCAGCAGGATGCCATTGTCACGGCACCAGTTGGCCAGACCCGTGTTGGCGCAGAAACCGCCGGTGATGTAGTCGTGCATGATGATCGGCGCGCCCAATTCCTTGGCGTGCTCGGCGCGCTTGTACATCTCTTCCGGGGTTGGCGCGGTGACGTTCAGGTAGTGACCCTTGCGCTCGCCGGTTTCACGCTCGGCTTTGTGGATGGCTTCCATGACGAAATCGAAACGTGTGCGCCAGCGCATGAACGGCTGGCTGTTGACGTTCTCGTCGTCCTTGGTGAAGTCCAGGCCACCGCGCAGACATTCATACACAGCGCGGCCGTAATTCTTGGCGGACAGTCCGAGCTTCGGCTTGATGGTGCAACCCAGCAGCGGGCGGCCGTACTTGTTCATCAGGTCGCGCTCGACCTGTATACCCTGGGGCGGACCACCGCAAGTTTTCACGTAGGCGATCGGGAAGCGCACGTCTTCCAAACGCAGGGCACGAATTGCCTTGAAACCGAACACGTTGCCGACCAGAGAGGTGAACACGTTGACCACGGAACCTTCTTCGAACAGGTCCATTGGGTAGGCGACGAAGGCAAAAAAGCAGGTGTCGTCGCCCGGCACGTCTTCGATGCGGTAGGCGCGACCCTTGTAGTAATCCAGATCGGTCAGCAGGTCGGTCCAGACAGTGGTCCAGGTGCCGGTCGAGGACTCGGCGGCCACGGCGGCGGCGGCTTCTTCGCGCGGCACGCCGGCCTGCGGGGTGATCTTGAAGCACGCCAGAATATCGGTTTCGTTCGGGGTGTAATCCGGCATCCAATAGGTTTCGCGGTACTCTTTAACACCCGCTTTGTACGTCTTTGCTTTGCCTGACATCGCAGTCTCTCCTCAAATGAACTCAGTCGTTTAGTCGTGGGGCGATCTACCCCGTGTTCTGGCCACCGCGTCCTCCGGTCAACCCCTCGGTGTGCAGCTGGACCACAGCCGTTGCTCGATCGTGCCTACCATACCCCCCTCAATCTATAAATGGAATTCAGTATTATTCATAGTTATAATAAGCTTAACCTTATAGTAAGAAAATCGACCATGCACATCACTCTACGTCAACTTGAAGTATTCGAGGCCGTGGCCCGGCACCTCAGCTATACCCGCGCGGCCGCCGAGTTGCATCTGACTCAACCGGCAGTATCTATGCAAATCAAACAGTTGGAAGGTTCCGTGGGTTTGCCGCTGTTCGAGTCACTCGGTAAGAAGATCGCTCTGACCGAGGCCGGGCGGGATGTGTATGAGTATAGTCGCGGCATCACCCAACAGCTCAGCGAAATGGAGGGCATGGTCAATCGCCTCAAGGGACTTTCCGGCGGCCGCCTGAAGATCTCCGTTGCCTCTACCGCCAACTACTTCATCCCCAATCTGCTCGGCACCTTCACCCAGCGCTATCCCAAGGTCACCGTCAGCCTGGATGTCACCAACCGCGAGGCGCTGCTCAAGCAGCTCATGGACAATAGCGTTGAGCTGGTGATCATGGGCCAGCCACCGGATGAATTGGATCTCGATGCGGTGCGCTTCAAGACCAATCCTCTGGTGGTCGTGGCGCCTCCCAATCACAGCCTCGCCCACGAACACCACATACCGCTGAAATGGCTGCAAGACGAAGTATTCCTGGTGCGTGAACCGGGCTCCGGCACACGCATGGCCATGGAACGCTTCTTCACCGAGCGACACATCCGCATCCAGACTGGCATGGAAGTCGGCAGCAATGAAGCGATCAAGCAGAGCGTGCAGGCCGGCCTGGGGCTGGGTTTGCTGTCACGCGACACGCTGGAACTGGAACTGCGCCTCAAGCGCCTGGCGATTCTCGATATCGCCGAGTTCCCGATTCTGCGCAACTGGTTCGTTGTACAACGTAAGGGCAAACGTCTGTCACCGGTGGCCGAGGCATTCAAGTCGTTCGTGGTCTCCGAGGCCGAAGGTTTGACCGATACAGCAATCGTCGAGGCGCCAAGCGGATGAATGCAGGCCAACCAGGGCGCAGATAAACAGCAAAAACCCTGCAAACGGAATTTTCCCAGCCCAAATTGATCCATGCGCTTGACGGCGACTGCACGTTGGCGTCAAGCTGCCGCTATCCAGACTGTCAGTGCATTTCATCGGGATTTGGAACGGGCCACAAAGTGTTACACACACTGCGCAAACTGAAAGCTCCCATCGGACGTGGCCTTGCGGCCGTGCTCCTGTTGGCGTGGTTCGCTGCCGCCCTGCACCCCTGTCTGATGATGGATAGCCTGGCCGCACCTCACATGCGCGGTGATGTCATGAACCACGACTGTTGCCCGCCCGCGGCGGTGAAACAAGCGCCTGAAACCAACTGCTCCGCACCAGGCTGCGCTATGCAGGCCGTCTCGCAACAGCAGATCGACTCACTGCCATTGGTCCGTATGGGTTTGCTGTTTGCTTTTGCACTCCTGCTGACCCTGGCGTGGCCGCGCATCGCGGCATACGCGCAGGCATTCATCCTGTCACGCGTTCCTCCACCACATCCCCACCCCACGCTCGCCTTCTGCACTCTGCTGATCTAGCTCGTACCCCGCTGCGAAAGTCCCGCTCGCCGGTCTTCTGCTACGGAGTACGCTCATGTTGTCTTTGCACACACTGGCCACCACGGCCGTCATCACACTGCTGCTGCACAGCGGCGCAAGCTATGCAGCCGAGGAATTGCTGAGTCTGGATCGTGCGGAAGCGATCGCGCTCGGCAAAAATCCCGAACTCAAGGAGCGCGCGGCGCTGATCGATGTCGCACGTGCCGGCGCCGCCGCCAGCGATGCGCTGCCTGATCCGCAACTCAAACTCGGTATGCAAAATGTCCCCGCCGACAGCCTAGCACTGGACCGTGAACCCATGACCATGACCACGGTCGGTATCGCCCAGATGTTCCCACCGCCCGGGCAACGCGCGCAATTGCGCCACAGCGCCGATCAGGAAACCGACGTAGCTGAAGCCGAGCGTCACGAGGCGCAAGCGCGCATACGCCGCGACGTGCGTCGCGCCTGGCTGGACGTTTTTTATCTGGACCGCGCCCTGGAGACCAACGCCGAAAACCACACCTATGTGGCACAGATGACTGCGGCGCAGACTGCGCGCTACCGGGTCGGCGAAGCCGAACAGGGTGCTGTGCTCGACAGCGCGTTGGAAGGCGATGCTTTGCTGGATGAACAACAGGATCTCGCCACCCAGCGCGATGCCGCGATGAGCCGGCTGGCGCGCCTGCTGGGCAGTGATGCGGCGACACTGCAAATAGCAACACAACTGCCAGCAGTGCCAACACCGCCGCCAGCGGCCGCACTGCTGCATGGACTCGCCACGCACCCGCAAATCCAGGCACTTGAAGCGGCGCGGCGTGCCGCCGGTTATCAGACCGCCGCCGCGCGCCGCGCCTATTACCCGGAGTTCGGCGTGGAGGCGATGTACGGGTATCGTGCCGCACGCGATGCCGGCGGCGCCAAGGTACCGGACATGCTGTCCGCGCAGGTGGTGGTGAGCCTGCCGCTGTTTCCGGACAAGCGTCAGGATGCGCGCTTGCAACAACGCGCCGCCCGTGAGCAAGCCGCGCGTTACCGGCGTGACGATGCACTGCTGGAACTGCGCGCCGAGGCCAACACTCGATTGGCCGAACGACAGCGGTTGCAGGCACGCCTTGCACTGCTGGAAAAAAGTCGCATTCCCAAAACGGAACAGGCAGTGCGGGCCGCGTTCTCCGCTTATAAAACCAATCGTCTGCCTCTGGCCAAGGTGCTGTCGATACTGCACCGGCGCCATCTGTACGCACTTACCGAATGGCGTCTGAAAACCGATCTGGCACGCAACGCCGCCGATCTCGATTATCTCGCCACCACCACGGAGACTGCCGATGCGTCGCACTAATACACTGCTGATTGTCACACTGGGGATAGGCATTGCCTTGGGCCTGGCGCTGGGCTGGTTATTGAAGAATCCGGAATCCACGGCGCCGGTAACGCCTGCTGCACAAGCCGACAGTCCACGCAGGATTCTCTATTACCGCAATCCCATGAATCCACAAATTACCGCGGATAAACCCACCAAAGACAGCATGGGCATGGACTACACTCCCGTCTATGCCGATGCCGGCAGCACAGACACCGGCATCCGCATCGATCCGCGGCAGGTACAAAATCTCGGCGTGCGAACCGGCGTGGTGAAGCGGCGCACCTTCGTGCGCAGCATCCGTACCGTAGGTACCGTGCTGGCCGATGCGCGCGGTGTCAGCACCTTCAGCACCAAGACCAGCGGCTGGCTGGAGCGACTGCATGTGAAAGCCGTTGGTGATGTGGTCGAACGCGGCGAGGTGTTGGCCGAGATCTACTCGCCGGAATTGCTCAGCGCGCAGGAAGACTATCGCATCGCCGTGCAGGCGGGCCGGCAACTGATGCACGCCGGTGACCACGCCATGCACACTGAAACGCGAGCTCTGGTGCAGGCAGCCCGTGAGCGCCTGCGATTACTGGACATTCCCGCCGCTACTATCGATGCCATGGCACAAGGCAAGCCGGTGCAGCGTACCATTGCTCTGCGCGCGCCCCATCGCGGTATCGTCACGGAACTCAACGTGCGCGAAGGCGCCAGTGTTACACCGGAGATGCAGTTGTACACGCTCGCCGATCTCCATCATGTCTGGGTCAATGTCGAAATCTATGCCAACCAGTTGCCGTGGGTGAAGGTCGGCGATCCGGTGCAGTTTGCCCTGCCTTTTATTCCCGGCAGGCAATGGCAGGGCCGTATAGATTATCTGTATCCGACCCTGAATCCACAAAGCCGCACCGTGACTGCACGGCTGCTGTTCAACAACGCCGATGGCGTGCTGCGCCCTGGCATGTATGGCAATGCCAGCATCGACGCGGCGGCGCGCACCACGGTACTGGCTGTGCCGCGCGAAGCGGTATTGCGTAACGGGATGCAGGACAGTGTGATCCTGGCGCTCGGCGGAGGCCGCTTCCAGCCGGTCAGGGTCCAGGTCGGTGCAGAGAACGATGACTCCATCGAGATCGTCGACGGCCTGCAAGAAGGTCAGAAGATCGTACTTAGCGGTCAGTTCCTGCTCGACGCCGAAGCGAATTTCCAGGGTGCGAGCGCGCGCATGCAAGACGGCGATGCTTCCGACGCAGGCAATCCACTCTCCCCTCGGGGAGAAAGCCAGGGAGAGAGGGCTCCCGGCGATGCACACACTCACTGATTTGTGGCGACCCTCACCCTCTCCCCAACCCTCTCCATCAAGGGAGAGGGGGTCGTATTGTGGAATAGGTATTGCGGCGGAGACGACACGAACTGCGCTAGCTGCTCGCAATATGACCGCGCATGAATTGAACAGGAACTGACATGATCGCATCCCTAATAGACTGGTCACTGAAAAACCGCTTTCTGGTGCTACTGGTCACCGTGCTGGTGGTCGCCGGCGGGCTGGTTGCCATCGCCACCACGCCGGTGGATGCGATACCGGATCTGTCCGACACGCAGGTGATCATCAAGACCAGTTATCCCGGACAGTCGCCACAGGTCATCGAGGACCAGATCACTTATCCACTTTCCACAACGCTACTGGCGGTACCGGGGGCGGAGACGGTACGCGGCTATTCGATGTTCGGTGATTCGTTCATCTATGTACTGTTCAAGGATGGCACTGATCTGTATTGGGCACGCGCACGTGTACTCGAATATCTGAATCAGGCAACCGGCAAACTGCCGCCCGGTGTCACGCCCACACTCGGTCCCGATGCCACCGGCGTCGGCTGGATCTTCGAATACGCGCTGGTCGACCGCAGCGGCAAGCATGATCTTTCGCAATTGCGCTCCTTGCAGGACTGGTTTCTGAAACTGGAATTGCAAGGCCTGCCAGGCGTTGCCGAAGTTGCCACGATCGGCGGCATGGTCAAGGAATATCAGGTCGAGGCCGATCCTGACAAGCTGCTCGCCTACGGCATCACGCTGCCAGAGGTGAAGACGGCGATCCGCCGCTCAAACGGCGAGACCGGCGGCTCGGTTATCGAGATGGGCGGAGCGGAATACATGATCCGGGCGCGCGGTTATATCCACACGCTGGAGGATTTGCGCCGCGTACCGCTCGATTCTTCCTCAACCGGCGTACCCATACAACTCAGTGATGTCGCCAACATCCAGCTCGGTCCCGAATTGCGCCGCGGCGTCGCGGAACTGAACGGTGAAGGTGAAGTGGTCGGCGGCGTGGTGGTGATGCGTCACCAGGAAAACGCCCAGGCCACGATTGCTCGCGTCAAGGAACGCCTCGCAGCCTTGCAACACAGCCTGCCGCAAGGCGTGGAGATTGTCACCACCTATGATCGCTCGGCACTGGTGCAGCGTGCCATCGACAATCTCAAGGAAAAACTTCTCGAGGAATCGCTGGTAGTTGCCCTGGTGTGCGCACTGTTTCTGTTTCATGTGCGTTCGGCGCTAGTCGCCATCGTCAGCCTGCCGGTCGGCATCCTGATCGCCTTCCTGGTGATGCGCACCCAGGGCATCAACGCCAACATCATGTCGTTGGGTGGCATCGCCATCGCCATCGGCGCGATGGTCGACGCGGCCATCGTCATGATCGAAAACCTGCACAAACACATCGAACACGCCGCACCTGGCGCTGACCGTTGGCAACTGACGCGTACTGCGGCACGCGAAGTCGGCCCGGCGCTGTTCTTTTCACTGTTGATCATCACCGTGTCGTTCCTGCCGGTGTTTACGCTGGAGGCACAGGAAGGCCGGATGTTCGCGCCGCTCGCCTACACCAAGACCTACGCGATGGCGGGCGCGGCACTGCTCGCCGTCACACTGGTGCCGGTACTGATGGGCTATCTGATCCGCGGCCGCATCCGCCCGGAACAGGCCAATCCCGTCAACCGCCTGATGATCGCCGGGTATCGCCCGGTCATCGCCTGGGTGCTGTCACATCGTGCGATGACCCTCGTCATCGCCCTGCTGCTGCTCGCCAGCACTGTCTACCCGTTGCATAAAATCGGCAGTGAGTTCATGCCGCCGCTCAACGAAGGCGATCTGCTTTATATGCCGATTACATTGCCATCGGTCTCGGTCGGCGAGGCCACGCACATGTTGCAGCAAACCGATCGCATGATCCGCCGGATGCCGGAAGTGAAAAGTGTTTTCGGCAAGGCCGGCCGTGCAGAGACCGCCACCGATCCCGCGCCATTGTCCATGATCGAAACCATAATACAACTCAAGGACCCGTCGCAATGGCGGCCCGGCATGACGCTGAAAAAGATCAAGGCGGAACTGCAAAGCAATGTACGTCTGCCAGGCCTGGCCAATACCTGGACCATGCCGATCCGTACCCGCATCGACATGCTCGCTACCGGATTTCGCACCCCGGTGGGGATAAAAGTCGCCGGGCCGGATCTGACCGGTATCGAAAAGCTTGCCAACGAGATCGAACACGTCATCAAGCCGCTGCCGGACACTCTCAGCGTCTATGCCGATCGTGTCACCGGCGGACATTATATCGACATCGATATCGATCGCAGTGCCACCGCACGCTACGGCCTGAATATTCTCGATGTGCAGGATATGGTGCGCACCGCCATGGCCGGCGAGGCGATCACGAACACCGTCGAAGGCCGCGAGCGCTACCCGATCAATCTGCGTTACCCGCGCGGCCTGCGCGATTCGCTGCCGGCGCTGACGGCGAGCCGCATCGCCACGCCATCCGGTGCGCAGATTCCCCTGGGCGAAATCGCCAACCTGCACATCGTCGATGGACCGCCGGAAATCAAGAGCGAAAACGCACGTCTCAATGGCTGGATCTACATCGATACCCTCTCGGAAGACCTGGCCGGTTATGTGCGTAGTGCAAAGGCGGCCGTCGCCAGCTCAGTGGTCATTCCGGCCGGCTACTCGCTCACTTGGTCCGGCCAGTATGAATACATGGAACGCGCCGCAGCACGCCTCAAGCTTGTAGTACCCTTGACGCTGTCCCTGATAGTCCTGTTGCTGTATCTCAATTTCCGAAATGCGGTTGAAACGCTGATGATCATCCTCAGCCTGCCGTTCGCACTGATCGGCGGATTCTGGCTGGTGCACCTGCTCGGCTATCAGCTCTCGGTAGCGGTCGGGGTCGGCTTCATCGCGCTGGCCGGTGTGGCCACGGAGTTCGGCGTGGTGATGCTGTTGTATCTGGACAATGCGTTGGCACGACATCAGGCCGAAGGCAAAGTAAACAACTGGGAAGACCTGAAGAGCGCCATTATGGAAGGCGCCGCACTGCGTGTGCGCCCGAAGATGATGACAGTCGCCGTGATCATCGCCGGCCTGCTGCCAATCATGTTCAGCACCGGCACTGGCAGCGAAGTCATGCAACGTATCGCCGCGCCCATGGTCGGTGGCATGATCACCGCCCCGCTGCTCAGTCTGGTGGTGATACCGGTAGTGTATGCCTTATGGAAGCGGCGGACGTTGAACCTGAAGTAGTGGTGTGCTCTGTAATTCTTGGAACTTAAGGAACATCTGATTTATTCACTTTAAGCCGCAGAGGTGCAGAGGAAAATTAATGCTATTCAACAAGAACAATTCTCTGCGTTCTCTGCGCCTCTGCGGCAAATACAATTAATCAGCATCCTTAATTCAAGCACCGAGAATTGTCATGCACCAGATCATGAAGCATCCCAGTGGCAGCTTCTCCCTCTCCCTCCGGGTTGGGGTGAGGGGGTATAGATCCCCTCATCTTCGGCAACTGCTCCCGGCGTTGCCCTACCTCCTGCATCCTTGCAGTCGTGACCTTCTCCCGGAGGGAGAAGGGACGTTCTTCCAAACCTCGGTACTTAGCGAGCATGCGGCATATGTTCCAAACAGAATGAAGCGCACTACACACCCTGCGCACAGCACAGGGATTGGCGGGCTTCGATGCGCTGTCCATTCGGTTGGCATGCTTTATACTGTGCACTAGTCTTAGGGAAGGGTTCCCCTCTCCCCGCTTGCGGGGAGAGGGCTTGTGAGTGTCAGCTGAATTGGTAATGCTCAATAACAAGAGCGCCGCATGAACAAAGGTATCGCTTACGCCGTCAGCGCCTATGGTCTTTGGGGCCTGATGCCGGTGTATCTCAAGTGGCTGCACACGGTCCCTGCCTTACAGGTCATCAGTCATCGCATCCTCTGGTCCTGTCTGCTGCTCGGCGGCGTCCTGTTGCTCACCCGGCAATGGAAGCGGTTCCACGCGGTGGCACTTACAGCATACATCCTGCGAATCTATGCCATCGCGGCATTGCTCATCGCCATCAAC
>JBBQDK010000026.1:0-23573 GCA_038319625.1 Gammaproteobacteria bacterium
GTCGATCCCAGTACCGGCACGCGTGTGCAGGCCAAGTACCACATCAATTCGGATAATTTCAAATATGGCTATGTGACGCCTGACGATCGCTGGGACAATTACTGGCGCAGCGGGCCTGATGCCCTGCTCGGCTGGGACAGCACGCTGCCCGGCGGTGGTAATGGCGCGAAATCCCTGGGGCAGGAACTGGCGAACACCGAAGCCTTCGCGCAATGCCAAGTCAAGAAGGTTTTCAAGACCGTGTGTCTGCGCGCACCGGGTAACACGGCCGATCGCAATCAGATCGATACCATGACTGCGTCATTCAAATTCAACGGTTATCACTTGAAACGCGTGTTCGCCGAGGCGGCCGTGTATTGCATGGGTGATTGAGTGTCATTGCCGAGACATGAGCGCACGACGTCCGTTACAGACAGTGGAGAGGTATCATGAACAACACGCGCGTACCGGTCGTTGCAGTGCATAATGATCCCGTCACATTATCGTGCGCAACATCGTGTGCAGCGCTTTCTCTCCCTCTCCCTCAGAGAGAGGGTTGGGGTGAGGGGTGTGATCGCCAATCAACCGCCATCATCCTGCCCTTCTCACTGAGAGAGAATGAAACCTGGAAAAGACTGCACAACGCACTTCTCACGACTTTGCTGCTCCTGCTCTTGCTCGGCCTGTCCGCGTGCGGCGGCGGCAGTACCACGCAGAATCCCAACACCAGTGGACCGACGGCGCAGGACTATACCGGGCCGGCGGCAAGCACCGCCGACGTGCAGGCATTCAAGCTCAATGTCTGGGACAATCTGCGCTCCAGCAACCGTTGCGGCGCCTGTCATGGCGCCGGCGGACAAGCACCCAATTTCGTGCGGCAGGACGATGTCAATCTGGCCTACGCCGAGGCGAACCCGCTAGTCAATCTGAGTTCGCCAGCCGATTCGCGCATGGTGGTCAAGGTTGCCGGCGGTCATAACTGCTGGCTGCAAAGTTCCGCGGCCTGCGGTGCGGTGCTCACCGCCTACATCACCGCCTGGGCCGGCGGTTCGGTCGGCGGTCCGGCCAAGCAAATTCAACTGGTAGCTCCGCCAATCAAGGATGCCGGCGCCAGCAAATCCTTCCCGGCCGATTCCAGCCTGTTCGCCAGCACGGTGCATCCTCTGCTAAAAGCCCATTGCGCCGGCTGTCACACCGACACCTCGGCGACACCGCAGGCACCGTTCTTCGCGGTCAGCGATGCCGCCAGCGCTTATGCCGCCGTGACCTCCAGTCACAAGATCGATCTGGACACGCCGGCCAATTCGCGGTTGGTAGTGCGGCTGCGCGACGAGTTTCATAACTGTTGGAGTGACTGCCAGAGCAATGCCGATGAGATGCTCGCCGCGGTCACCGCATTTGCCAACGGTGTGCCGGTCACGCCGGTCGATCCTGCACTGGTGATCAGCAAGGCCCTGAAGCTGACCGACGGCATCATCGCCAGTGGCGGCAGCCGCAATGTGTCCAACGTCATTGCGCTCTACGAGTTCAAGACCGGAACAGGTAACACCGCCTACGACACCAGTGGCGTGGAGCCCGCATTGAACCTGACATTGAGCGGCGATGTCGGCTGGGTCAGCGGCTGGGGCATCGATGTCCGCAACGGCAAGGCGCAGGGCACGACGGCAGCCAGCAGCAAGCTCAGCAAGCTGATCAAGGCCACTGACGAATACACCATTGAAGCCTGGGTGGTACCGGCCAATGTCACGCAGGAAGGTCCGGCGCGCATCATCAGTTACTCGGGCGGCACCACGGCGCGCAATTTCACCCTCGGACAGACACTCTACAACTACAATTTCCTGCAACGCAGCAGCAACACCGATGGCAACGGCCAACCGGCCTTGTCGACCGCCGACGCGGCAGAACGCCTGCAGGCCACACAACAACATGTGGTCGTGACCTACACCCCGACACAGGGTCGGCGTATCTACGTCAATGGCGTGGACATCGGCGATCAGGACCCGGTGGCCGGCGGCAGCTTATCGGACTGGGACGACAGCTTCGCCTTCGTACTCGGCAACGAGGTCTCCGGCGACCGTCTCTGGCAAGGCAAGTTGCGCATGGTGGCGATTCACAACCGCGCTCTGACCCCGGAGCAGATCATGCAGAATTACAAGGCCGGCGTTGGCGAGAAATACTATCTCCTGTTCGATGTCAGCACACTGGTGAATCTGCCACAGAGCTACATCCTGTTCGAGGTCAGCCAGTTCGACAATTACAGCTACCTGTTCCTCAATCCGACCTTCATCAGCCTCGATCCGACCGTCACGCCCGGCACAATCCCGCTGCGCGGCCTGCGTATCGGGATCAACGGTAAACTGGCCAAGGTCGGCCAGAGTTACAGCGAGCTCGATACCGCAATTACCACCGCGCAGTACAGCAGCAGCGGGCAGCAGTTGTCAGATCTCGGCGCGGTGATCGCCAGCGAAAAAGGCGCCGATGCGGACGAGTTCTTCCTCGACTTCGAATCGCTCAACGGTCACGACAACGTCGTCACTGAACCTGTACCGCTGCAACCACCGCCGCCGGCCGACAGCGCGCCGGTCGCCGATATCGGCGTGCGCACCTTCGACGCGATCAACGCGACAATGGCGGTACTGACCGGCGTCAGCCAGACCGACAGTAACGTGAAGACCACCTTCGACACGATCAAGCAGCAGCTGCCCACGGTGGCGAATATCGAAGGCTTCGTGTCCGCGCAGCAAGTCGCGGTGGCACAGCTGGCAATCGAGTACTGCAATGCGCTTGGCGATGACACCACGCTGCGCGCCGGATACTTCCCGAGCCTGGACTTCACTGCCAACGCCAGTACCGCCTTCGCTGACAGCACCGGTCGCAATAAGCTTATCGATCCACTGTTGACCAGGATGCTGGGCAGCAACATTGCGACACAACCCGACAGTACATCGGTGCGCACCGAACTCGACAGTCTGATCGTGAAACTCACACCGTGCAGCGGGTCATGCGGCACGCGCACCGTCACGATCGCCAAGGCGGCCTGCGCCGCGACCCTGGGCAGCGCCGCGATGCTGGTGCAATGAGCATGTACAGCGCACACCGACAAACACAGTGGGCCAAGAGGAAATACGTATGGTAAGTAAACGCAGACCCCTGTTACCGGACGAGCCCTTGCTGCACGCGTATCACAAGCGCCCCGTCACACGCCGCGACTTTCTGGCGCAGGGCCTGCGCGCCGGTATCGGCGTGGTTCTCGCGCCGTCGATCTTCGGTCTGTTCGCCGATCCGCGCGCCGCGCAGGCTGCGCTGTCATCGGACCTGCAGGCCTTGAAGACATCCTGCGGTATCGCCGTGCAGGGCGCCGGCAAGATTCCGTTCATCTGTTTCGATCTGGCTGGCGGCGGCAATATCGCCGGCTCCAATGTGCTAGTCGGCAAACAGGGCGGCCAGCTCGATTTCCTGAGTACGGCGGGTTACAGCAAGCAGGGCCTGCCCGGCGATATGGTGCCATCCATCGTCAATCCACAAACTGCCACCAATGATTTCATCGACAACCGTCTGGGGCTCATGTTTCATTCCGACAGCGCTTTCGCGCGTGGCATACTGGAACGCGTGTCCCCGGGCACGGCCGCGAACATCAACGGCGCGGTGTTGCCGGCGCGTTCCGACAACGACACCAGCAACAATCCGCACAACCCCATGTACGGCATCAACAAGGCTGGCGCCGACGGTGAACTGCTGACGTTGATCGGTTCGCAGAATTCCGATTCCGGCGGCAACTCGATGGCGCCGGCTGACATGATCAACCCCAAGGTGCGCCCCACCAAGATCGACCGACCCAGCGATGTCACCGGCCTGGTCGATACCGGCAAGCTGGTCGGCCTGTTGAGTCAGCAGGATGCTGTCGCCGTCATGGAATCCATCGAACGCATCAGCGCGATGAAGCTTGGCAAGGTCGATACCAAAATCAGCACAGACGCAGTCGTCAAGGACCTGGTGCAATGCGGCTACGTGAAATCGGCCGATCTGGTGGACCGTTACGGCGACCCTACCACGCTCAATCCCGCCATCGATGCCCGCATCGTCGGCAGCAGCGGTATCTTCACGCAGGCCGAGTTCGACGGCGATGGTGAATTCCGCAAAACCGCCTCGATTATGAAACTGGTGGCCAACGGCTTCGCCGGCGCTGGCACCATCAGCATGGGCGGCTTCGATTATCACACCGGCGACCGTTCCACCGGCGAGTTACGAGATCTGCGGGCCGGTCGCTGCATCGGCGCTTGCCTGGAATACGCCGCACGCGTCGGCATGCCGTTGATGGTTTATGTGTTCAGCGACGGCTCGCTGGCCAGCAACGGCATGGTCGATAACTCCGTTGATGGCCGCGGCAAGGGCGTGTGGACCGGCGACAACTCCGATACCGCCGCGTCGTGCTTTCTGGTCTACAACCCCACGGGTCGACCAACCTTGCTCGGCGGTACGCCGGACGCGCAGGCCAGACATCAGCAGATCGGCTGGTTCCGCGCCGATGGCTCGGTGGAAACCGCCGGCAGCCCCGCCGCCAATAACGTCAATCTGCTCGTCCAGACTGTTGTGCTGAATTACATGGCACTGCACGGCGAACAGGGCAGCTTCGCCAGCCTGTTCCCCGGCAACGGTCTGGGCAGTGCCAGCCTGATGGACAGCCTTACCGCTTTTCAACCTATCGTCAACGGGACTATCGGAGCATGAGTATTTTGCGCAGCTTGGCACGACGGTTTTCTCCCTCTCCTTTGAGGGAGAGGGTGAGATATGGCACCGCGATCAGTTTTCGCGCCAAGCCTTATGCCCCCTCTCCCTGGCCCTCTCCCCCGGTGGGGGCGAGGGGATTTTATTCTTTGCTGTCGTGGGTGATTATTAGCCTGCTGCTTCAGCTGCCCGTGTTCGCCCACGCCGCCGACGCACCCGCCGCCATCGACGGACAGGTGCAATCCTTGAAATCGGAAGTGCTGAACCTGAACCGCGATCTGTTCGTGCTGGAAGAGGAACTGCTGTATCCGTCCAGCACCCAGGTGGCGGTGTTCCTGTCGCTGGACGTCGGCACCTTCTTCAAGTTCGATTCGGCCCAGGTCAAGATCGACGACAAGGTGGTAGCCAACTATCTCTACACCGCGCGCGAACTGGAGGCCTTGCGCCGTGGCGGTGTGCATCGCATCTACATGGGCAACCTTAACAGCGGCAAGCATGAACTGGTGGCCTTGTTCACCGGCCAAGGGCCCAATCAGCGCGATTACCGGCGCGGTGCCACGCTCAATTTCGACAAGAGCGTCGGCCCGAAATACATCGAGCTGAAGATCGTCGACAAGGAAGGCAAGCAGCAGCCGGATTTCCAGATCAGGGAATGGGAATAGTGCGGCGGAACACTCGACGCCGCGCCGACTGCCTGCTGTTCCTCGCACTAACGCTACTCGGCGGAACGGCCGGGGCAGCGGACCGGACCCCGCCGCGCCAGGTCCTCGACCTGCACTATGGCGAGGTGCTGTTCTATTTCTATCAGGGCGATTATTTCGACGCGATCACCCGCGCCCTCAGCGCCGAGCAACAGCAGCAAGTCCCGCATCATCTGCAGGACACCGCCCTGCTGACCGGTGGCATGGAACTGTCCTATGGCATGGATCGCGCGGCACAACAGGTCTTCGACAAGCTGCTCGATGCCAAGGTCGACGAACCGGTGCGCAACCGTGCCTGGTTTTATCTTGCCAAGCTGGATTACCAACGCGACAATCTTGCACAGGCACAGGAGGCCCTGGCGCACATTGCCGGCAAGCTGCCTGAATCCCTCGTACCGCAACAATCCTTACTGCGCGCCCAGGTGCTGATGGCACAGGGACACTATGATCAGGCCGCCGCACTGCTGGATGGCTGGCAAGGTCCGGCCGACTGGCAGGCGTATGCCCGTTTCAATCTCGGCGTGGCCCTGCTGCGCAGTGGCAAAACCGTACAGGGCGAACAACAACTCGATACGGTCGGCCAACTGACCGACGACAGCGAAGAACTGCTGGCCTTGCGCGACAAGGCCAATCTGGCGCTGGGTTACACCCTGCTGCAGAACAAGGACGCGGTGCGTGCTCATAACTATCTGGAGCGCGTGCGCCTGCAGGGGCCGTTTTCCAATCAGGCCCTGCTGGCCTTCGGCTGGGCGGCATCCGCGCAGGATCAACAGCAACAGGCCTTGGTGCCGTGGCAGGAGTTGATCGGGCGCAACGTCATCGACAGCGCCGTACAGGAAGGACTGCTCGCGGTACCCTATGCCTATGCGCAATTACAAGATTACCCCTCCGCCGCGCAGCACTATCAGCAGGCGATCGGCGCCTATGAAACCGAAATGCGCAATCTTGACAGCGCGATCGCCGCGATCCGTCAGGGCAAACTGCTCGACGCCATGCTCGACACCGCACCGGGCAGTGCCGACATGGGCTGGTCATGGCGCGCCGCACCGCCGCCGCAGACCGTAGAGACGCAGTATCTCTGGCAACTGCTGGCCGGCCACGAATTCCAGACAGCCCTGAAAAATTACCGCGACCTCCTGTTCCTGCAAAACAATCTGACTCACTGGTCGAGCAGCATCGCCGCCTTCGAGGACATGCTGCACAGCCGTGAAGCACGATACCAGCAACAACTGCCACGCGCCCGCGAGCGCATGCAGTCCATCGACCTGAAGGCGCTGAGTGCGCAACGCGACGCACTGGCCGCGCGCCTCAGCGACAGCGAGCGCAAGCGTGACACCGCGGCGCTCGCGACCACGCAGGAAAATGACTGGCAGGCACGCATGACGCGGATCGCTGGCAACCTCGACCATCTGGACAGTACGCCGGACACTGCGGCGCTGCGCGAACGCCTGCGGATCCTGCAAGGCGTGCAGATCTGGCGCCAGAACGCCGATTACAGCGCGCGGCTCTGGCAGACGCGGCAATCGCTGCGCGAACTCGATGCCGCCAGCGCCAGATTGCAGGAACGCTGGACTGCACTGGAGGCCGCGCAACAACAGGCCCCGCGCGGCTTCGCAGGCTATGGACAGCGCATCACCGCCCTGCGTGCGCGTATCAGCGCCCTGCAGCCGCGCATCGTCGCGGTCAGCACCATGCAGGCGCAGCAGCTGCAAGCACTGGCAATCACGGCGCTGGAAGGCAATAAAAAACATCTGGCAGCGTATCGCGTACAAGCGCAACTGGCGCTGGCGCAACTCTATGACCGCGCCAGCACTGCAAAAGAGGCAAAGCCATGAAGCGTCGCGCCGGTGTGTGCGCCTGTCTGCTACTGCCCTTGGCAGCCTGTTCGATGCTGGACAGGCACGACGACGCGCCGACTCTCAAGACACTGGCAGCACGCCACGTCGAGGTGACGCACGACACTACGCTGCCCGCAACCCGCGCTCAGGCACAACAGGCGTATCGACAGTTTCTTGAGGCGGAACCGGACAACGCGCAGCGTGGCGAAGCCTTGCGGCGATTGGCGGACATCACGCTCGAAGACGGCGGCGCACCCGATGCCATGCCAGCCGTCCCGAACCAGACGGTCGCGACCCTGGATACCGCTCATGCCGCAGCGGCGATCCACTTGTACGAACAGGTACTCGCTGTTTCACCAAATGCCAGTGACAACGACCGTGTGCTCTACCAGCTCGCACGCGCCTATGAGCAGAGCGGTCGCTTGCCAGAGACACTGCGCACGTTGGAGCGTCTGGTGGCGAGCTATCCGACATCGCCGTATCGCGCCGAGGCGCAGTTCCGGCGCGGCGAGATCCTGTTCGTGCAGCAACAGTACGCGGCTGCCCAGCAGGCCTATCAGGCGGTACTGGATGACGGTGTCGATGGGCCGTTCTATTCCAGAGCGCTGTACAAACGCGGCTGGGCGAGCTTCAAACAGTCCGATACCGATGGCGCGCTCGACGCCTTCCTGGCCTTTCTCGATCATGCACTGGGCAAGGGTCAGACCCCCGCATCGTTGTCACGCGGCGATCAGGAACTGCTCAACGATACGCTGCGCGCACTGAGCCTGACGCTGTCGTATGAAGAGCGTCCAGAGGCGATCGCCGGACTGTTCGCCCGCAAGGGACCGCGCCCTTATGAATTCCTGGTCTATCAGCAGCTCGGCAATCTGTACCTCGACAAGGAGCGTTACACCGATGCAGCGTCGGTCTATCACGACTACACAATCACTCATGCCGATGACGCACGTGCACCACAGTTTCAGATTCAGGCCATCGATGCCTACCGCAAGGGCAAGCTTAATGCCCTGGTGCTGGCCGGCAAGCAGGAATATGTACAGCGCTATGCACTGGATGGGCCCTGGTGGCAGACCCACAAACCCGCGGACCAACCGGCGGCACTAACTTACTTGCAGGAGAGCCTGGTGGATCTCGCCGCGTTTTATCATGCGCGGGCGCAGAGCAAGCATGACAGCGCCGACTATCAACAGGCGGCGCAGTGGTACCGTCAGTACCTGAAGAGCTTCCCCAAGGACGCACGCGCGCCACATTTGAACCTCCTGCTCGCGGAACTGCTCAACGAGACTCACCAGTATCAGCAAGCGGTAGCCGAATATCAGCGTACCGCCTATGACTACGGCGATCATGCCCAGGCCGCCGAAGCGGGCTACGCGGCACTGCTCGCCGCGCGTCAGTACCGCACGCAACTCAACGGCACCGCACTCGCGCAATGGGATCAGGACAGCATCGAGATGGCGCTGCGCTTCACCGAGCATTTCCCTACGCATCCGCAGGCCGCCGCCGTCCAGAGCAAAGCTGCCGAAGAACTGTATGCCGCACACGATTTGTTGCGCGCCGAGGCCACGGCGCAGGCTGTGCTGGCACGTACGCCGGCGGCGGATACAGCATTACGTCGCACCGCCTCGATCGTGCTTGGCCACGTAGAGTTTGAACACGGTGCATTCGCCGTGGCCGAGAGCGCTTATCGCAATGCACTGTCCTTGACAGCGCCGAACGACCCGGAACGCGCCACCGTCACGGCACGTCTGGCGGCTACACTCTACAAGCAAGGCGCTCAACTGCGCAGCAGTGGCAAGCCCGCCGAGGCCGCGGTCAAACTGCTGCGCGTCGCACAGGTGGCGCCGGGCAGCACGACAGCCGCCAGCGCCGACTACGATGCCGCCGCCGCGCTGCTGGAGGCGCATGACTGGAGCGCAGCAGCACGCGTCCTGGAGCATTTCCGCAGCACCTATCCGAAGCATCCATTGCAAGGTGAAGTCACACGCAAACTGGCGGCGGCCTACAGCGAGTCCGGACAGGCGGGACGCGCGGCGATCGAACTGGAAACCGTGAGCCGTACCGCGCCGGATGTACAATTGCAGCAACAGGCCCTCTGGGAGGCGGCACACATGTACGAGAAGGCGCAACAACCCGACCAGGCGGCCGGTGCTTACCGCCAATATTTGCAGCGTTTTCCGAAGCCACTGACGCAGCGACTCGAAGCACACCGCTGGCTGGCGCAACGCGCGGCAAAAGCGGCTGACACAGTGCAGCAGCGGCATTGGCTGCAGGCACTGATCGATGCCGAACGTGCCGGTGGCGTCGAGCGTAGTGACGCGACCGCGCGTTACGCCGCCGATGCCGCCCTGACTTTGGCACAACCCGCACAGGAAGCGTATTCGCATATCACCTTGCAAGCGCCGCTGAGCAGAAATCTGAAGCGCAAGAAGGACGCTATGCAGATGGCGCTGCAGGCCTATGAAACCGCGGCGCAGTACGGTGTCGCCGAAGTGACGACGCAGGCAACCTACGCCATCGCGGAACTGTATCGCGATTTCGGCCACGCACTCATGGTATCCGAACGCCCCGCCCATCTGTCGGCGCTGGAGCGCGCGCAATATGACGCACTCGTGGAAGAACAGGCCTTTCCGTTCGAGGAGAAGGCCATTGCCATACACGAGACCAACATTAAACGCACAACGGAAGGTGTCTATGATCAATGGGTACAAAAGAGCTTCACACGACTGGCCGAACTGGTGCCGGCGAAATACGCCCGACAGGAACACGGCGCGGAGGCGGTCGATGCGCTGCCGTAACAAGGTCGGCGTTATTGTCGCCGTGCTCTGGCTGGCCGGCTGTGCGGCAACGCCAGCACAGCGTCAGACAGCTGGCGCAACCGACACCGCGCATGCAGTCGGGCCGCAATTCGATCAAGCCCTGGGACTGATGCATGCGCAGCATTATTCTCAGGCGATCCCGCTGCTGGAACCCCTGAACAAGGCACGGCCGGACTCGCAACTCGTGGCAGTGAATCTGGCTATCGCGCAGTCGCGCAGCGACCACGATGCGCAGGCCGAACCCTTGCTGCACCGGCTGCTGGCGCAGTATCCGGCCGATGCCGTGGCCTGGAACGAACTCGGCATGCTGCAACGGCGCGCGGGACAGTTCGCCGCCGCGCAGCATTCCTATGAACAAGCCTTGGCCGCGAACGCCGCGTACGCCGATGCGGAGCTCAATCTGGCGATCCTCTACGACCTGTACCTGCAACAACCGGCGCAGGCCCTGCCCCATTACCGGCGTTACCAGACGCTGGCCACGACACCCGACAAGCGCGTCAGTCTGTGGATCGCGGAATTGAGCAAGATGGCAATCTCGTCAGCCAAAGACAGTCAGCAACCATGAACAGAGCGATTCTCGGAGCAACTAACATGAATCTTGCGAACCCCTGTCACCCCCTCTCCCGAAGGGAGAGTGGACTGTTTCGGTTAGATGCTCTTGTGCGTTGCCTGGCGATCGGTCTGTTACTGTGCACCAGCGTCGTCCATGCCGAACAAGCCCTTGATCTGCAGGGCGCGACCATCACCGGCAACCGCGAACTACCCAAGGTGCTGTACATCGTGCCGTGGAAGCAGCCCGATCCGGCCGATCTCGGCGCCGGTGCAGGTCCGAATATGATGGATGAAGTGCTCGCACCGGTGGATCGCGAAGTGTTCAACCGCCAGTTGCAATATTACGACGCACTTCACAGTCAACGATAATGCCCACTGCTACTGTCAGCCTGACTACAAGGGGGGTGTTATGGAAGCATTCAATGTGATTGTGCGGTTCTTTCAGGCCGGCGGTATCTTCATGTATCCGATCGGGGCCGTCATGACGCTGGGGGTGGCCATCACCATCGAGCGCTTCATCTGCCTGGGCAAGGTGCGCACCGCCAACCGCAAGGCCTGGAAAGAACTGCAGCCGATCCTGGCACGCGGCGATTACCGGCAGGCCACGGCGATGACCGCCGACTCCGATGCCGTCATCAGCAAGGTGCTGAACTACGGCCTCAGCCGCATCGGCAGCACCAACCGACGCGATGACATCGAGATGGCGATGGAGGAAGGACTCCTGGAAGTAGTGCCAACGCTGGAGAAGCGCACGCACTATCTGGCAACCTTTGCCAATGTTGCGACACTGATGGGACTGCTGGGCACGATCGCAGGTCTGATCCAGGCCTTCACCTCGGTGGCGAGCGCCAGTGCGGCGGAAAAGGCCGACGCACTGTCGGCGGCGATCTCGGTGGCCATGAACTGCACTGCCTTCGGCTTGCTGGTGGCCATTCCACTGGTGCTCATCTATTCGGTACTGCAGAGCAAGACCACGGAACTGGTCGATGGCCTGGAGATGGCAGTCGTCAAGTCCGTCAACGCACTCATGCGGCGTGACAGCGCCGAGACCGCCGCGTAATGGCCCGGCACATGCTCCGCCATCACAAGCGGATGCGGCACGAAACCGAACTGAACCTGGTACCGTTGATCGATATCTTCACGGTACTGGTATTCTTCCTGCTGATCACGGCGGTGTTCTCGCGTACCACGATCCTGGGCCTGCACCCACCCGAGCAATCCAGCACCGCGGCACCGCCCGACCAGCTGCCACATATCGAAGTAGTGGTGCGGCGCAACCGCATCGAAGCCGGCGACCGCAACAGCGGGCCGATGCAAAGCTTCGTCAACCATGATCAGACCTACGATCTGCACGGCTTGTCACTGCTGCTCCAGGAACTCAAGGCGCGTCATCCCGACAATCGCACCATCACCCTGCTGGTGGAGCCGGATGTTTCTTACGATCAACTGGTACAGGTCATGGATGCGGTGCGGATGACGCATGCGCCGGCCAATACCGCGGCACGTTTCGAATTGTTTCCCGACATCGCCATCGGCGATGCGCCGACAGCTCCGCTGGTCGCACTCGGGCAAGGGAGCTGAAACATGAAGATTTCACGTCGGGCGTTGCGGATGCAGCGTCATCACCAACGCAACAAGCGCCGGGTCGATCTCAATCTGATACCGCTGATCGACGTGTTCACAGTGCTGGTGTTCTTCCTGCTGGTCCATCCCAACGACGGTGTAATGCTGCCCACTGCACAGAAACTGCTGCTGCCCGAATCGGTGGCGGAGGCCGATCCGCACCGGACCCTGGTGATCACGGTCACAGATCACGACATCCTGCTGCAGGGGAAAAACATCGCGCCGGTTGCCGGCGTGCTGGAAGACACGGCGGAGAACATCTCAGCACTGCAGACCGCGCTGGAAAGCAACGCCCCGCCGCAGAATACCGGCACGGCCGCCGGGCCGGCGGAAATTACCATCATGGCGGATCGCGCCATTCCGTATCGTCTGCTCAAAAAAGTGATGATGAGTTGTTCCCAGGCGCACTTCCGGCAAATCTCTCTGGCAGTAACACAGAAGGTTATCTAGCATGAGTGCCGTACTGCTCGAGAGCACGGGCTTGCTGTGGGCAGCGTCAGAACAGGACGAGAGCCGCTTCCGGCGCATCCTGCTGCGCACTGCCCTGATCTTCACCGTGCTGTCGGTCGTGTTGCCGTGGTTGCCGGTGCCGGAACTGCTCAAACCCCCAACACTACCACTACCAACGGCACGCCTGCTCCTGCCGCCGCCACCGCCCGCACCGGTGGTTCATCGTGTACAGCCGCAACCCAAGCCCGCACCACAGGTCGCAAAGATTATACCCAGACCGGTAAGCAAGCCGGCACCGGTGCAACGGATCAAGGCGATTGCGAAGGTCACGCCGAAGCCTGTCGAAGACGCCGTCGCCGCGCGCGCCAAGGCGCAGCGTTCGGGTGTGCTCGCCTTCAAGGATGCGCTGGCGGATTTACGCGATCAGCCGGTGGTAGCGAACGTCAGTACCCGGACCCGTCACAGCGGTAACAGTACGGCGGCATCGACGGAACGATCCCTGATCACCTCGGACCTGACGCGCGGCAGTGGTGGCATCAACACCGCGGCCTTGAGTCGCGATACCGGCGGCGCCGGCCTGGCAGGACATAAGACTACGCGAGTGCGCAGTGCACTGGATTCCGGCGGCACAGGCGGTGCCACGGCAAGCACCGATACGGCGCACGGCAACAGCCGCAGCGCCGGCCGCAGCATTGAAGAGATTCAGACCATCTTCGATCGTAACAAGGGTGCGATTTACGCCATCTACAATCGCGCACTGCGCGTCGACCCGACCCTGCAAGGCAAGGTGGTGCTGAAACTGACGATCACGCCATCGGGCCGCGTCAGTATCTGCCGGGTCGTCTCCAGCGAACTGCATGCCACCGAACTGGAAAGCAAACTCACCGGACGAATACTGCTGTTCGATTTCGGCGCCAAGGATGTCGGCGAGTTGACCATCACCTACCCGCTGGATTTTCTGCCCGCCTGAGCATCAGGCACACCCTGAAAAACGGTCACTACCCTCGCCCATTTATGGGAGAGGGGGTTTGCCTCGCCACGCTTGCGGTGAGAAGTACAGGGTGAGGGGCGCGTGGGTGTCAGCAGAATGGGTAGTGCTCAATCATTAACCGCCGCCGACGCACCGTCCCGGCCTGTAATTACCGGCTCCAGCACCGGCGCCAGTATCTTTAGTACCATCACCGGCAAGGCGCTGGTGAAGCTGTAATGCGCGGCGTTTTCACCTTCGACGAAAGCGGTCACGGTGCCGAAGTATCGGGTGCCGATCATGAAGACGAAGGTGGCGGTGCGGCTGACGACCTTGTCGTCGATCAGACGGCCGCCGGGACCGAAGATTTCGCGGCGATTGTCACCGGTGCCGGTTTTTCCACCGACCGCTATCACCTGACCGTCTTTACCGATGAAGGGATGACCAAGACGACGCGCCGTGCCCTGCTCCACCACGCCGATGATGGCACGGCGCGCGACAGCCGCAACCTGCGGGTCGAGTACCTGTTCGCCGTCGCTGGCCGGGCGCGTCAGATCCGCTTCGTACGGCGTGCCCGTCGCGAAGTGATAGTCGGTGAAGCGCACGGTCGGCAAGCGGCGGCCGTTGTCGACCAGGATACCCATCAGTTCGGCCAGCGCCGCCGGACGGTCCGCGGAACTGCCGATCGCCGTGGCATACGACGGCACCAACGAATCGAACGGATAGCCGAGCCGCTTCCAGGCCTGATGAATCTCGGCGAAGGCTTCGATCTCCAGCAGCGTACGGATGCGGATGTCCTGCTTGTTCTTGCGGCGTGTCTTGAACAACCATGTGTACACTTCCTGGCGTTGCACCGCGCTCGCCGCGATGACTTCCGATTGGCTGGCGGCGGGATGTTGTTGCAGATAGGCGACCAGCCATAATTCCAGGGGATGCACGTGCGCAATGTAGCCACGATCCTGCAGGTCGAATTTCTCCGGTGAATACTTGCGATACAAGGCATCGATCTCGGTCTGGTCCAGTGCCAGGGTGTCGAGATGGGTGGACAGAAACCGTGCGACCGCCGCGCTGTTGGCCTGTGGCAGCACCGAGCGATAAATTGTCACCAACCGGGCCGGAGTGGTATGCAAATCCTGCAGCAACAGCTCCAGGGACTGCTGCAAATCCTTGCTCTGGTACTTGGCGTAGAAACGCCTCAGGAAGACCTTGCCTTCGCGATCGGCGAAGCGCTGCAGATAAACCTGGCGGCGCGGGTCGTCGGGATTTTCCAGTTCCCGCGCCACACCGTCCGGCTTGTAGATGTAGTGGTAGACGATGTCGCGCATCAGCCGGATGAAGACCAGATTCACCGAGTCGTGCAGCGCATCCTCGACCGTGAACACCTTGTTGTTGTCGTCGGCCTTGAAATTGACGAAGGTGTGCGCGCCGCCGCCGGTGAAGAAGGTCTCCGCGGGCGATGCGGAATAGCGCCGCGCCATGGCTGCATCGAGTGTTGCGCTCAAACTGGAACCGGGCGTTGTCAGCAGATAATCGATCAGCCAGCGCGTGATGTTGTCACGCGGATCGGGCCGCAGCGCGCGTAACTCCTGCGGCGACAACGGTGCGTACTGCTTGTAAAGATCGGAAACTATCTCCAGATAGAGCACCAGCGTGCGCAGCTTGGCGGTGGAACCGAGATCGAGCTTGACACCGATATTGATGTCGAGCGGCTGATCGTAGTTGTCGGTCTGCACGCGCAGCAGATTACCCTCCGTGCCACGCTCATAGAGCGTGAAGCTGTAGATCACCTTGCTCAAGTCATCGCCCGCGCTGAACAGACGCATGCCGGTCAGCCCGGCACTGTCGATGAACGCGGGCTCGCGCAGACGGCGCAGCAAATCGGTGACCTTATGTTGCAGACCGACATTCAGCGTGCTCTGCACGGTGAGGTCGAGCCGATCGAGATCGTAGAGACTGTCGATACCGAGATCCTGACTCAAGCGGGTGCGCAGTGTAGTGGCGATCTTGCGCGTCACGAAGGGCCGCTCGTCGACCGGCGGCGTGCGTCGCAGCGCGATGTGCGCCGCCAGCGCGGCATCGCGCAATTCCGGCGTGATGACCTTGGCGCCGGCCAGCAGACGCAGGTAACTGTCGGTCAGGGATTGCAGCGTCGCGTAACCTTGCGACAGATAATAAGAGGGCCGACGGTGTGCGATCAACAGGCTGAGCGCTTCGCGGTAGGCGCGTCCGGCCGCCGCGGAGACTGCGCCGCCGCGCTGTATCACGTCAGCGCGCAGCAGCCTGTTGAAGGTGTCGAAATCGTTGCCGAACCAAGCCTCCACGCCATCGCCGTAACCGTTGATCTCGCCATAGCCGCGCGCCGCGGCCAGTGGCACGGTGTTGAGATAATCGCGCACGATGTTTTTGCGGGCCGGCAATGTATCCGGCCCATGCTGATAGGCGCGCAGCGACGCACTCACCATCTGGCGAAGTTTTTCCGTGGCGTTGCCGGTGATACCATCCGGTGAGTGGCGGAATTTTTCCAGCTGAGTCGCCAGGGTACTGCCGCCGGCGGCATTGCGACCGGGGTCGATGAACTGCATGGCCTTGTCGTAGACCGCCTTGCCGATCCGTTCCCATTCCAGTGCGGGATTCTGATGCGGGTCGTCGACGTCCAGCAGGGTGCGGTTCTCGATGAACAGCAGGGTATCGACGATGACCGGCGGAATGTCTTCGAAGCGTGCATATATCTTGCGCGGAAAGGAGGACGCGACCAGGGTCTGTTCCTGGCTGCCGAGCACGCGCAGTCCGGCCTGATCCTTCTCGTCGTAGATAGCGAACAGGCCGAGACCCATGAAATCGAGCAGTGCCGGCGACAGGCGCGCCTGCTCGGTCACCCGGTAACCGGCACCGCGCAGACGTTCCACCAGATGCGGCAGTGCCACGTAGCCGAAGCGCCGGTCGTAGGGTCCGTAGTTCGGATAACGGACCTGCGTCGTCGGCCCGGCACCCAGCGTGTAGCTGAGTTGTGCGGCATACTGCGGCAGATATTCGGCTTGCTGCCGCGCGTTGCGCATTTCATCATAGACCAGGCCCAGCAGGGCGCAAACGAGGATCAGCCACGGTCCGTAGATGAGCAGGCGTTCTATAGTGCGCAGGAAATACCAGGCAGGCAACCTCACTGTCCCACCACCCTGTTACTCGACATACTTGTCAGGTCGGTACATTGTTCGCGATATATAATGACGTCCCGTGATGGTAGCACAGCCGTGCCGGGCTTATTCAGTCTGCACCAGCGCGGCGGCGGCAACGGCCTGCTGCTCCCGGCCGACGGCTGTCGCACCCGGCATACGCCGCCGCGCCAGCACCCGGCCTCCCCACTGGTGTGCGATCAGGCCGACGAGTATCAGCACCGTGCCGAGCCAGATGCGCGGCGCGATGTGCTCGCCGTTCAGGGTCCGCCCCAGCCACAGGGCGATCACTGGCGTGACCAGCGTGATCAAGGCCACGCGACTGGCCGTAATCTGCTTCAACAGATAATAGAACAGCATGAAGCCGACCACCGACCCCATCAGGCTGAGGTAGAGAATGGCCAAGCCGGCGCGCGGCGTCAGCTGCACGGGCGCACGCCCATCCAATAGCAGCCAGGTCAGCAGGTATAAGGGCGCCGCGACCAGCAGTCCGCCGCCGGTCACCGCCAGCGCCGGCACCCCGGCACCGATGCGCTTCACCCAGACACTGCTGATCGAATGCAGTAGCACCGACATCAGCACGCCACACATGCCCGATACCGCGATGTGCTTATCCACCAGCCCCTGGCCGAAAATCACCAGCAGCCCGGCAACCCCGAGCAGCATGCCGACGCTGCGGGCCGGCGTGAAGGCGCGTTCCTGAAGCCAGAGTGCGGCGAGCAAGCCAGTCATCATCGGTGTCAGTCCGTACAGCACGGAGATCAGGCCCGAGGGAATGAACTGCGCACTCCAATAAACGCAGGACATGGCGCCGAAGATGCCGAGACCGGCGGCCAAATACGTGCGCAGGGCCGCCCGATCGCGCCGCAGCGGCACGCTGAACAGACCCATGAAGGCCAGGCAGAACAGCGCGCCCAGCCACATGCGCGCGGCGACGCCGAACAGAAAGCCACCGCCCTCGCTGCTCCACTGAATGGCGAGCGGCGTCGTCGACCATATCAGGATCACGCCAAGAAACGCAGCCGGTACCGACATCACTGTTTCCTCATATCGCAAGGCCAAAAACAAAAGGCCACAGATCATGCGAATCTGTGGCCTGGGAAATCCGGTATCTGCAAGTGTCTAGTTAAGCAGTCGACTCGTCTCCCCCAGGCGCGCCATTACGCGACGCAGCCATACGGCGCGTGCGACGCGAATAATGCATTTGGGTGTGTGGTAAGGCGACATGATCGGAGTCTGTACCGGATGCGTGGTCGCTGTCAAGACAGGCCGCATCCCGCTCTGAGAATCAGCCATTCAAACTGCGCCATCAAGGCCCATCGTTCGAATGACAGCTATGCTGTGAAAGCAGCCGCTAATTTGCTGGGTTTTTTATCGTGGGGTTTCAGAGGCGTTGGCTAGTTAACCGTAGTCGTTTTTCTCCGCTCCTGCGTGTCTCTGCGGCAAGCTATCTATTCAGACTTCATTGGGTATGTGTCATTCTATCCGGAGACGTCCCGCCCCCGGCCATGGTGTTTGTTGGAGTACTGCAAATGTTCCGCATCCGTAAAATATTCGACGATGTTTCACCCGCCAATCGCGAGGCAATACGTCAGGTCATGGATATCATGCGCGGGCAGTTCCCGCTGGCCACAGAGGCGGAGATCGTGAAGATCCCCGGCCAGTTGCACGATCCTATGAAGTATCGCTTTCGCTCGTTCCTGATCGTCGCGGAAGATGCGAGCGCCAAGGTGCGCGGCTTTGCGCTGCTGCTGCACGTGCCGGACCTGAACTTTTGCTATCTGGAATTCATGTCGGTAGCGCCCGGCAAGACCGGTGGCGGACTCGGCAGCGTGTTGTACGAGCGTGTACGTGAAGAAGCATTGTCGCTGAAGGTAAGCGGATTGTTCTTCGAGTGCCTGCCCGACGAGGAAAAACTCTGCGCCTGGCCGGAGACTCTCCCGCAAAATATTGCGCGTATGCGTTTTTATGAACGCTACAACGCGCGACCTATTATCAATAATCAATACGCAACACCGGTGCTGCCCGGTGACAAGAACCTGTTCTTCCTGCTGGTCGACGATCTCGGTCAGGCCGTGACGCTGCGTCGCGATCGGTTGCGCAAGATTGTGCGTGCGATCCTGGAGCGGAAATACGGTGATGTTTGCTCCGTTGAATACATCGACATGGTCATCAAGTCTTTTGCGGATGATCCGCCTCTGCTGCGCGCGCCGCGTTACACGCAGAAAAAGACCTTGCCGCCCGTGCCGCCGAAAATGGTGCGTAAACCCATTGCCCTGATACTGAACGAGGGGCACGAGATTCATCATGTGCGCGATCGTGGCTATGTGGAGGCACCGGTGCGTATTTCGTCCATCGTCGCGGAAATCGACAAGACCGGTCTGTTCAAGCGCATGCAGCCGCGGGCTTTCCCGGAAAAGAACATCAAGGCTGTGCATGCAAAAGACTATGTCGATTATTTGCGCCGCGCCTGCGAAGCGCTGCCGCCGGGCAAGTCGGCGTATCCGATCGTGTTTCCGCTGCGCAATGCCTTGCGTCATCCCAAAGACCTGGACATCCGTTCGGGCTATTACTGCATGGATACCTTTACTCCCCTGAACCACAACGCCTATCTGGCTGCGCGGGGTGCGGTGAACTGCGCGATGACCGGTGCCGAAGCGGTGCTGGACGGCACTCACTTCGCTTATGCGCTGGTGCGTCCGCCCGGTCACCATGCGGAAAGTCGTGCCTTCGGCGGATTCTGTTATTTCAACTCGGCGGCAGTGGCGGCGCATCACCTCAGTCAGTATGGACGGGTCGCCATTCTGGATGTCGATTTTCACCACGGCAACGGCACACAGGATATTTTTTATTCGCGCAGCGATGTGCTGACGATTTCAATTCATGGCGATCCGCATTTCGCTTACCCGCACTTCGCCGGTTTCGAGGACGAGACGGGGGCCGGTGTGGGTGAAGGCTATAACATTAATTATCCGCTCCCTGAGCAGATCAGCATCGAACGTTATCAGAAGACGCTCAATAAGGCGCTCAAACGCATTCGTGAGTACGACCCCGTGTATCTGGTGTTGTGTCTCGGTCTGGATACCGCCAAGGCTGACCCGACCGGCACGTGGGCATTGGGCGCTGCTGATTTTCGTCGCAACGGCGAAATGATCGGCGCGCTGAAGCTGCCAACACTGGTCGTACAGGAAGGCGGTTATCGTACGCGCACGCTGGGCGTCAACGCACGACACTTTTTCGAGGGCTTATGGGCGGGGCATGCCGAGGGTACTTGAGGTGTCTTAGCCGTATGGCTGTGTTGATTTGCAGTGCAGAAAAAGCGCGGATTGTGTGCGATGTCTGCATTATATTGTTGCTTTCAGCCTGTTTCGCCATGCACAAAATGTGTTCGGCTCCATTCCCGCAGCGCGATCTGCACCTGCGCAGTCTGTTCGGCAAGCAAGACAAGGATGCACTGCAACACATCGACACCCTCAATAAGCCAGGTGGTTGATAGCTAAACCTGATTCGGCGCACTGCGATGTGACAGTCAGCGCCAGACATAACCGTCGGGGCGGTCCACAACGCCATCCGCCAGCATGCCTACAATCGCCGGATTCTTGAGCGCATCGATGATCAGCGTCCAGGTCTGCGGTAGTGTTCGGTGGCCACACCGCTGACGCGACTGACCAGCACGTTAGCCCAATCCTCGTCGCGCTGCAGCGCAAGGTTCAGGAAATCGCCCAGCGGCGTCGTACCTACGCTGATTCTGCCGCGTAACGGTGAACAGGGCGCCGTTCGGGTCCTTCGCAGTCAAGACGACGGACAGATTGTTGGTATCGTCGTCGGTGCCGGCAATGACGCCGACGGCATCCTCGATGCGTGTGTGGCGCAATGTGATGACCCGCATGGCGCCGGCTGATGTGTCTGAGTAGAGCCAGATTTCAAACCGTTGAGCGAAGACAAGCGCTGGTCGAAGAACATCAGGTCCTAGCTGTCACGATCTGCTACCCGAAGGGCTGCTATGCAGCGGAAGCAGCCGCTCGGCTTTCGTAATCAAGCTTTCGTTTAACGCCCAGGTTCAGGGTGTCCACTAAGCCGTAGGAACTATCCTGTCCGCTGCATGTTTTTGTTAGGCAAAATCTAGGCGCGATTTCTTTGCATTTTAAGATTTGCATCAAGATCACCTAAAAGTATCCCACGGGGATGCTTTACGCCAAACATACTGATAGATGCATCATAGCTACCTTTATCTATTTCTTCATAACTTGTATCACAGGCATCACCACCAAGACATTGTTGGATTGCTCGCGCAATTAAACATGCTTTATATACTAGGTCATGTAAATCAGATTCTGTAATACGAAAATCGTCAAGTGTCATGTGAGCAGCGCGTTTATTTGCTGCACGACGAACTAAAACTGCTTGAGTAGCAAGCATAGGATCATTTGCAGATAACTCACTCAGTGTTTTAAGTTGAAATTCACATGATCGAATTACAAACTTAATATTTGAATCAAATTTCTCTGCCTCTTTGTCTGAAGACCACTTCATTTTCGTGCGAGACCGGGTTTCTAGCCAAGCATAAACATCAGACTGCTGCAATAATTTTACAATATTTCCACTACTTAATGACTCCAGATCATTATCGTATAGGCGACGCAGTTGAATAATGAGGCGGTCAAACATTGCCTCCTTCATGAACGCTATAGTTATAGCCTGCTGATACTCTTTACCTTTAAGTCCAGCATCGCCCGCTAAATTAGACGCAAGAAAAAAGTGGTAGGCCGGTATCAACATGGATACTGCGCATGCGTAACCTCTTAGCGAGAGCATAGCTATTTCATTGTTATCCAATAAACTCGTGTGATTCTTGAATTCACAAGGATATGGCAATGATGGTCCAAGTTTTATATGAAGTTTTGCCAATTATGTTGCCTACTTTATTCGCCTAATATATAGACTGATTATGTAGTATGGGGTGATAGGCGGTCGTCGCGTATTGTGTGAATGACCGAATCGATTCAGCAATGAGTGGTTTCGCATGTCTCTGATTCTCTGGAATGTTATTATTCTACTTAGCTTCGCCCAAGCCACTCTGAATTGCAATATGCCGCCAAATATAAACATCACGTAGCTGGCCAAATGCCGTCTTGCTTCAGTTCGTGCTGCAAGACAGGCACTGATACGACATGCCGTGACCGGCTGCTTCCAGTATTCAACCGCCAGCTGCGGTAGCCCGTGCCAACGGCCGTTGTGCTACCGAATGTGGTCATTCACGGTGTACCGGTCGAGCGGCAGCTTCGCAGCGGGAGCAGCCTTTCAACGCGGCGCTTCAGGCGTAAAGGATTCAGAGGAGTTCTTTCGCCGTGTGCAGTCATGCAACACAACAGCCATCACCGTCGGCTACGCAACATTCTTCGCAGCGCTATTTTTTGTAGCGGAGAAGACAAACAGCAAGCTTGTCTTCTGGGCGCTACTAGCTGTCGTGTGCTCAGCTGAGATTTTTGTCGCTTACGAGATGATTTCGACCATTTCGCTTGCTGTAAAGGCAAGCAAGGCAGGCACAGAAGAGAATCGTCAATTTCGGTTCTGGGCAGCGTTCTTCATTCCATCCCTGCTACTTGGTGTTCTTGGCCTTGTCCTTCTCGTAGGGATTATCTTGTGTCAGGTTTAGCTATGGATCAATCGGGTAGGCTGGCGCAAGTCTGGCTTGCGCCAAAAGGTCTAAAACCGACCAAAATCAGATAATTTCCGCTGAGTGAAACGTTAAAACGCATTACTTCGTCGCAGGTGCAGTGCTACCGCGAAGAAGCTGGACCTGAGGGTCATCTTCGCTAAGACTTACCTCGACTTTATGACCTGTATTTGTGCCTAGATATGGCTTCATGGCCGTGACCATAGCATTATAAAAATGCGCAGCTTCAAAATCGATCAGCCCGTTTTAGATACGCCACAAATTCCTCCACTGGTATCGGCTTGCTGAATAGATAACCCTGGAAGGCGTGGCAACCGTGGCTATCCAGAAAGTCACGCTGCGCCTCTGTTTCAACCCCTTCTGCAATAACGTTCAGCCCCAGCGCCTCAGCCATAGCGATGATGGCCTGCACGATAGCGGCCTCGTTGAGGTCGCTAGTGATGTCAGATACAAAGGAGCGGTCGATTTTTATTTGATCCAGCGGCAGGCGCTTCAAATATTGCAGAGAAGAATATCCAGTGCCGAAATCGTCCATCGAGAAGGTAATACCGAGCATTTTTATTGCATGCATATTGCGGATGGTGTCCTCGACGCTTTCTAGCACGGTACTCTCGGTCAGCTCCAGTTTGAGGCGTGAAGGCTTTACGCCACTTTCCAGAAGTACCTGCTGCACCTGCGCGACAAAATTAGCTTGGAGGAATTGTTTGGCGCTGACGTTCACCGCCAGTGTCAGGTCGCGAGTCAGTGCATCTTGCTGCCAGTCCTTGAGCAGGGTGCAGGTGGACAGCAAAACCCATAGCCCGATCGGAACGATCAGACCGCTTTCCTCGGCCAGCGGGATGAACTGGTCAGGAGATATCAAGCCGCGCTTCGGGTGTTCCCAGCGCAATAACACTTCCGCACCTGTTGCCTTGCCGCGACCATCTATTTGCGCCTGGAAATAGAGCCGAAATTGCTGCTTGGCAAGTGCCTGACGCAGATCTTCTTCTAAGGCTGCACGTTTTTCCAATACCGCTTGCATCTTCGGATCGAAGAAACGGATGGTATTCCGCCCTGCCTTCTTAGCTTGGTACAT
>JBBQDK010000027.1:0-23289 GCA_038319625.1 Gammaproteobacteria bacterium
GATAGGGGTAGCGCATATAAGGGTAGAGCGGGTAACTTTTCAGGTCGGCGCTGAGGCGCCGCCAGGTGCCGAGATCACCCGACTCATAGGCCTGCCGTGCGGCTAAAAATTCCTGGCGCTGTCGATCAAGTTCAGCTCCAAAAGTCTCTGACATCCACAACACGACACACAGCAGTACGGCATACTGAATCAATTTTTTCATATCCGGCTATACTACGCGCGATACGACACAACGGGGAGTGGCGCATGAACTTTCGTTCCATCAATCCGTATGACGGAAGTACCCTGCAAAGGGTAGAGCCTTGCAGCGATACGCACCTGGAACAGGCCTTGCGCCGCGCAGCGGCTGTCTCGCCGGCATGGCGTGAACGCAGCTGGGAGGAACGCGGTCGCTTGCTGAAATCGACTGCTACTGCCTTGCGCGCCCGCAGCGAGCAACTGGCGCGCATGATGAGCCTGGAGATGGGCAAGCTTATCAAAGAAGCGCGCGGTGAAATCGAAAAATGCGCCTGGGTATGCGAACACTATGCGGAACACGGCGTGCACGATCTGGCCGACGAGCCCATTGTCACCGATGCCGGCAAGAGTCTGATCACTTATCAAGCGCTGGGCACTGTACTCGCGATCATGCCCTGGAATTTTCCGTTCTGGCAGGTATTCCGGTTTGCCGCTCCGGCGCTGGTCGCCGGCAATACCGCCTTGCTCAAACATGCATCGAATGTCCCTCAATGCGCGCTGGCGATCGAATCAGTATTTTTGGATGCCGGTTTTCCCGAGGGTGTGTTTCAGACATTGCTGATCGACGCCGGACGCGTGGCGACTGTGATCGCCGATCCGCGCGTCCATGCCGTGACCTTGACCGGCAGCGAGGCGGCCGGTCGCCAGGTCGCGGCGGTGGCGGGCGCGAACCTGAAAAAATCCGTCATGGAACTGGGCGGCTCCGATCCCTTCGTGGTACTGGAAGACGCGAATATGGATCTGGCCGTCCAACATGCCGTCACTTCGCGCTATCTGAATGCCGGCCAAAGCTGTATCGCCGCCAAGCGCTTCGTGGTACTGGACAGCGTAGCCGACGAATTTCTCGGCCGTTTCATGACCGCTGTCGAGGCGCTGCTACCCGGCGATCCGCTGGATGAAGGCACGACACTGGCGCCGCTGGCCCGACATGATCTGCGCGACGACTTGCACAAACAGGTGCTCGACAGTCTGGCCCATGGCGCCAAGGCGGTCACCGGTTGCCTACCCGGTTCCGGTCCCGGCGCATTTTACCAAGCCTCGATCCTGAATAACGTACAGCCCGGGATGCGCGCGTATCACGAGGAGTTGTTCGGTCCGGTAGCCATTGTATTGCATGCCAATGACGATGCCGACGCACTCAGGCTCGCCAATGACACGCGTTTCGGCCTGGGCGGCAGCGTCTGGAGCGAGGATGTCGCGCGTGCGGAACGGCTGGCAAGACAACTGGTCTGCGGTTGCGCTTTTGTTAACAGCATGGTCAAAAGCGATCCGCGTCTGCCCTTTGGCGGTGTCAGGGATTCAGGTTATGGGCGCGAGCTGTCACGGCTCGGTATTCGCGAGTTTGTCAATGCCAAGACGCTCTGGATACGGTGATATTTTTTCACTACCGCCGTGTCTTCCTATGTCGCTGTAATTGAGTTGTAAACAGACCTTGACAGGCTTGTTTTACGCATAATTCAGGGTGTGGATAAGTCTTGTGATCGCGTATAGACTTGCGTACTTAAACCATTCCAAGAATCAGCCGTCGGGGACATTATTTGGTGGAAGCTTCATTATGGAAGCAGTGCCTTGACCACTTGGAAGGCGAGCTCTCCGAACAACAACTCAACACCTGGATAAGGCCGCTGCACGCGATAGAGCAGCAGGATGAGTTGCGGCTGCTTGCACCGAATCGCTTCGTGCAGGATTGGGTCAAGGACCACTTCATTGTCCGTATCAATCAGGTTGTCACCTCATTATTTGCGGAGGCACCACCGCGCGTGGTGCTGGAGGTCGGCAGCGTCGCGGCTGTGGCGATCAACGAAGTCGCAGCGCCGACACTGCGGCCTGGTCCGTCGGGTGATGCGCGCCCAAGGAGCGGGCTTAATTCCGTGCAGGGCAGCACCCTCAATCCCAATTTCAATTTCGATACATTTGTCGAAGGTAAATCCAACCAATTGGCGCGCGCGGCATCAATTCAGGTCGCAGAGAATCCCGGTGGTGCCTACAATCCGCTGTTCATCTATGGCGGCGTTGGCCTGGGCAAGACCCACCTGATGATTGCCGTTGGCAATATGATCCAGAAGCTGCGCCCCGGCGCCAATGTGGTCTACCTGCACTCCGAGCGCTTTGTTGCAGATATGGTCAAGGCCTTGCAGCACAACGCCATCAACGAATTCAAGCGCTATTACCGCTCGGTTGACGCACTGCTCATCGACGATATCCAGTTTTTCGCTGGCAAGGAACGCTCACAGGAGGAATTCTTCCATACATTCAATGCCTTGCTTGAAGGTCAGCAGCAGGTAATATTGACCTGTGATCGCTATCCCAAAGAGGTAACCGGTCTGGAGGAGCGTCTCAAATCACGTTTTGGCTGGGGACTTACGGTAGCGGTTGAGCCTCCCGAGCTGGAAACGCGTGCGGCCATCCTGATGAGCAAGGCGGTTCAAGCCAATGTGGAGATGCCATCCGAGGTGGCGCTGTTCATGGCCAAGCGGATCCGCTCCAATATTCGTGAACTGGAAGGTGCATTACGCAGGGTTATCGCCAATGCGCATTTCACAGGCAAGCCGATTACACTGGAATTTGCCAAGGAGGCTTTGCGCGATCTGCTGTCATTGCATGAAAAACTCATCACCCTGGACAATATCCAGAAGACGGTAGCGGAGTATTACAAGATTCGCGTCCATGATCTGCATTCGGCGCGCCGCAGCCGATCAATTACCCGGCCACGACAGTTGGCGATGTCTCTAGCCAAGGAATTGACCAACCACAGTCTGCCGGAAATAGGCGATGCCTTCGGTGGTCGCGATCACACCACCGTGCTGCATGCACACCGTAAAATTCAAGAGCTTAAGGAAAGTGATCCACGCATCGCCGAAGACTTTTCCAACCTCATGCGAATACTGTCCACATGATGTGGATAAGTCCCCACAAACTTTATACTGCCGCTCTGGCCGCGAAGTTATCCACTGCCCATGCACAGGGGCCGAGGCGGATACACAGCCTTAAGCACGACCAAAAAATGACTATAATATATTGATAAATATTAATAAAATAATATTACCCACAAATAACAGGGTCCCTAATAGTAATAGTTTTAAGAAATATATCTTAAATAACTAACTCTGCCTGACATGAGCTGACACCATGAAATTCAAGATTCAACGCGAAGTCTTTCTCAAACCCCTGCAACAGATCATTGGGGTCGTCGAACGACGTCAGACACTGCCGGTATTGTCCAACATTCTACTGATTGCCGATGAACAGGGCATAACGCTCACGGCAACAGACCTGGAAGTTGAGTTGCATGCCCGCGTCGCCATGAAGGTCGCCCGCAACGGTGAAGTGACTGTCCCGGCCCGAAAGTTGTTCGATATCTGTCGAACACTGCCGGACCAGGCCCAGCTTGAAGTCGAGGTCGATCAGGAACGGGTCACGGTTCGCTCGGGTAAAAGCCGCTTTGTCTTATCGACCTTGCCGGCCGCTGAATTTCCTGCTGTTGAAGAGGTGAACAGCCTCTGGGATATTACGGTCGAGCAGCGATTGCTCAAACAACTGATCGACAAAACGCACTTTGCCATGGCGCAGCAGGATGTCAGGTATTACCTGAACGGCTTGTTGCTTGAGGTCAACGGCAAAGAATTACGCGCCGTCGCCACCGATGGACACCGGTTGGCGCTTACCGAGATTGCCATCGAAACCACCGCGACGAGTCCGCAACAGGTCATCATGCCGCGCAAAGGCATCCAGGAACTACTGCGCCTACTCGAGGATGCGGAAACCCCGGCACAAGTACTGATCGGCACAAACCACGTCCGTATCGTGCTGCCGGAGACGCGTTTTACATCCAAACTGATCGATGGGAAATTCCCCGATTACCAAAAAGTCATACCCAAAACCAATTCCAAGAGCGTGCTTGCCAACAGGGAAGGGCTGAAACAGGCACTGACGCGTACCTCGATCCTTTCCAACGAAAAGTACCGGGGTGTCCGTCTGACCTTGGCGCCCAACAGCCTGCGTATCCAATCACACAATCCGGAGCAAGAAGAGGCAGAGGAAGAATTGGAAGTCAATTATCAGGGTGAACAACTGGAAATCGGTTTCAACGTGAATTATCTGCTGGATGCGGTCAATGTTCTCGGCACCGCAGAGATTCAGGCGCTGATGCATGATTCCAATAGCAGCTGCCTGATTCAGGCGCCAAACGACCCCAGCAGTCGCTATATCGTCATGCCAATGCGCCTGTAGAGGCCATGTCGCCATCCCCCAGTCAGGCGGATGTTTCACGTGGAACTGTTACACGTGAAACATCCCCGGGATGATATAATTCCGCAGTCACGCATCAGGAACAGCTCATGAGCCAGGAACCCCGCTACGATTCTTCCAATATCAAGGTATTAAAAGGGCTGGACGCGGTCCGGAAACGACCCGGCATGTACATTGGCGACACCGATGACGGCACGGGCCTGCATCACATGGTATTCGAGGTGGTCGATAATGCGATCGACGAGACCTTGGCGGGTTACTGCACTGAAATAAATGTGATTATTCATACAGACAGTTCCGTGACTGTGACTGACAACGGGCGCGGGATTCCGGTGGATATCCATCCCGAAGAGGGTGTATCGGCCGCCGAGGTAATCATGACAGTGCTGCATGCCGGCGGCAAATTTGACGACAACTCCTATAAGGTATCCGGAGGGCTGCATGGTGTAGGTGTTTCGGTAGTGAACGCCCTGTCGGAATCTTTGCGCCTGACCATTCGTCGCGACGGACACATCTACAAACAGGAGTATCAGCTGGGTGTTCCCGTTTCGCCCTTGCAGGTCGCGGGGGATACCGAAAAAACCGGTACGGAAGTACGTTTCAAGCCCAGTAGCACTATTTTTACGCACATCGAATTTCATTACGACATCCTGGCCAAACGTCTGCGTGAATTGTCGTTCCTCAATTCCGGTGTTCGCATCTTTCTTATCGATGAGGGCAGCGAAAAACGAGACGTATTCGAATATCAGGGCGGCATCAAGGCGTTCGTCGAACATCTCAATCGCAACAAGACCCCATTGCACCCGAATGTGATTTATTTCAATACCATGCGTGATGGGGTCGGCGTAGAGGTTGCCTTGCAGTGGAATGATTCCTATCAGGAAAGCATCTTCTGCTTTACCAACAATATTCCGCAACGTGATGGTGGGACGCACTTGGCGGGATTGCGCGGGGCCTTGACGCGCACTCTGAATCAGTACATTGAAGGCCAGGGGATTGCCAAGAAGGCCAAGGTGGCAACGACCGGCGATGACGCCCGCGAAGGCTTGACAGCGGTCTTGTCCGTCAAGGTGCCTGACCCCAAGTTTTCCTCGCAGACCAAGGATAAGTTGGTGTCTTCGGAAGTCAAAGCTGTGGTGGAATCGGCCATGGCGGAAAAACTCAGTGAATTTTTGCTCGAATCCCCCGCGGATGCCCGCGCGATCAGTGGAAAAATTGTCGATGCCGCGCGTGCCCGCGAGGCGGCCCGCAAGGCCCGCGAGATGACACGGCGCAAAGGTGCGCTCGACGTGGCCGGACTACCCGGCAAACTGGCCGACTGCCAGGAACGTGATCCAGCACTCTCGGAGATGTTCGTGGTCGAGGGCGATTCCGCAGGTGGTTCAGCCAAGCAAGGACGTGACCGCCGCAATCAGGCGATCCTGCCACTCAAGGGCAAAATTCTCAATGTCGAGAAGGCCCGCTTCGATAAGATGCTGTCATCCATCGAGGTCGGCACCTTGATCACCGCGCTGGGCTGCGGTATCGGCCGCGAAGAATACAACCCGGATAAATTGCGCTACCACCGCATCATCATCATGACTGATGCCGATGTGGACGGTTCGCACATTCGTACCCTGTTACTGACCTTTTTCTACCGTCAGATGCCCGAGTTGATCGAGCGCGGGCATATCTATATTGCCCAGCCGCCGCTCTATAAAGTAAAAAAAGGTAAGCAAGAACAGTATGTTAAGGATGATGTGGAGTTGAACTCCTGGCTTTTGAAAATGGCACTGGACGGCGCCGGCATCCGTACCAGCGAGGCGGGTCCTACCCTGACCGGTGTCGGGCTGGAGACACTTGCCGCCCAATACATGGTGGTCATGGGTATCACAAAGCGCCTGGCGCGGCGCTACAGTAGTGAACTGCTCGAATCCATGATCTATATGCCGCCACTGCAAGGTGCGACACTGAGCGATCACGCCGCGCTCCAGAACTGGTTCGCGGAATTGGTGCAGCGTCTCAATGCGACGCAAAGCGCCGAGGCCCGCTATACCGCGCAGGTCGAATTCGATGCGGATGAAAAGACCTTCCGGGCACACATCAGTAAACACACACACGGTAATGCCGCCAAGTATGTGGTCAGCAATGACCTGTTTAACTCATCCGAATATCACGCCATCCTGGAGCTTGGCAGGCAACTCGACGGATTGCTCGAAACCGGCGCGAATGTGTTGCGCGGTGAACGCTCGCAGGCGGTGGCAAGCTTCAAGCAGGCCATCGAATGGTTGTTGGATGAAGCCAAGCGCGGCTTACACATACAGCGATACAAGGGGCTTGGCGAAATGAACCCGGACCAGCTCTGGGAGACCACCATGGACCCGGAAACACGCCGCTTGTTGCGCGTTCAGATAGAGGATGCGGTCGCGTCCGATGAGGTGTTCACTACATTGATGGGAGATCAAGTGGAGCCGCGGCGCGAGTTCATCGAACGCAACGCCTTGGCGGTATCCAACCTCGATATCTGATGGCTGCTGAACCCAGGTACCATCAGGCGCACGTGTTCAGAGGTCTCAGTCAGTTCAGCACTCGCCTTTCTTCAGGCAACAACAGTAAACGAACTCCTGCAACGTTCCCCGCGGCGTGACATGCTCATTCATGGTTTCATCCACTAGAATAAACGGCTGGCCGAACAGGCCATGCAGCTCGCTGCTGCTGTAACGCGCAACCGGCAATCCGCTGCATTCACTGGGGCCGTGCGGACCGAAGGTGGCTATAACCACATAACCGCCGTTCTTGACGGCACAGCAGACGTTTTTGATATATTCGCGTCGCGCGGCATCGGTGGTCAGGAAATGAAAGACCGCTCGATCGTGCCATAGATCGTATTGCTTGCAGGGCAGCGCCAATTTGGTGATGTCGCCGACCTTCCAGTTGACCTGCTCGGCCTTTGCACCCAGCCGCGTCCGTGTGACGGCCAGCGCACTCGCGGCAAGATCGACCACAGTCAGGTTGTGATAACCGCGTGCCAGCAAATCATCGACCAGTGTCGATGCGCCGCCGCCGACATCGATGATTTGCGCGTCGTGACCTACACCTGTCGCTTCGATGAACTGTACCGAGGTATCGAGGTGGGGCGCGTACCAACTGACAGCGTTACTCTCCTTGGAGTCATAGACGCCTTCCCAGTGGTTACTGTTTGACATGATTCGATCGTGTTAGATATATCGTGAACGGTGGATGGATCTCAATTGTAAATCCACATCGAATGAAAAGACTGACAATTTGGGTCGGGCAAGTACAGCGTTTCAATATAATGATTTTTTATTTTACTACAAAGTGTTGGATATTTTTAACATGGTAGACTCAATCCAGTCCTCGACCTCGGCAATAATGTCCGTTGCTGACCGACCGGCAGTGGCGATCGGTGTGCCGATCACCACACGGATAACACCGGGGTATTTGATGAAGCTGTGCCGGCGCCAGAACTCGCCGGCATTATGCGCAACGGGGACGATCGGATAGCCGCTCTGTGCGGCGAGCACCGCGCCACCCACACCGTAACGCCTGCGTTCGCCCGGTGCGACACGCGTACCCTCGGGAAAGATCACCACCCAGCGACCGGCCCGCAGGCGTTGTATGCCCTGATCGACAACCTGGCGCACGGCCTTGCGACCGGCCTTGCGATCGATGGCGATTGGTTCGAGCAGCGCAAGACCCCAGCCGAACAATGGCAACCACAGCAGCTCGCGCTTCAGCACCCATACCTGGGGTCCGAAGATGCGCTGCAGCGCCAGGGTTTCCCAGGTCGACTGGTGTTTGGCCATGACGATGGCATTGGCGGCAGGAATGTTCTCTAGGCCGTCAACCTGATAATACAAGCCGCAGCTGCGTTCCAGCCACCAGAGATTGAAGTGTGTCCACAGGCCGATAAAGCGGTAGCGCATAACAAACGGCAAGGGAAAGGTCAGCAGGCTGAGCGGTGCGATTACCACGGTCGACAGCAGCATGCCCAGCCAGAACAACACGGCTCGTGCCACCAGCACAATACGCAGGCCGGGAGAGGGAGCGACACGCGCGGGTGGTGTGCTTGAATTGTTCTCCATCCTCAGGTGCTGGCCGCCAGTTCACCGGCCAGTAAGGCATCGGCAACGCCGGCCAGATCATCGAACACAGGCATGTCAAACAAGCCCGTTCCTTTGGAGAGGGTCTGCTGGCCTTTTCCAGTACGGACCAGAATCGGCAGCGCGCCGACATGCACAGCGGCATCGAGATCGCGTCGCGTATCGCCGACAGTCGGTACGCCACGCAGGTCGATATGCAGTCGTGCGGCGATATCCTCCAGCAAGCCTGGCTTGGGTTTGCGGCAATGACAGAGATCATCCGGGCCGTGTGGGCAGAAAAACACCGCGTCGATGGCCCCACCTAGCTGGGCGAGGGCAAGCTGCATTTTTTCATGAATGCGCATCAGAGTATCGATATCGAATAGCCCGCGTGCAATGCCCGATTGGTTGGAGGCCACGACCACACGCCAGCCTTCGTGATTCAGTCGGGCGATTGCTTCCAGGCTGCCAGGTATCGGCACCCACTCGGCGGGTGATTTGATGTAGGCGTCGGAGTCTTCGTTAATGACGCCATCGCGGTCGAGGATGATCAGGCGCATGTCGGCGAATACAGGAATGAGTGAAGTGTGCTGTCAAAAAAAGTACGTGACCCGCGTGGCAGCAGATTGCTGTCATACATCGAATCCGTTGATGCCAAGTCACACATCACGAAACTCCGAAACACGGATGCGGCCGTTGATCATGCGTGACTGACGCGACTCGATTTTTTTCATCTTGTCCCAGAAGGACTGTTTGAGATTAAAGTCCGCCGCGATGGCCGTACCCAGTACCAGGATGAACAGGTCCGCCACCTCCTCAGCCAGTGCTTCTTTGCTCTTGCCCTTGGTTACGCATGAAGAAATCTCGCCCAGTTCTTCGGCCATCAGGGCGATGCGGTAGGCCATGTCTTCGCCACCGGTGTCTTTGAAATTGTGCTTGTCGTGAAAGGCCTGCACGGCAGCGAGCATGCTCTGATAGGAGTCGGGATCTGGTTTGGTCATGGCGCAACCATAGTCAGTGACGGAACGACGCAAGAGTACGTCAAGAGTGGCGTGAGATAAACACGCCGCGGTTCAGGTTTACTGCTGCAGCCGGGACAGGTCCGCGATTCGCAGGAACAGCTGGCTCAGAGTATTGAGCAGCGCCAGTCGGTTATCACGCTGCGCCGCGTCGTCGCTCATCACCATGACGCTGTCGAAGAACCGGTCCACCGGTTGGCGCAGACTGGCCAGACGTGTCAAAGCACCGCTGTAATCACCGGCATCGAGTAGCGGTGTTACATCGGTCAGCAGTGAGGTAATACCGGCATACAGTTCGCTCTCGGCAGACTCGGTGAACAGTTGCGGCGTGATGAGCTGTGGTACCGCGCCGTCGACCTGCTTGAGTATATTGCGGATACGCTTGTTGGCGGCAGTCAGACTCTCGGCTTCCGGCAAACGGCGGAAGGCGGTGACGGCGCGCACGCGTTGTTCGAAATCATAGGGGCTGACGGGTCGCGTAGCAAGTACCGCGTCGAATTCGTCGACGGACACACCACTGTCCTGATAATAGGCGCGCAGGCGCTCCATCATGTATTCGAAAACCGCCGCGGCAGTATCGTTCGCCGCCGCCTTTACCGGTATGGCGACCACGGCCTGGCGCAGCAGGTCTTCCAGATCGAGCGCCAGTTGCCGTTCGATAAGGATGCGCAATGCTCCGAGCGCGGCGCGGCGCAATCCGTAGGGATCTTTATCGCCCGTGGGCTTCATGCCGATGGCGAAGATACCGGCCAGAGTGTCGAGCTTGTCGGCCAGTGCCAGCGCCTGACCGGTGGCTGTATCCGGCAAGGCGTCACCGGCGTAACGCGGCATATAGTGTTCGTCGATGGCCAATGCCACTTCGGCGTCTTCGCCGTCGTGCTGCGCGCAATAACGGCCCATCACACCCTGCAGTTCCGGAAATTCGCCGACCATGTGGCTGAGCAGGTCGCACTTGGCGAGCGCGGCGGCCCGTTCGGCGCGCACCGGGTCTGCGCCAATGGCTGTGGCGATGACACGTGCGAGCGCGGCGACGCGCAGACTTTTATCGTACTGCGAGCCGAGTTTTTGCTGGTAGACAATACTCTTCAAACCATCGCGTAGCGCGGCCAGCGGTTGTTTGCGGTCCTGTTCCCAGAAAAACGCCGCGTCCGTGAAACGTGGCCTGATCACGCGCTCATTACCGGCGATCACCTGGGCGGGATCGCGGCTGTCGATATTGCACAACGTAATGAAGTACGGCAGCAGGCGGCCTGCGCTGTCCACTACATGAAAATATTTCTGGTTGCCCTTCATGGTCGAGATAAGCGCCTCCTGCGGCACTTGCAGGAAACGCTCTTCGAAACGACCGAGCAGGGCGACCGGCCATTCCACCAAAGCAGTGACTTCATCGAGCAAAGCCGGATCGATCACAGCCTGACCGCCCACCTTGTCGGCCGCTGTTTCGACCTGGTTGCGGATCGCCGTGCGTCGCACAGCGAATCCTGCTACCACGTGACCCGTGCTGTGCAATATGCCGGGATAATCGGCAGCTTGTTGGATGCTGATGGCATCCGGGTGATGAAAGCGGTGACCGTAGGTAAGACGGCCGGCGCGCAGGCCCATCACCGTGGCGTCGACGACATCACCGCCGAACAGCAACAGCACCCAATGCACCGGACGCACGAAGGCTACATCGAGATCCGCCCAGCGCATGCGCTTGGGAATGGGCAGCTTTGCCAGCGCATCCTCGATTAAGGGCTGCAGCAGTTCGACAGTGGCTTTGCCGGTTTGCGTGTGACGGTATACCAGCCAGGCGCCTTTGTCGGTTTCCAGCCGTTCCAACTGCCCGAAATCCACGCCACAGGAACGCGCGAAGCCGAGCGCGGCCTGGGTCGGCTGGCCGGCGGCATCGAGACCGGCGGATACGGCGGGGCCGCGTCGTTCCTGCACCTGGTCCGGCTGCGCGGCGGACAACGCCTCGATTTGTACCGCGAGTCGGCGTGGTGTGGCATAGCTGTGCACAACGCCATACCCCAAACCGGCCTTGGTCAGTCCCTCTAATAATGCAGCTTCGAAGGCCTCGGACAAGGCCAGCAAGGCCTTGGGTGGTAGTTCCTCGGTGCCGATTTCAAGCAGCAGATCGCGTGCCGCGCTCATGCGCCGCCAGCCTTGGGTTTGCACATCGGGAAGCCCAGTGCCTCGCGGCGCTCGTGGTAAGCCTGCGCCACGGCGCGTGCCAGCGCGCGCACGCGCAGGATATAGCGTTGCCGCTCGGTGACTGAAATCGCGCGGCGCGCGTCGAGCAGGTTGAAAGTATGCGAAGCCTTGAGCATCTGCTCATACGCCGGCAGCGGCAGGCCGGCGGCCATCAGTTTGGCGCTCTCGGTTTCACAGGTATTGAACCAAGTGAACAGCGAATCGGAATCGGCGTGCTCGAAATTGTAGGTCGACATCTCGACTTCATTCTGATGGAACACATCGCCGTAAGTGACACAGCACAGCGGTCCATCGGTCCAGACCAGATCGAAGACGCTCTCCACACCTTGCAAATACATGGCGATACGTTCCAGGCCGTAGGTGATCTCGCCGGTGACCGGCTTGCAGTCCAGGCCGCCGATTTGCTGAAAATACGTGAACTGAGTGACTTCCATGCCGTTCAACCAGATCTCCCAGCCTAGGCCCCAGGCGCCAAGCGTGGGCGATTCCCAGTTGTCCTCGACGAAGCGGATATCGTGCACCAAGGGATCCAGGCCGAGGCGGCGCAGCGAACCGAGATACAGCTCCTGAATGTTCAGTGGCGAGGGTTTGATGACCACCTGGAACTGGTAGTAATGCTGCAGACGGTTGGGATTGTTACCGTAGCGGCCGTCGGTGGGCCGGCGCGAGGGCTGCACATAAGCGGCACTCCAGGGCTCCGGGCCGATGGCGCGCAGAAAGGTTGCCGGATGAAACGTGCCTGCGCCAACTTCCATATCATAGGGTTGCAGCAACACGCAGCCCTGCCGGGCCCAATAGTCCTGCAACGCCAGGATCAGTCCCTGAAAGCTTGTTATCGGGTTCGCTGTGGCGTGAGCGATGTCAGACAAGGGTTTAGCCAACTCTTCTTAATAGGGTCGAAACGGCCGACAGTATAGCCGCAGCGCGAAGCCTGTGGCTATGCGCCTGTCTTTTTGCAATGGTCTGGTCTAAAACATGCTAGTTAAAGACATATGTGTTCGCGGTCGCTGTAGTGACTGAATGGAGGGTCATATATGTCCGACCTGGTGCTTGAACCGACGGTTACAGCTCAATGGCATTCGCTGGTCAGCGAGGCCGAAGCGCGTTGCGCCAAACGGCTCGACGAAACCCTGGAGAGCTATCTCGTCTTTCTCCTGATGCGTTTCACTGGCCGGCCGACACTGGCGACTGCCGTCATGGCGCGCGAATTCCTCGAAGGCGTCACCGCACCGGGACGGCAGGGCCACGATCGCCTGCGCGATGTGGGCGATCAATGCCTACTCTACTCCGGTATGTTCCCGCGCAGCGCCGAACGTCGGTTGGTCAGGGTCAGCTATTATGTCGACTTGGGTCGTGCGGCCTATGGCCACTTGGCTGATGATCGCGTGCCAGGCAGTGCCGCACTCTACTCGCATCTCGCGCACAGTTTCGTGGCACTTATGGAAGTATTGCAGGCCATGAGCAACCTGACCGGTGCACCGACGCTCGATCTGCTCCAGGCCATCGAGTTGTGGCACGACACCGGCAGCAGCCAGTCGTTGCGGCACTGGCGCTCACCGGCCGATACGCCGGCCGACGGCGGCAAGCACCGAAAAAAGCACTAAACTTTCTTCGGTTTTATTTCTGCAAGCGTAAACCTCACAAACCGCAGGCACAGCGACTGTCGGCCCCAAGCGTTCTTGTGTGCCATCCGGCAAAAGTTATAAAAGACACGCGGAATAATCAGTTATCGCTGATAAGGGCTGTTGCTATGCAGACGTGGAGGCGCGATCATAAAACCAGAAACAACCACCGATGAATTTGCCGATGACAAGTTTGAAAGTGCCGACACCGACGAGGCCTGGCCCGAAGACACGCCCAAAGCTGAGCCCGCGGACGCTGCGGATGACATTGGGCAGCCGTTGCGCAAGCGCTCCGCGCTGCGCAGCATCGAGGAGTGCAGCGAACGCGAACGCCTGCGTCGTGAACTCGATGACCTCGGAATCTGGAACGGTGCGCATGGCGACACAGTTTGATCCGTTATACAGAATCACATGATCAGGCACGCGGTACCTGCCGATGTTCCTGCATTGGTCGCACTGGAGGCGGTTTTTCCCACTGACCGCATGAGCGCACGCAATTTTCAGGATTTATTGCGCCGTGGTCGGGGCACTGTACTGGTCTATGAAGAGGGCAGTGCGCTGCTCGGCGATGCTGTGGTGCATTATCGGCGCAACTCTTCGACCGCGCGCATTTATTCGCTGGTAGTCGAGCCGGCGCAGCGCGGTCGCGGCATCGCGCGGCAATTGCTGGCGGCCGCCGAGACCGAGGCGCGCGCGCGTAATTGTCTGGCCTTGCGCCTCGAGGTGCGTCCGGACAACACCCACGCACTGCGCCTGTATCGGGATTTGGGGTATAGGGAGGAGCGACGTCTGGAGCAATTCTACGAAGACGGCAGTCCGGCGGTACGACTAAGCAAGAATCTGCGCCACCACTGAGCCTGCCGGTCATTACGTAACAGCGCGTGCGTCGCCAAAGTGTGTTTTTGCCCGCGCAGTACCTGATTCTCGACATATTGCCGGACGCCCGCGATGTCATGCTGTGACGTTTTTTACCGCTGGCGCCGGAATCCTTGCGCGCGGCGTGGTTACCTTGGCGCGTCATCAGGTCTAGAATAAGCGCCCCAGTAACCCGGTCCGCATTCCCATGACCCAAACCCGCAAAGCCGTCGCCCTGATTTCGGGCGGTCTCGATTCCATGCTCGCTGCCAAGGTGGTGATGGATCAGGGTGTGCACGTCGAGGGTATTAACTTTTTCACCGGCTTCTGCGTAGAGGGACACACTCACGCAATCCGCAAGCACGAAAGTACCAAGCCTAAGCGCAACAATGCGCTGTGGGTGGCCGAACAACTCGGCATCAAGTTGCACATCGTCGATGTCATCGAGGAATATAAACAGGTCGTGCTCAATCCCAGGCACGGCTACGGCGCCAATCTCAATCCCTGTCTGGACTGTAAGGGCTTCATGGTCGGCAAGGCGCACGAATGGATGCAGCAACAGGGTTTTGATTTCATCATCACCGGAGAAGTCGTCGGTCAGCGGCCGATGTCGCAGCGCCGCGATACCATGCCAGTGGTGGCGCGCGAATCCGGTGCTGGCGCGTGTCTGCTGTGGCCCTTGTGCGCCAAGCTGCTGCCGGAGACATTGCCGGAACAGCAAGGCTGGGTAGAGCGAGAAAAATTGCTCAACTTCAACGGCCGTTCACGCAAACCGCAGATGGCATTGGCGGCGCAATACGGCTTCGTCGATTATGCGCAGCCCGCGGGCGGTTGCTGTTTCCTGACCAATGAACAGTACTCGGTCAAGCTCAGCGATTTATGGCAGTCGCGCGGCAAACGCGATTACGAGCTCGACGACATCATGTTGCTGAAGGTAGGCCGGCACCTGCGGCCGCGCCCGCATTTTAAGTTGATCATTCCGCGTGAAGAAGGCGAAAGCCGCTATCTGGAAGGCTACCGACGCCAGTTCACCTATCTGCAGGCATTCAATCGAAATGGACCGATAGTGCTGCTGGACGGCACGGCGGACGAGGATGATCTGCTGCTCGCCGCACGCATCACCGCACGTTACAGCCAGGGTCGTGATGCCGCCGAGGTCAGTGTGCGCATCACAACGACCGATGGAGCGGCGTGGATTGTAGAGGTGGCGCCATTGTCAACGGCCGACATTCGCGACGAGTGGCTGCTGTGAATCAACACAAATTGGATGCACGGCGCCTGTTGTGTCCGCTGCCTGTCATACGCGTGCAGGACCGCGTCAAGGAACTCGGTGCGGGTGACATATTGGAGGTGGCATGCACGGATCCGGGGGTGCGCTACGACATCCCTTCCTGGTGCCGCATCAATGGCCACCATGTGCTGGAGACGCGCGAACACGAAGGTGAAATAATCATCCTCATTCAAGTCGGAAACGTTGTATGAGTACCACTCCACGGGATTTGACACCCGCCTCTGACAATGGCATGGCGCGTTACAAGGACATCCGCTACGTCACCCTGGTGGGCGCCGTCGTCAATGCCGGCATTGCCACACTGAAACTGTTGTTCGGTTTTCTGGCACAATCCCAGAGTCTGACCGCCGACGGGCTGCACTCGCTCTCGGACCTGGCCAGCGACATACTGCTGATCTTCGCCGCCAAACATGCCACGCGCGATGCCGATGCCGACCACCCTTATGGTCATGCTCGCATCGAAACGGTGTTCTCGGTAATCCAGGGCATGATCCTCGGCGGCTTTGCTATCAGCATCGGGTTCGATGCCGTGCGCCGCCTGTTGAGTCCCGAGCTGTTGCTACAACCGAAAATCATCGCGCTCTATGTGGCGCTTGTGTCGGTGATCGCCAAAGAGACCCTCTATCACTATACCTTTCGCGCCGCGCGGCGACTGCGCTCCAGCATGCTGCGCGGCAACGCCTGGGATCACCGCAGCGACGCCATCTCGTCGGTGATCGTGATCGCCGGTGTGGGTGGTACCTTGATGGGCTTCAAATACCTGGATGCGCTGGCCGCGGTAGGTGTTGCACTGATGATCATAAAAATCGGCTGGGATCTTATTTGGCAGGCGCTGCGCGAGCTCATCGATACCGGTCTGGAGGCCGAACGGGTCGAGGCCATTCATATGGCGATCATGGCAGTGCCGGGCGTCAACGCCTGCCACATGCTGCGTACCCGCAAGATGGGGCCCGACGCGCTGGTTGACGTTCATATTCTGGTCGATCCCACCCTGAGCGTCTCGGAAGGCCACCAGATCAGCGAGACGGTGCGCAACAAGCTGATCAAGGAGATCGAGGAGGTCAGCGATGTCATGGTGCACATCGACCCGGAGGATGACGAACGCAGTGCCTCGTGCAGCAAACTGCCGGAACGCACGGAGGTCTTGCGGCGCCTGCGTATGCAGTGGCAGGATATCGCCGCCGCGCCACGGGTCGAGGACGTGACGTTGCATTATCTGGACGGTAAGGTGCACGTCGAGGTATTGTTGCCGTTGCACGTGGCTGACAGCCTGGACAAGGCACGTGAGCTGTCTGTGGCCTTTCGTCGGGCGGCAGCGGACCTGCCCGAGATCGGCGCTGTGGATGTTCACTTCCATTAACTCGCTCGGCGTAACGAGATGCACTGAAATAGAGCAAGCTCAGTATATTGAGCGCCAATATGGTGCGTAGTATGCGCTCCCACACCCCAATGTGCAGCATAAATATTTGTTATTGTTATTGATTATCCGTGGCATAGATTCTGCACCTCATGGCCTCACATGCACACGAGACGCCTAGGCGCACCGCATTGACCTAACTTTCCCTGGAGGAGTACCCATGTCCGCAAAAGTGTTGAAGATGATTAAAGACAACAGCGTCAGGTTCGTCGACCTGCGGTTTACCGATACTCGCGGCAAAGAGCAGCACGTCACCATGCCTGCCAGCATCGTCGATGCCGGCTTCTTCAAGGAGGGCAAAATGTTCGATGGCTCCAGCATCGCCGGCTGGAAGGGCATTAACGAATCCGACATGGTGCTGATGCCCGAAGCCGAGACTGCGATCATGGACCCGTTCTTCGATGAGCCCACCCTGAATCTGCGTTGCGATATTCTTGAGCCCAACACCATGAAGGGTTATGAACGCGACCCGCGCTCCCTTGCCAAGCGTGCCGAGGCCTATCTGAAATCGACGGGTATCGCGGACGTCGCCTACTTCGGTCCCGAAAACGAATTCTTCATCTTCGACGACGTCCGCTGGGGCGCCAATATGTCCGGATCGTTCTGCAAAGTGGATTCCGACGAGGCCTCATGGAATTCCGAGCGTGTCTTCGAGGACGGCAACATCGGCCACCGTCCGACCGTCAAGGGTGGATATTTCCCCGTACCGCCGGTCGACTCTCTGCAAGACATCCGTTCCGCCATGTGCCTGGCTCTGGAAGAGATGGGCATGAAGGTCGAAGTGCATCATCACGAGGTCGCCACCGCGGGGCAGTGCGAAATCGGCGTCGGTTTCGATACCCTGGTGCGCAAGGCCGACGAGGTGCAAATACTGAAATACGTGGTAATGAATGTCGCCCATTCGTATGGCAAGACCGCTACCTTCATGCCCAAGCCGATGGTCGGCGACAACGGCAGCGGCATGCATGTGCATATGTCGCTCGGCAAAGCCGGCAAGAATATCTTCAGCGGCAACAAATACGGCGGCCTGTCAGAAATCGCGCTATATTACATCGGCGGTATCTTCAAGCATGCCCGTGCCCTGAACGCGCTGACCAACCCCAGTACCAACAGTTACAAGCGTCTGGTGCCTGGCTTCGAAGCACCAGTGATGCTGGCGTACTCCGCACGCAACCGTTCGGCGTCGGTTCGTATTCCACATGTTCCCAATCCCAAGGGGCGACGGATTGAACTGCGCTTTCCCGACTCGATGGCCAACCCTTATCTGGCCTTCTCCGCTATGATGATGGCCGGTCTCGACGGCATCCAGAACAAGATCCACCCGGGCGAAGCCATGGACAAGGACCTGTACGATCTGCCACCGGAAGAAGACAAGAAGATCCCGAAGGTCTGCCATGCGCTGGATATGGCGCTTGAGCACCTCGACAAGGATCGCAAGTTCCTGACCGTCGGCGGTGTTTTCACCAACGATGTAATCGACGGCTATATCGACCTCAAAATGCAGGAAGTCACACGTCTGCGCATGACCACTCATCCGGTCGAGTTCGATATGTACTACAGTCTGTAAGACGTGTTTTTCGCCGTGTGGTAACAAGCGCCCCCTCACGGGGGCGTTTTTTCGTGCACCGCCTGATATCCTTGCGACGCCGCATAAGCTTGGTTATTGTTAGCAGTATGAGAATCTTACTGGCCCTGATCCTCAGCTTGGCGCCGTTATTTGCAGGCGCCGACATCTACCGGTCGGTCGACGGCGAGGGCAATGTCGTGTTTTCGGACAAACCCGGTCCCGGTGCGAAAAGAATCCCCGAACAGTTCACACCAACGTATCAATCCTTGCCGTTACCACGGAGTGAGACCGGCGCGCCATCGGTCGATAGCTATTACACCGCCTTGCGCTTCCGTAAACCTGCCGCCGGTGCAACGGTAAGGGAGTCCAACGATGTGCTTACCATCCAGCTGGAGATTGTTCCACCACTAAAAAGCCGAGTGGGCCATATGCTGGTCGTTACGGTCGACGGCAATAACCTCAGCATTCACAACGACGCAGGGCCCTTCACGATCAGCGATCTGCAACCCGGCAGCCACACCCTTAAGGCACAGGTAATCGACGCCGCCGGGCAAGTGCAGGTCAGCTCCGACATCATCACGGTTACCTTGCAACGCGCGGCTGAGAAGACGGGCGCATTGAAACCGGTTACCGCGTCGCCAGATGAAAATAGCCGGCGCGCGAGTCAAGACGGTAAACGGTCGCCTATGGTGCCTGCGTCCTAGCGCGGTTTGCTGTTCACCACCGCCTCGTGCATGCGTGTCCCGGACGAGGGCGCCCATCCACAGAGTATATTGCGCACTATGTTAGTGCGCGCCATCACAGTATGATCTTCAAATTGTTCTTTCAGGGCGCCCGTGCGGCACCGCCAAACGGTTGGTACCCTGCTGTTTTTAATAAAACTTTAGGTCAATAAAAGGCGGTGTCGATAATTCATCCGAGACGCCGGCTTGTTGGTTTGCATATTGCACTTACTTAATAATGGACGGCCACATGTCGAAGCTGAGGGAGATCGCACAACGCGTGCTCGAGAATCTGACCACCTCGACACTGCTGTTCGATCATGAGTTACGCCTGGTGTATATCAACCCGGCGGGCGAGACGCTGCTTGCCGCCAGCGCCCGGCAACTGCAGGGCCAGAGTTTGCGTGAGTTGATGCCTGCCGCGGCCATCTTCGCCGTGGATGTGGAACGCGCATTGGCCAGCGGCCACCCCTACACCGAACGTGAATTGCGGCTGGACTGGACAGAGGGGCGAGTGATTACGGTGGATTGCACCATCACGCCCTTGCTCGAAACCCGCCAGCCACCCGCCTTATTGATGGAGTTGTTGCGCGTGGACAGGCATCTGCGCATCACGCGCGAAGAGCACCTTCTAGCCCAGCACAATGCGGCGCGTGCACTGGTGCGGGGGTTGGCGCACGAGATCAAGAACCCCCTGGGCGGGCTGCGCGGTGCGGCACAATTGTTGGAGCGCGAACTCCCCAGCGAGGATTTAAAGGAGTACACGCGCATCATAATCCTGGAAGCCGATCGCCTCCAGAGTCTGATGAACCGCATGCTTGGCCCCAACGCACTGCCGCAAAAGCGCGCCATCAATATCCATGAAGTGCTGGAGCATGTCCGCGGCCTGGTGCGCGCCGAAGCCTACCAGGCCATTCAGATCGAGTGTGACTACGACCCCAGCATCCCGCTCCTGAACGCAGATCGGGACATGCTGATCCAGGCGGTACTGAATATCGTGCGCAATGCGCATCAGGCACTCGGAGCGCAAGGTACGATACTGTTGCGAACGCGAGTGCGACGCCAGGTCACTATCGGTCACCGCCGTTTCAAACTGGTGGTACGTCTTGACATCGTCGACAACGGACCGGGCATCGCAGCGGATATGATCGAAAACATCTTCTACCCCATGGTCACGGGACGTGCCAACGGTACCGGACTGGGCTTGTCGATCGCACAATCGCTGGTCAATCAGCACAACGGTTTGGTCGAATGCACGAGCCGACCGGGCCATACCGTCTTCACACTTTTGTTGCCTCTGGAAGATGCCGATGAATAAGCGCGAAAACATCTGGGTAATCGACGACGATCGCTCCATCCGCTGGGTGCTGGAGCGCGCTTTCAAACAGGCAGGCATGGATGTGTCGAGTTTCGAAAGTGCAAAAGGCGTCATGGAGGAACTCGAGCATGTACAACCCGATGCCATCGTCAGTGATATCCGCATGCCCGGCGTGGACGGACTGCGTCTGCTCGGCCAGATCCGTGAGGCCTATCCGGATCTGCCGGTGATCATCATGACCGCCCACTCCGATCTGGACAGCGCAGTCTCCGCCTATCAGGGTGGGGCCTTCGAATATCTGCCCAAACCTTTCGATGTCGACGAGGCCGTGGCACTGGTACAACGCGCCGTCGAATTTCGGCGTGAACGCGGCAGCGCACAGGTCGAGGTTGCCGATCAAACGACTACCGAAATTATCGGTGAAGCGCCGGCGATGCAGGAAGTCTTTCGCGCCATCGGTCGTTTGGCGCGCTCCAATATTACTGTGCTGATCAATGGTGAATCGGGCACCGGCAAAGAATTGGTGGCACGTGCACTGCACCGCCACAGTCCACGCGCGCAGAATACATTTATCGCTCTCAACATGGCATCAATCCCGCGCGATTTGCTGGAGTCGGAATTGTTCGGTCATGAACGGGGCGCGTTTACCGGTGCGCAGAATATGCGTCACGGCCGTTTCGAGCAGGCCGACGGTGGTACCTTGTTTCTTGACGAGATCGGCGACATGCCCGCCGAATTGCAGACGCGCTTGCTGCGAGTGCTGTCGGATGGCGAGTTCTATCGCGTCGGCGGACACACGCCGATCAAGGTCGACGTGCGCATCGTCGCCGCCACCCATCAGAACCTTGAAGACTGCGTCAAGGATGGCCGCTTTCGCGAAGATCTTTTCCACCGTCTCAACGTCATTCGAATCCACATTCCACCCTTGCGTGAACGGCGCGAGGATCTGCCGCAACTGACACGCTATTTCCTCAATGCGGCGGCCGATGAATTGAATGTCGAGCCCAAGGTACTGCGCCCCGAAGTACTGGATTTCCTGGTGCACAAAGACTGGCCAGGCAATGTCAGGCAACTCGAAAACACCTGTCGCTGGTTGACCGTTATGGCGTCAGGGCGCGAAGTGCATATGGAAGACCTGCCACCGGAACTGCGCAGTGAATCGGTTGCAGCGGGCGGCGATGCGAAAGGATGGGACATGCAACTGCGACACTGGGCGGAACAGCAACTGGCGCAGGGCGACAACAACCTGCTCGATATCGCGACGCCGATATACGAGCGCACTTTGATAGAGGTCGCTTTGCAACGTACTGGCGGACGTCGCCAGGACGCGGCGAAATTGCTCGGCTGGGGCCGCAATACCCTGACGCGCAAGATCAAGGATCTGGCCATGAATACCGGCCCGGACAGCGATGACAACGGCGACAACAATGGGGAAGATTGATCGTGGACTGACGCAGTACGCACGTGCCCCACGGCGCGTCGCCGGTAGCGTAAGACGCTTCATCTATCACAAAATGATTGACGCAGTCGATAACATGCGCGCAGCGCATTAAATCCGGTCTATTGCGCCGCAGGCTGTGCCCGGGGCTCCGTGATGGATGGGTGCGACGGCAGGGTGAACTGATGGCCTATGAACAGATCATTGCTGACTGACAGCACGTTCTGCAGCCAAAGTGTCGACACCTGACAAGACGCCGAGAGTGGCGGTTCCTTGCACGCTTCGACCTTACCGTCGTCGAGCAGATCGAAGTGCAGACCCGGCAACGGACGCACACGCATGCCAGCGGGTGCGTGGGTGTAATCCATAATGACCGGATCGGTGATGTGCAGCAGTTTGAGCAGAAGTGCCGGTACCTCGTACATCGGCAGGCTGCCGAATTTCACCGGACCACGCGGGCCGTCGATGATGAGCATCGGAGTGCTGACGTAGTATTTGAACATCTCGGGTGTAAAGTCACTGCGCCTGGCGGCGAGCATGCCTGAATCGACATAGCCGGCGAAGTTTTCACCCAGAAACGGCAGGTGATCGCCGAACGCCACGATCAGGCCGTCAGGGTCGCGCGCACGCAACTGCTGCAGAAAATCCATCAGTTCACGCGATTTGTAGTACACCGTGTTGGCATAGGTTGTTACTTCTTCGATCTTGGACGCCGATGTAATCTTGCTGGGACGGCTGGCACTGAGCGGGTAATTCCAGTGGCCGAAATAGGTCACGATGTAATCAAGCACAGGTTGCCTGGCAGCCATCGGTGCGGCGATTTTTGCCAGCACCTGCCGGTACAGCGAGGCATCGGAGAGAAACTCGCGGTTCATGTCATCGAGGACAAAATCCTTCTGTGACCAGTAAGTCTGAAAGCCCATGCGCCGGTAGGCATTGACGCGGTTCCAGAACACCGGAACATTAGGGTGTGAAGCCAGTGTCTTATAGCCTCGCTCTGCAAGCAGATGTGGAAGACAGGGCACATCGTTGAGCAATTGACGCTCGAACTTGACGTTGTCCTTGACCACCGGAAAGCCACACAGAATTTCAAACTCGGCATTGGCCGTATAACCGCCGAACACCGGGCTCATGGCGTGCGAATAACCGGCGCTCTTCCATAGCTTGCGAAATGATGGCGCGAATGGCGGCTGGCTGTAGCCGGCTTTCTTCAGTGTGCTGGGATCAAAAAATGATTCCAGCAGCACGATGTGCACATTGCGTGGTGTGAACGGAGT
>JBBQDK010000028.1:0-22715 GCA_038319625.1 Gammaproteobacteria bacterium
TCGTTTTTGGTATCCCAATGAAAGTCTTGATCATCGGTGGTGGCGGACGTGAACACGCCTTGGCATGGCGCGTGGCGCAAGCGGTGCACATCACAAAAGTATACGTCGCGCCCGGCAATGCTGGCACGGCGCGCGAAGCCAAGGTCGAGAATATTGAGATCGCCGCGGACGATGTGGCGTCATTGTTGGATTTCGCGCGCGCGCAGGCTGTCGATCTGACTATCGTCGGTCCCGAAGCGCCGCTGGTTCTGGGCGTGGTCGATGCGTTCCAGGCACAGGGCTTGCGTTGTTTCGGCCCAGTACAGGCGGCGGCGCAACTCGAAGGCTCCAAGGCCTACGCCAAGGACTTTCTCGCCCGCTATAAAATCCCGACGGCTGCTTACGGCGTATTCACCGACGCTGAACTGGCCTGCGCTTACATCGCCAAGCTTGGCGCACCGATTGTGGTGAAGGCCGATGGATTGGCGGCCGGTAAGGGTGTGGTGGTCGCGCACAGCGTGCAGGAAGCACAACAGGCGGCACGCGGCATGCTGGAAGAGAACACCTTCGGCGCAGCCGGCGCGCGCGTGGTTGTGGAGGAATTTCTGGTCGGCGAAGAGGCCAGCTTCATCGTCATGGCCGACGGCGTGCACGCCTTGGCGCTGGCGACTTCGCAGGACCACAAGGCGCGCGACGACGACGATCAGGGTCCGAACACCGGCGGCATGGGTGCCTACTCGCCCGCGCCGGTAGTGACGTCCGAAATGCACGCGCGCGTCATGCGCGAAGTCATCGAGCCGACCATGCGCGGCATGGCGGCGGATGGCCATCCGTACACCGGCTTTCTCTATGCCGGCCTGATGATAGCTCCGGACGGCACGCCCAAGGTGCTGGAGTTCAACTGCCGTCTGGGCGATCCGGAGACGCAGCCGATCATGCTGCGGTTACGCTCCGACCTCGCCTTGCTCTGCGAGGCGGCGCTCGATCGGCGACTCGATCAGGTGCAGGCGGACTGGGATCCGCGTCCGGCACTCGGCGTCGTACTGGCTGCAGGCGGTTATCCAGCCGGCTACCGCAAAGGCGATGTCATCAGCGGCCTGCCACAACAAGAGCTGCCTGATGCCAAGGTCTTCCATGCCGGCACTGCGCTCAAGGATGATAAAGTGATCACCACCGGCGGCCGTGTCCTGTGCGTCTGCGCGCTCGGCATTAGTGTGCGCGCCGCGCAGGCACGCGCCTATGAAGTGGTACGACAGATCACCTGGCAAGGGATGTTCCACCGCGCCGACATCGGTTACCGCGCCATCGCCCGCGAATAAACATTATTCATAGTCATGAAGCCGGCGCTCGCAACCGCCAGTTCCCGTACGATCATATGGGTAGATGGGTACCGGGTGCGGCCGTTAGGCGTCTACTGCGCAGCCGGTTGGCGGCGTTGCTGGACACGGCGTATCCATCGCTTTTCCCACCCACCCGATTCCCCACTCATGGAGCGATTGGATGCTACAATAACCGTCGGTTTATCCCCACCTCCCTCCGGGGACATCAACACTAGAGTCCACTATGCCACAACCCAACGAACCCACTTCGCTGCGCCTCAAGACCGGTCTTGCCGAGATGCTCAAGGGCGGCGTGATCATGGACGTGACCGATGCCCGCCAAGCCGAGATCGCCGAGCGCGCCGGCGCCACCGCCGTCATGGCCCTGGAGCGCGTGCCGGCACAGATTCGTGCCGAAGGCGGCGTGGCACGTATGGCCTCACCGAAGAAGATCCGCGAGATCATGGCGACGGTCTCCATCCCAGTCATGGCCAAGTGCCGCATCGGGCATTTCGCCGAAGCGCAGATTCTGCAGGAACTCGGCGTCGATTATATCGACGAATCCGAAGTGCTGACGCCGGCCGACGAAGCACATCACGTCGACAAGCACGCCTTCCAGATTCCGTTCGTGTGCGGCGCGCGTAATCTTGGCGAGGCGTTGCGACGCATCGCCGAAGGTGCGGCCATGATCCGTACCAAAGGCGAGGCCGGCACTGGCGATGTGGTGCACGCCGTCAAGCATCTGCGCGCCATCGTCAACGATATGCGTGTACTCACCGTGCTGGATGAGCAGGAACTCTATGCCCGCGCCAAGGAACTGCAGGCACCCTATGAACTGGTGCGCATGGTGGCGCGGACCGGTAAGCTGCCGGTACCGAATTTCTCCGCCGGTGGCATCGCCACGCCGGCCGATGCCGCGCTGGTGCGGCAGTTGGGTGCCGAGGCGGTGTTCGTCGGTTCGGGCATTTTCATGCAGGATTCGATGGAATTCTGCGCCCCGGCCGAGGCCGAGCGCCGCGCCCGGGCCATCGTCCGCGCCAGCACTCACTTCGAGGATCCGGCTGTACTGCTGGAGGTTTCCGAAGATCTGCTCGGCGCCATGAAGGGGTTGGCAGTGTCCGGCCTCGCAGAGGCGGACCTGCTGCAAAAACGCGGCTGGTAACCGGACCCACCGATGACGGTCGGTGTGCTGGCACTGCAAGGCGACTACGAGGCGCATCGCCGCTGCCTGCTGGATCTAGGCGCGACGGTGCGGTTGGTACGCAAGCCCGAACAATTGGACGAAATCACTGCACTGGTGATACCGGGTGGAGAGTCCAGTACCTTTCTGAAGTTTCTCGAGCGCGATAATTTCTGGGAGAAATTGCGCGTCTTCGTCCGCGGCAAGCCCGCACTCGGTACCTGCGCCGGTGCTATCCTGCTGGCCAGCGAAGTCGAAAATCCGGTGCAACAGTGTCTCGGTGCGCTCGATATCAGCGTGCGCCGCAATGCCTATGGCCGGCAGTTGCAAAGCGCCATACATCAGGTCGACACCACTCTTGGCGGCGAGCCGCTGGAGCTGGTGTTCATCCGTGCGCCGCGCATCACCCGGGTCGGCCCCGGCGTCGAGGTGCTGGCGAGCTGTGACGGCGATCCGGTGTGGGTGCGACAGGGGCAATCGATGGCGGCCACTTTTCACCCGGAACTGTCAACGGACCGGCGCGTGCATTCGGAGTTTTTGCGCGGGTTGTGAAAGGCTCTTGAACCGCCAAGGACGCCAAGGAAAGTTTAAAGTAATGATAGAAAAGCTTCCTATTCCGCCTCACACCGATATTCTCTGCAGCTATTCCCCTTTGCCAGCAGGCTGGCACGCTGACGGACTCTAGTCCAATCAATGGCTTCCCTGGCGCACCTAGCGTCCTTGGCGGTTAGAAAATCTGGCCCTGTAGTTGCAAGGTGACTGTGGTGCCGTCAAGAATACTCACCATTCCCGATGGCATTTTTCAGCTTTGTAATCCTTGGCAAGATAAGGAAAGGTAATGGAAAAGAAGCATAAATCCGGCATCTACAAGCACGATTACCTCGGCTCAGACCCGACTTCTCTGAAGCGCTCCATCGCCAATCGCCTCGTCTATACCATCGGCAAGGACCATATCACCGCCAAGACTCGCGACTGGTTCTTCACGCTGGCCTATGCGGTACGCGATAGCCTGATCGAGCGCTGGATGGAGACCATGCGCAATTACTACCGCTATGATGCCAAGCGGGTCTATTACCTGTCGCTGGAATTTCTGATCGGGCGGTCACTGAGCAACAGTCTGTTGAATCTGGGATTCATCGACGAGTGCCGCGAGGCGCTCGCCGACATGGATCTCGACTTGGAACAATTGGGTGAGATGGAGAACGATGCAGCGCTCGGAAACGGCGGGCTGGGCCGTCTCGCCGCCTGTTTTCTCGACTCGATGGCGACCCTGCGGCTACCGGGTTACGGGTATGGCATACGTTACGAATATGGCATGTTCCATCAGCGTATCGAAAACGGCAGACAGGTCGAGCACCCCGACAACTGGCTGCGCTATGGCAACCCCTGGGAGTTTCCGCGCCCCGAGGTGTTGTTTCCGGTGAAGTTCTTCGGGCGAGTGGTGCACTACCATGATGAGCAGGGCGTTTTGCGCCATCACTGGGTGGATACGGAGGAGGTGATGGCCATGGCGTATGACACGCCCATCCCCGGCTATAACACCAACACCGTGAACAATCTGCGCCTCTGGGCGGCAAAAGCCTCGCGCGATTTCGATCTGAAATATTTCAACGAGGGCAATTACATCAAGGCGGTCGCGGACAAGAACGAATCGGAGAATCTGTCCAAGGTGCTTTATCCCGATGATACAACCCTGATGGGTCGTGAGTTGCGCCTCAAGCAGCAGTATTTTTTTGTCAGTTGCTCTCTGCAGGACATCCTGCGTCGTTACGGTAAATACCACGCCTCGTTCACGGCGTTGCCGGACAAGGTGGCGATTCAGCTTAACGATACGCACCCTTCCATCGCCATCCCCGAGTTAATGCGCATACTGCTCGATATGCATCACCTGGCCTGGGATCAGGCCTGGGACATTACCGTGCGGACCTTCGCCTATACCAACCATACTCTGATGCCGGAGGCGCTGGAGACCTGGCCGGTGCGGCTGATGGAAGCCACGCTGCCCCGGCACATGCAAATCATCTATGAGATCAACAGCCGGTTCCTGACCGGTGTGACGCATCGTTTCCCCGGTGATTTCGATCGCCTGAGACGCATGTCCATCATCAATGAAGAGGGCGAACGTTCGGTGCGCATGGCACACCTTGCAATTATTGGCAGCCACAAGGTCAACGGCGTTGCGCAGATTCACACCGACCTCATGAAGCAGACAATATTCCGTGACTTCGATGAATACTTTCCGGGCAAGATCGTCAACAAGACCAATGGCATCACGCCGCGGCGCTGGTTGAACCAGGCCAATCCATGGCTGTCATCCCTGATTTCGGAGCGCATCGGTCGCGGTTGGGTGTCCGATCTCGGCCAGTTGCGCAAGCTGGTGAAACTGGCGAAGGATATCCGCTTTCAGGAACAGTTCCGCGCCGCCAAACATTCCGCCAAGGATCATCTTGCCGGGATGATCCGCAAGAACATGGGTATTGAAGTCAATGTGGATTCCCTGTTCGACGTACAGATCAAGCGCATCCACGAGTACAAGCGTCAAATGCTCAACGTGCTGCATGTGGTCACCCTCTACAACCAGTTGCGCGCCGATCCGAACGCAGCGCGCGTGCCGCGCACGGTCATCTTCGCCGGCAAGGCCGCGCCAGGTTATGCACGTGCCAAGCTGATAATCCGGCTCATCAACGATGTCGCCGACATTATCAACAACGACCCGGTGATCGGTGAGCGACTCAAGGTGGTGTTCATACCCAACTACGATGTCAGTACCGCCGAAGACATCGTGCCGGCGGCTGATCTTTCCGAGCAGATCTCGACGGCCGGCACGGAGGCATCGGGCACCGGCAACATGAAGCTGGCGCTGAACGGTGCTCTGACCATCGGCACCCTGGATGGCGCCAACATCGAGATCCGTCAGGAGGTGGGCAAGGACAACATCTTCATCTTTGGTCTGACAGCCGACGAGGTGCGGGAGGTGCATCGGCGCGGTTACAATCCATGGGATTATTATCACGACGATGCGCGCCTGAAGCAGGTGCTGGATATGATCGGATCAGGTTACTTCTCGCCGGACGAGCCGTCGCGTTACCAGCCGCTGATCGACGTCATCACCCAGCCTGGCGAACAATATTTACTGCTGGCAGACTACGCGTCATATGTCGCTAGTCAGGAACAGGTCGATGCTTTGTACCGCGAACCGCAGGAATGGACCCGCAAGGCGATCCTGAATGTCGCCAACATGGGCAAGTTCTCGAGCGACAGGACTATCAAGGAATACGCGGAAGAAATCTGGGAGGTCAAACCGGTGGCACATGAATAGGTAAGGGAAAAGGGGATAGATAAAAGAGCAAAGGGGGCGCAAGCCCACTTTTCCTTCCCTTTGCCCTTTCATCTTTACCCTTTTATCTGAATTACTGCCTCTTCATCGAATCGAAGAAGTCCGCATTGGTTTTGGTGGCCTTGAGCTTGTCGAGCATGAATTCCATGGCGGCGAGTTCGTCCATGGGGTGCAGGAGTTTACGCAAAATCCACATCTTCTGCAGTTCGTCGGGCTTGGTCAGGTATTCCTCGCGGCGGGTGCCGGAGCGGTTGATGTTGATGGCGGGGTAGACGCGCTTCTCGGCGATTTTGCGGTCCAGGTGCAGTTCCATGTTGCCGGTGCCCTTGAACTCTTCGAAGATCACGTCGTCCATGCGCGAGCCGGTATCGATCAGTGCGGTGGCGATGATGGTCAGCGAACCGCCTTCCTCGATGTTGCGCGCCGCGCCGAAGAAACGCTTCGGCCGGTGCAGGGCGTTGGCGTCGACGCCGCCGGTCAGCACTTTGCCGGAAGACGGCACCACGGTGTTGTAGGCGCGCGCGAGACGGGTGATAGAGTCGAGCAGAATCACCACATCACGTTTGTGTTCGACCAGGCGCTTGGCCTTTACGATGACCATCTCGGCGACCTGCACGTGACGGCTGGCCGGCTCGTCGAAAGTCGATGACACGACTTCGCCCTTCACAGAACGTGCCATCTCGGTGACTTCCTCGGGACGCTCGTCGATCAGCAGCACGATCAGGTAACAGTCGGGATGATTGGCAACGATGCTTTGTGCGATGTTCTGCAGCATCATGGTCTTGCCCGCCTTGGGCGGCGAGACCACCAGACCGCGTTGACCGCGGCCGATGGGCGCGACCAGATCGATGATGCGTGCGGTAATGTCTTCGGTGCTGCCGTTGCCGATTTCCATCTTCAGGCGCTGCTTGGCGAACAGTGGTGTCAGGTTTTCGAACAGCACCTTGTTCTTGGCGTTCTCTGGCGCTTCGAAGTTGATCTCGCTGACTTTCAGTAGCGCGAAATAGCGTTCGCCTTCCTTGGGCGGACGGATCTTGCCTGAAACCGTGTCACCGGTGCGCAAATTGAAGCGGCGGATCTGGCTGGGCGAGACGTAGATATCATCGGGTCCGGCGAGATAGGAGCTGTCTGCGGAGCGCAGGAAGCCAAACCCGTCCTGCAGTATTTCCAGTACGCCGTCACCGGAGATGTCTTCGCCGCTGCGGGCATGTGCCTTGAGGATGGCGAAGATCACGTCTTGTTTGCGGGAGCGTGCTGCGCCTTCCAGATTCATGGATTCGGCGAGGTTGATGATGTCTGAGGCGGGTTTCTGTTTGAGTTCGGTAAGATTCATGTGATGGCGGTATCTGGCTGATTGAAAGGATGGTGCACAGGTTGGCGCGACCCGAGTGGGACGCTTGATAAAAAATAAATGTGGTGAATGGGGAACCGGCGACGACGGTGTATTTTATATGGAAGCCGCGGTTGTGTATTACGCTAGCATGTTACCTCATCGGCGTCCAGCCCCGCAGGGCGGGACCCGGGCGATTATAGATTGCTGTCGATGAAGGCCGTCAACTGTGATTTAGAAACGGCGCCGACCTTGGTGGCTTCGACGTTGCCGTCCTTGAACAGCATCAGAGTCGGAATACCGCGGATGCCGTAACGCGGCGGGGTCTGCGGATTCTCGTCGATGTTGAGCTTGGCGACTTTGATCTTGCCGGTATATTCAGTGGCAATTTCATCGAGTATCGGGGCGATCATCTTGCAGGGCCCGCACCACTCGGCCCAATAGTCTACCAGTACCGGTCCGGAGGCCTTGAGCACTTCTTCTTCGAAGCTCGCATCCGATACATAGACAATGTGTGAACTCACGATATGAACCTCCAACACGTTTGATTTGAAATTGGCCGGGCACTGGACGGCGACACTGCCGGGCGCGGGATCTAATCGAAGAATAGATGGGCCGCATCGCGACGCATCCCGTGCAGGGTGCGTAACGAGATTGAGTCTGGAGTTAATAGCTGCCGGGAAGGGCCCACTTGCGACGTGCGCACATTTGAGCCCAAACGCGCTGGCAATGCAAGTCCAACCGCGGCTCAATTTAAGGTATGCTTGCGCGCCATGAGTGACACACATCTCTCCGACATCACCTTCGCCAGCCTGGGCCTCCCTGCGGAGCTGATGCAAGGTGTTGAAGTGGCCGGTTTTTCACGCTGCACACCGATTCAGGCGCAGTGTCTGCCGCTGGCCTTGACCGGACGCGATGTCGCCGGTCAGGCGCAAACGGGCACCGGCAAAACCGCCGCCTTCCTGCTTGCGGCCATGAATCATCTGCTGTGCAACGCGCCGCGCAATGGCCGCGCCAAGACACAACCGCGCGCCCTGATGCTGGCACCGACCCGCGAACTGGCTATCCAGATTCACAAGGATGCGCTCTTACTGGTTGGGCACACCGGGCTGCGGTTGGGCCTGGTCTATGGCGGCACCGGCTATGACAGTCAACGCAAGCAGCTGGAAGAGGGCGTGGATATCCTGATCGGCACGCCGGGCCGCATCATCGATTACTTCAAGCAGCATGTGTTTGACCTCAAGGCGATCCAGGTCATGGTGCTGGACGAGGCCGACCGCATGTTCGATCTGGGTTTCATCAACGACATCCGCTTTCTGCTGCGGCGCATGCCTGACCCCGATCAACGCCTCAACATGCTATTTTCCGCGACGCTGTCGATGCGCGTCACCGAGCTGGCCTACGAACACATGAACAGCCCCGAGCTGGTGCGTATCGAGCCCGACAAGGTCACCGCCAACAAGGTCACGCAGGCGCTGTACCATACCGCCAACGAGGATAAAATCCCGCTGCTGCTCGGCCTGCTGGCGCACATGGATCCTCACCGCACTATAGTGTTCGTCAATACCAAGCGCGCCGCCGACAAGGTCTGGGCCTATCTGGAAGGCAATGGCATCCAGGCCGCGGTACTGTCCGGCGACGTGCCGCAGACACAGCGCCAGAACCTGCTGCAGAAATTCCAGTGCGGCGAATTGCCGGTACTGGTCGCGACCGATGTGGCGGCACGCGGCCTGCACATCCCCGACGTCAGTCACGTCTTCAATTTCGATCTCCCGCAAGACGCCGAGGATTACGTGCACCGCATCGGCCGCACCGCGCGTCTGGGCGCCAGTGGCGACGCGATCAGCTTCGCCTGCGAGGAATTCGTGTTTTCGTTGCCGGAGATCGAGGCCTACATCGGTTACAAGATTCCGGTGGTGCCGATCACCGAGGCCATGCTGGCCAAGCCAAAACCGCCGGTGAAGACCGAGCGACGCCCACGACCGCCGCTACGCGGCGACCGCGGCAAACCGGGACAGCGTGCGCATAATCGTAACAGACACAGGTCATAATAAAGGTATGCGCCCGGTCAGTCAGGCGACCGAAAGGTGGCAATACACCGACCGCGGCGTTTGCTTGACCCTCCACTGCCGATCGTGGAACATCATCCGATAGAACCACAGTCAAAGCGGCGATGAAATCATTCCTGAACAGCTTTCCTGCCGGAATCCCGTACGCGCAACTGCTGCAAGGCCGTACCGTGGAACGCGCCGCCGGAATACTCAATCTGGTACTGGTACTGCTCATCGCCTGGAGTCTGGCGCGCCTGACCTGGTCGCTTTGGCCCATGTCCCGGATCCAGACCGCGCCAGTTTCGCCTGCCGCTGCTCTGATTCCCGGGAAAACACCGGCAGGAGCGGCGATGCACTTGGCGGATCTGCACCTGTTCGGTGAAGCCAAGGAACAGGAGCCACCCCCCGACACGGCGCTGACGGCACCGGAAACGCAGCTCAAACTGACTCTCAGCGGTGTCTTGTCCGCGGATGACAAGCTCACCGCCCGTGCCATCATCGCCGGGCCGGACGGCGACGAGAAGCCCTACGCCATCGGCGATACCTTGCCGGGAAACGCCACCTTGCACCAGATCCTGGTCGATCGCGTCATACTGAAAAGTGGCGGTCGCTATGAAACCTTGCGCCTGCCGGAAGACAGCAATGGAACAGGGCCGGGTATGATAGGTGCGGCGAACGTGCCCGGCCCTGTGATCATGCCGGGTAATTCGGGCATCAACCTGCAGCAATACCGGCAGCAGATTCTCAATAATCCAGCCAAGCTGTTCGATCTGGTGCAGGTCGTGCCAATTCAGCAAAACGGTGTGTTTCAGGGTTTCCGCCTTGGGCCGGGCCGCGATCCACGCATGCTGCTACGCTTCGGTTTGCGGCCGGGCGACATGGTCACACAGGTCAACGGCATCATGCTTGACGACCCGTCGAAGGGCGCGCAGGCTTTGCAAAGCATCGCCACGGCCAGTTCCGTCAATCTCACCATTAAGCGTGGCGGGATAGAACAACAGGTGACGGTGCGACTCGATGGTGGAGAAACCGAGTGATTCGGCAGGGGAGTCTGCCGGCCAGGGGATGGCGCCGCGTTCAAACTGCCCATCTATCAAAGAGAGCCTGTGGGCGAGTGATAACAATGAAAGGTGATTGGGTTATGCGGTTTGTCAGTGGTGGTAGCGTCCGGTGGTTGGAGCGGTTGGGGTGCGGCATGCTGGTGGTGGCTCTGCTGATGACAGCACCGCTCGGCTTCGCGGCGCCGGAGTCGACCGTGACACTGAATCTCAAAGACGCGGACATCGGGGCACTGATCAGCACGGTGGCCGAGATCACCGGCAAGAATTTCATCGTCGATCCGCGCGTCAAGGCCAAGGTCACGGTGATCTCATCCAAGCCGATGAACAAGGACGAAGTCTATAAGGTGTTCCTGTCGATCCTCGACGTGCATGGCTTCGCTGTGATTCCCAGTGGCAGTGTTCTGAAAATCGAGCCGGATATCAATGCCAAGCAGTCCGCGATCCCGACCCTGCCGGACAAGGACATTGCTGGCACCGATATGGTTGCGACCCAGATCATACCGGTACATAACGTCTCCGCTGCGCAACTGGTGCCGATCCTGCGGCCATTGATTCCGCAGCAGGGTCACCTCGCTGCCTATCCGGCCACCAATGTGCTGATCATTTCCGACCATGTCAGCAACATCGAGCGTCTGGTAAAGATCATCAATCGCATCGATCAGGCCGGTGACAGCGACATCGAGGTCATTCCCTTGCAGCATGCCTCTGCCGCCGAGGTCGTGCGCATCCTGATCGCGCTCTCCAAGCCTACTCCCGGCGAGGCCCCCGCCACCGGCGGCGCGCCGAACTTCATCGCCGACGAACGTACCAACAGCATTCTCATGTCGGGTGACAAATCGGTGCGCTTGGCGATGCGTGCCATCATCGCTCATCTGGATACGCCGATGGAGAACACTGGCAACACGCGCGTCGTCTACCTGCGTTATGCCCAGGCCAAGGACATGGTGGCTGTCCTAAAGGGTGTCGGCACCTCGCAGAGCAAAGGACCTTCCGGTGTGCCGGCCGCCGCTGCCGCTGCCGCCGGCCAACAGTTCGATATACAGGCCGACGAGGCCACCAACTCCCTGGTGATCACGGCCTCGCCTGACGTCATGCGATCGCTCGAGCAGGTCATCCAGCAGCTCGATATCCGCCGCGCTCAGGTTCTGGTGGAGGCAGTCATCGCCGAAGTATCCTCGACCAAGGCCAAAAATCTTGGCGTGCAATGGATCTTCGACGGTTCGCCCAGCAACAATCCCGTGGGCGTGATCAATTTCACCGGCAGTGGCACCGGCATCGCCGGCCTGACCGGCGCTGTTGCGTCCGGCTCCGCAGGAGCCGCAACAGCCGCCGCTTCGATACCGCAGGGAGCCACGCTCGGCTTTGGCCGCTTCAATGACAAGAACTTCAATTTCGGCGCACTGCTGCAAGCGCTTGCCAGCGATGGTGACACCAATATCCTGTCGACACCGAATCTACTGACCCTGGATAATGAAGAAGCCGAAATCGTCATTGGCCAGAATGTGCCCTTCGTGACCGGCTCGTTTTCCAGCACCGGCGGCGGCACGACCGGTACCGGCACCACGGTCAGCAATCCCTTTCAGACCATCCAGCGCCAGGATGTCGGCCTCACGCTCAAGATCAAACCACAGATCAACGAGGGTGATGCCATCAAGCTGGATATCCAGCAGGAAGTGTCCAGCATCAGCCCGCCGGTACAGGGCACCAGCGATATCGTCACCAACAAGCGATCCATCAAAACCAGCGTGATGGTCGATGATGGCAAGATGGTGGTGTTGGGGGGCTTGATCGAAGACAAGGTGACTGAGAGTGTGTCAAAGGTGCCGCTGCTCGGTGACATACCCTTGCTGGGCTCGCTGTTCCGCAGCAAGAACAGCTCCAAGGCCAAGACCAATCTGATGGTTTTCATTCACCCGAAGATTTTGCGCGATGATGCGATCAGCGCGCAGTATACCAACGGCAAATACGACTATATCCGCGAGAAGCAACTGGAACGTCAGCGCGAGGGAGTCATGCTGATGCCGGGTGAGGAACAGCCGGAATTACCGGTCCTGGAACAAATGCTCAGGCACGGTTCGACCGAGATCCCCGACAAGGCGATGCAGCCGTCCACAGCTGATAAACAGCCTGCTCCTGAATCAGAAAAAGCTGCTAGCCCCGTTCCTGCACCGGACGCCAAGCACTGATCGACCTATGGAGACGCCTGACACCGTCATCAGCGAAACACCGCCCGAAGCGTCGCGGCGCCTGCCGTTCTCTTTTGCCAAGCGCCACCGTGTGCAGGTGGCCACCATCGACGAGCAAGGCGCGCATGTGCTGTGTGGACCGGGGGTCTCACCGCAGACCCTGGCCGAGGTGCGTCGTTATCTGGGCCTACCCTTGCGGCTGGAAAATATCGACCAGGAACGCTTTGACCTGCTGCTGCAGAACGCCTATGAAAGCGGCTCGAATCAGGCCATGGAGGCGATGGACGATCTGGGTGGCGATATGGATCTGTTCCGCATCGCCCAGGAGCTGCCCGAGCCCGAAGACCTGCTGGAAAGCGAAGACGACGCGCCCATCATCCGGCTGATCAATGCGTTGCTCACCGAGGCCATCAAGGAAAACGCTTCGGACATTCACATCGAACCGTTCGAGAACCGGCTGCGGGTACGCTTTCGCATCGACGGCGTGATGCGCGAAGTGCTGCAACCCAAGCGCGTGCTCGGTCCCTTGCTGGTGTCGCGCGTCAAGGTCATGGCCAAACTCGACATTGCCGAAAAACGCCTGCCCCAGGACGGTCGCATCTCGCTGCGCATTGCCGGTCGCGCTGTGGACGTACGCGTCTCTACGCTGCCGTCCGGACATGGTGAACGCGTGGTGCTGCGCCTGCTCGACAAACAGGCCGGGCGTCTCGATCTGCAGCACCTCGGCATGTCGGCGCATGACCTCGGCGTGTTCGGCCGGCTCATCAATCGCCCGCACGGCATCATCCTGGTCACCGGTCCAACCGGCTCGGGTAAGACCACCACCTTGTACGCCGGCCTCACCCTGCTCAACGACAAGGTGCGCAACATCATGACCGTCGAAGACCCGATCGAATACTACCTCGACGGCATCGGTCAGACCCAGGTCAACACCAAGGTCGACATGACCTTTGCGCGCGGCCTGCGTGCGATTCTGCGCCAGGATCCGGATGTCGTGATGGTCGGCGAAATCCGTGATCTCGAGACCGCTCAGATCGCAGTACAGGCCAGTCTCACCGGTCATCTGGTGCTGTCGACGCTGCACACCAACAGTGCGGTCGGTGCCGTAACGCGTCTGCGCGACATGGGCGTCGAACCTTTTCTGTTGTCTTCGACACTGATCGGCGTGCTGGCGCAGCGTCTGGTACGCAAGCTGTGCCCGGATTGCAAACAGTCTTACCCGGCCAGCGATGTCGAATGCCAGGAACTGGGCGTGTCCACAGACGTGCCGCCGACTTTGCACAAGGCACAGGGTTGCGTGAAGTGCAACTTCCTGGGCTACCGCGGCCGTACCGGCATCTACGAACTGGTCGAAGTGGACGAGCCGATGCGCGTGCTGATCCACGACGGCTCCGGCGAACACAAGCTCGAAACCCACGCCCGCCGCAATTCGGTCAGCATCCGCCAGGACGGCATGCAACGCGCGCTGGCCGGTGATACCTCACTGGAAGAGGTGATGCGGGTGGCTCGGGAAGAGTAGATGAAAGATAAAAGAGAAAAGATAAAAGTGAAAAGTAACCTCGCGTTTACGCTTCCCCCTTTTATCTTTTCTCTTTTATCTTTCCTCTGACTTCCCATGCCCGCCTTCGAATACCAAGCAATCGATGCCGCCGGCCGTGAACGTAAAGGTGTGCTGGAAGGCGATACACCGCGTCAGGTGCGCCAGCAATTGCGTGAGCAGGGTCTGGCGCCGGTCGATGTGCGGGAGGTGCATGAACAGGCCAGCGCGGCCGGCAAACGGCGTGCGCCCCTGTTCAGTCGGCGCGGCATCAGTGCGGCGGCGCTGGCCTTGTTCTCGCGCCAGCTCGCCACCCTGGTGCGGTCCGCGATGCCGGTCGAAGAGTCGCTGCAGGCGGTGGCGCAGCAGACCGAGCAACCGCGTATCAAAGGCATGATCATGGCGGTGCGCTCACGGGTACTGGAGGGCCATACGCTGGCCGCCGGCCTGAGCGATTTCCCGCAGGCCTTCCCCGATTACTTCCGCGCTACCATCGCCGCCGGCGAACAATCCGGTCATCTCGATGTGGTGCTGGAGCGGCTCGCCGATTACGCCGAGAATCGCCAGCAACTCGGCAGCAAGTTTCAACTTGCCTTGCTCTACCCGGCCATGATCAGCATCGTGGCGGTACTGGTGGTGACTTTCCTGCTGGCGTATGTCGTGCCGCAGGTGGTGGAGGTGTTCGAGAACATCGGCCAGCAATTACCACTGCTGACGCGCGGACTGATCGCGTTGTCCGGATTCGTGCGCGAATTCGGTATCCTGATCCTGATCCTGATCGGCATCGGTATCGGTATTTTCAATTATCTGCTGCGCCGGCCTGCCGTATTGCGGGCTTGGCATGCATTGCAGCTGCGTTTGCCTTTGATCGGCCGGCTGCTGCGCGGCCTGTACGCGGCACGCTTTGCCCGCACCTTCAGCATTCTGGCCGCCAGCGGCGTGCCGGTGGTGGAAGGCCTGCGCATCTCCGCGGCGGTGCTGTCCAGCATCCCGATGCGCGAGGCCATCGACGAAGCCGCCTCGCGGGTCCGCGAAGGTGCCAGTCTGCGCGCCGCATTGGGCCGCAGTGGGCTGCTACCGCCAATGATGCTGCACCTGATCGCCAGCGGCGAGACCAGCGGCGATCTGGAAGTGATGCTGGAGCGAGCCGCCATGAACCAGGAGCGCGAACTGGAAACCTACATGGCGACGTTGCTCGGCCTGTTCGAACCCCTGCTGATCCTGGTCATGGGTGGCCTGGTGCTGCTGATTGTGATCGCCATACTGCTACCAATCTTCGATTTGAACCAGTTAGTGAAGTAGTCTCGACGCCGACACACCCGGATCGACTGCATTATAATGATGCCTTTCAGACGCCGGCCATTCGGCGCACAACCCGCAGGCCGCGCTCATGGGTAACAGACTCTCAAAAATTTATACCCGCACCGGCGATCAGGGCAGTACCGGGCTTGGCGACGGTCGGCGCGTCGCCAAGGATGATATGCGCATCGAAGTGATCGGTGCCGTGGACGAGTTGAACAGCGCGCTCGGCCTGCTATTGACCGAAGTCCTTCCCGCTGCGGTACGCACCTGCCTCACAGCCGTGCAGCACACGCTGTTCGATCTGGGTGGCGAGATGTCCATGCCCGGTCACACTGTGCTGGCTGCAGATCATACGCAGCAATTGGAGCAAGCCCTGGATGGCTTTAACGCCGATCTGCCGCCCCTCAAGGAATTCATTCTGCCCGGCGGCAATGCCGCTGCGGCCAGCTGCCATCTGGCGCGCGCCATCTGTCGTCGTGCCGAACGCCGTACTCTTACGCTGGCACGCGCCGAAACGGTTAATCCGGCCGTACTGATTTATCTCAACCGTCTGTCCGACCTGCTGTTTGTGATCGCACGCGTGCTGGCACGTGTCGACGGAGGCACAGAAGTGTTGTGGCAATCAAGGCGCAGTCGCCTCCCTGACACAGACCGCTGAGCATATTTCATCGCGATACTACGCCGGCCACAACCATGCCGCGCCGCGCACGCCGCTGGCATCGCCGTAACGCGCCGGCACCAGTCGCGTGTCGACGCGATCGGAAAATACATAGCGTCCCCACAGAGACGGTACACTTGCGTACAGTGCGGTGATGTTCGACATGCCGCCGCCCAGCACGATCACCTCGGGGTCGAGCACGTTGATGATGCCAGCCAGCGATCGTGCCAGACGATCCGTGTAGCGGTGCAGTGTCGCTCGTGCCAGCGCGTCTCCTTGCGCGGCGCGAGCGGCGATATCGACCGCAGCGAGTTGCTGACCGGAGGTCATTCGGTAATCCATTGCCATGCCGGGCCCTGATACAAAAGTTTCGATGCAGCCGTGCTTGCCGCAGTAACAGGGTGGGCCCGGGAGTTCATCAGGCTGCGGCCACGGCAACGGGTTGTGTCCCCATTCGCCGACGATGGCATTGGGTCCCGTCAGCAGGCTGCCGTCGATAACGATGCCGCCGCCTGTGCCGGTTCCGATGATTACCCCGAACACGCTGTGTGCGCCGGCGGCGGCACCGGCATTCGCCTCGGACAGCGTGAAACAATCGGCATCGTTGGCGAGCCGGACCGGACGACCCAGCGCCTGCTCCAGGTCGCGTTGCAGGGGCTTGCCGTTCAGGCATACGGAATTGGAATTTTTGATCAAGCCGCTGGCCGGAGAAATCGCGCCCGGCGTGCCAATGCCGATGCTGCCCGTTGTCCGGCATTCGGCTTCGATGGCATCGACCAGTGCAACAACGGCGGTGATGATTCCCGCGTAATCGCCCGCCGGTGTCGCCATGCGCCGCTCGGCGCGCACCTCGTCCGCCGACGTCAAGGCGATTGCGGCGATCTTGCTGCCACCCAGATCGATCCCGATGCGCATCATGATATCCGCGAAGCCTCAACGTTTAATGAAAAAGTTAGCGAGTATAACCCGCGTGTTCGAGCGGCAGGACGTACTGCACACCAATAGTGGTGTGCTTCATTTTGTTTGGAACATATGCCGCAGGCTCGCTAAGCACCGAGGTTTGGAAGCACGTCCCTTCTCCCGGAGGGAGAGAGAAAACGCCACCGGAATGCTTCATGATCTGGTGCATGGCGATTCTCGGTGCTTGAATCAAGTTCCAAGAATTACAGAGCACACTACTGGCGGGACTGCTGCAACAGTCTGCAAACCTGTTGTGCCCCATCAAGCAGACGCGGTGTGGCGCGCTGCAGGTCATCGGCCGGCACCGAATACAATCGGCCGTAGCGGACGGCGCTGAGTTGCGGCCAGCGTTTCCAGGTGTCGAATGCAGTGTCAGGTTCGCCTTGCCAGGTGCCGGCGATGATGACATCGGGGTCGGCGCCGAGCACCGCCTCTGTCGTCACGGTCGGCGCCAGCGGCTTGAGAGCGGCGAAGATGTTGCGGCCGCCACACAACGCCAACACCGCAGAAATCAGGTGCGCGCCGTTGACGGTCATGAGCGGTTGCGCACTGATCTGGTAGAACACCCGCAGTGATCGTTGCCCGGCATACCTTACACGCAATGTGTCCAGACGCTGTTCGAAAGCTCGCGCCGCCGCTTCCGCAGTTGCATCGGAGCCGGTCAGTTGGCCCAGTCTGCGCAGGTCGTCGGCGATATCCTGCAGGTGACGCGGTTCGCTGATATAAACCGGTATGCCGAGTCGCCGCAGATGCGCGATGTCGGCGTGTGGGTTGCCGCTGCCCCAGGCCACGACCAGATCCGGCTTGAGTGCCAGCACACGTTCAAGGTCGATGCGTGAGGAATTCCCGATATGTGCGATCTTGCGGGCGGCAGGCGGATAGTCGCTCCACGCGTCGACGCCGACGATGTGTGCGCCGACGCCGGCGGCAAACAGCAGTTCGGTGATGTGCGGGGCGAGACTGACGATGCGCTGCGCCGGCCGTGCGAGTTGAATGTCATCACCCATGATGTCGATCGCTTCCACGGACAGCACCGGTGCGGCACCGAGCAGCAGCAGTACCGCCATGATTATTTTCACCCAAGTCTCCGGCCGTGGAACAGCAGGCTGGGCGGACGTCCGGCCTCGATGCGGATACGTGTCAGCGTACCGGTTTCGACCTGGATGCGGTACATGGCTCCAAGCGGCGCGCCCAGCACATGTACTATGATCGCGCGGATCACGCCGGCGTGACACACCACCAGCAGATGCCGGCCGTCATGCCGCTGTACGGCCGCATCCCAGGCGCCGATGACACGCTTAGCGAACTTGGCTATCGGTTCGGCGCCGGCGGGCCGGTGCATGACCGGGTCGGCGAAGAAGCGCTGCCACAATTCCGGGTCCTGGCGGCGCAGCTCCTCGGCTGTGTGCCCTTCCCAGGCGCCAAAGCCGACTTCCATAAAGCGTGATTCTTCACTGAGCGCAATGGCGTGACGGTTGCTGAGTTCGCGTGCGAATGCACGGCAACGTTGCAGCGGCGAGGTGATGATGTGCTGCCAGGGTGGCGTGCTGCCGACCGCCTGCCACATCTGGCGCCAGCCCAGTTCACTCAAGGGGTCATCAGTCTGGCCGCGATAGCGGCGCCCGCCAACGGGCTCGCCGTGGCGCAGTAAATCGATCAGCATGACAAGATGTGCAAGCGCGGTAATGGCTCAGCGCGTCAGGCCCGCCAGTGACAACAGCAGCAGTACGCCGAGCAGGATCACCAAAGCGCGCCACATGAGCCCGAGCGCCGATTTGACCATCGTCACATGCGCCTCGGGAGACTGCTCGTCCGGTGCCGGACCTTCGGCATCGAGACGCAGTGCGCCGGCGCCGGTCCTGATCAGCATGGCGCTGTTGCTATCGGCGTGTTCACTTTCCTGGGGAGAGTCGTTCCAGCCTTGCATGGCATCTTCGAAGCTGCCGGACAGGGCGTAGCAGAGCGCAACCAACCGCGCCGGCAGCCAGGCGAGAATCTCATGCAATCGACGCGCGGCATCCATGTACCCTGCGCCCTCGACATCGGCTGGTCGCTGGCGGTCCGGTAGCAGTGCCGACAGGCGGAACAGTACAGCACCCAGGGGACCGAGCACGGCGTACCAGAACAGTACCGAGAACAACCGTTCATTGCTTTCCGAGAGCACGGCATCGGTGACGGCGCGACTGCGGGTCCAGAGATCGGGTGGCGCGTCATAACCCAGCAGGCTGCCGGCGCTGTGTTGCGCGCCTTCCACGTCGCCCGTTTCAACGGCTGCGCAATATGCCTCGGCCTCGGCGTCGAGATCGTGTGGGCCCAGGGTGTAAAGAAGTACCGCAACACCGAACAGTAATCCCAATACACTCAGCAATGCGCCGTGCAGAAATGCCTGTACGAGACTAACCACCAACAAGGGCACGGCCAGCGTCACGATGACGCCCATCGGACCATCCCAGAAAGCGCTGGAACCGAGGCGGGTGCGCACCATGCCGACATAGCGGTCGAACCAGTCGAAACGGCGCAGGTGTTGGAACTGACCGAGAAATCGCTCGGCCAACAGCGCGAGAACCAGTGTGATGAATATCATAGGGCTAGGCTCTGGGTGGGTCAGGTAAAGTTTCCGGGTTCGGGCGCAGATATGCAAGCCGCGTCCGCTCGCTGTATGAGTGGTGAACAGCCCGGGGGATGGCGCGCGACAGCGAGTGTCTCGGCGTCGGAATCAGCTGTCTGCGGCTTCCGATACGATCAGTGCCTGCAATCGCGACCAGTCGAAGGCCGGGCCGGGATCGGTCTTGCGGCCCGGTGCGATGTCGCTGTGCCCGACAATGCGCGTCGGCGTGATGCGTGGATAGACGCGCATCAGCCCGCGTGCAACCCGTGCCAGTGCATGATATTGGGCATCGCAGTAAGACGTGTCGTCATCACCCTCCAGTTCGATGCCGATGGAATAATCGTTGCAGTTCTCGCGCCCCTCGAAACTCGATGCGCCGGCATGCCAGGCGCGCTGGGTGAAGGGGACGTACTGATACACCGTGCCATCGCGGCGGATCAGCAGATGCGCCGAAACGCGCAGGCCGGTCAGTGTGGTGAAATACGGATGGGCACTGCAGTCCAGTGTGCCGGTGAACAGGGCGTCGATCCAGGGTCCGCCGAATTCACCGGGCGGAAGACTGATGCCGTGCAGCACCAGCAAATCTATTGATTGCTGCGGCGGGCGTGGATCGCAGTGTGGCGACAGACGCAGTTGCGCGCTCTCCAGCAGGCCGGTGGCGGTGTCTATCCGCATGCGTCGATGAGGTCGCTTACGAGCACTGCGAATTGACCAGGGCGATGTCGTTGGCGTTGCCGCCGCACGAGCGCAGCCATGCCGGCAGGTCGCGGACAACGCTTGCACTGTCCGGCTGTGCCACCGCTTCGCAGTTGCGACCGGGCAGATCGACGAGTGGGACGAAATACAGGACTTTGACCATACTGACATTCTAGCAGGCTTTCCCCGCTGACCCGCGCCTTACATGCCGTAACGTTGGATGATCTAAGTCACGCCACCCGTTGTGGTGACAGGGTGGTGTGTATGCAGGAAGCTCTCGATAGCGGTGATGCTTGCCTGTGGCACATCCAGCAGTAACAACACTTCACCTTGCCGCAGGGCAAGGCGCAGGTCATCGATAACTGGATTCGGCAAGCCCGTTTCGAGCACACTTCAGTACCCGCGTGGCGACCATCAGCGCAAGCATCGATACCGCTGTGTACCACGTATGAATATGGCATTTGCCGACGTCGTGCCAGATCATCCGCGGCCAGACAGGCTTGAACTGCGTTTGGGAACAGGACATATAATCTGCGCTGCAGAATGGCCTCCTTGGCAATTGAACAAGCCGAGTGGCTCTTATTATAGTAGCGATATCGTACCGATCGAGGTGCGAGTCAGAGCCTCTGACGAGACGCAGGCAACCCTGCGTACAATAAGGGATACACCCGCTGTGGTATTCCGCCAGCCCCGGCGACTGCTGTTAGAATGGCGCGGCAATACTACTTCAACCGCCGGAGCCGGAAATGATACTGAATGTTTACGTGGACGACCGTACCTTTCAGGTGGACGTCTCGCAGGACATCCTGGACGAGGGCCGGGAATTCTTCGCCCGCATGAACCAGGACATGGACCGGGGCTGGCAGATGAGCCGGGATTTTGTCGATAACCCCAGTACCCTGGACCGCTGTCAGATTGCCGCCGACAAGCTGCTCACCGCATTGCACAGCGACAACCGCAATCTGCTGCTGCTGATGGCGGGTTATATCCTGATCCACGTACCGGGCGTGCAGGGTGTTAACATCGATACCGCCGGCGAGATGCAGAACACCCGGCTGCTGATGGCCGGAGACTCGCCACAATGACGGCTGCCGGACACGCATGGTCTGCCAATCTTCTGCAAAGGAAATCCGCATGACACTTCTGGAACAGGTTGTCGCCGTCATGTGCGACTGGGATGCTGCGCGTGGCGACGAGCGTGACCAGTGCCAGGCCTTGCTGGAGTCAATCGCAGTGCGCATGCAGGAAGCACTGGCCATCTGGCAGACGCATCGCGAAGCGCCGATCGAATTGGATCCGAAACGCGCCGTGACGACCCTGGTGCGGCCGGACGCGGCCAAGCGACTCAGCGATCTGCATTATCAGACGCGGGATGCGGCGCGCAAACTGATGGACCTGACCGGCGTGCCGTTCATCGACACCCTAGACCTGTGCGAAGAGTTGACGATCGAGCTCGCGTACCGTCAGTTGAAATTGGGCGAGACCATCCCCTACGTCTGCGTCAAGGCCGTGGAGAATCAACAGCGGCGGTTGAGCGCGGTGGAGCAGGCGCTGAGCGGTCTGCGTCCGTAACCGGGCGAGGCGGCGCCGGACTCACTCGTCAGTCACACACCCCTGCGAAGCGTCCTTGACGTTCTTGATGAATTTATAAAGCGTGCCGCGCGTGGCCTTGTAGGGCGGCATGCTCCACTTGGCCAGACGACGCGCCATCTCGTCCGCATCGACTGCGACACGCAGTGTCTTGCTGTCCGCGTCGATGGTAATCACATCGCCGTTCTGAACCAGCGCGATCGGCCCGCCTTCCTGTGCTTCCGGCACGATGTGGCCGATGATGAAGCCGTGCGAACCGCCCGAGAAACGTCCGTCGGTGAGCAAGGCGACATCCTTGCCGAGTCCCGCGCCCATGATAGCCGAGGTCGGTGTCAGCATCTCCGGCATGCCAGGCCCGCCCTTGGGGCCTTCATAGCGGATCACGACCACATCCCCCTTGACGATCTCCTTGCGTTCCAGTCCCGCCAGCATGTCTTCCTCACAATCGTAGACCTTGGCGGGACCGGAAAACTTCATGCCTTCCTTGCCGGTGATCTTGGCCACTGACCCGCCCGGCGCAAGGTTGCCCTTGAGGATCTGGATGTGGCCGGAGGACTTTATCGGCTTTTCGATTGGCATGAACACATCCTGACCGGACTTGAGTGCGGGCAGATCCTTGAGATTCTCGGCGATGCTCTTGCCGGTTACGGTCATGCAGGTACCGTCGATCAGGTCTTTCTCCAGAAGATATTTCATCACCGCCGGCGTACCGCCGACATTATGCAGATCTTCCATGACGTATTTGCCGGAAGGTTTCAGGTCGGCGAGGAACGGCACGCGGTCGGACACCTTCTGAAAGTCGTCGATACTGAGCGGCACGTCGACAGCGCGTGCCATCGCGATCAGGTGCAGCACCGCATTGGTTGAGCCGCCCAGCGCCATGACGATGACCATGGCATTCTCGAAGGCGGCGCGCGTCAT